>DJRK01000020.1 GCA_002440065.1 Atopobium sp. UBA6362 | reverse complement strand
CCGTGGGAGAGCAGGGCGCCGCCGGCCACGAAGGGGCTCTTTCTGTTTGATTCATCGCACGATGCCTGAGGGCCCGGGGTTTCGCCCCGGGCCCTCTTTTCTGTTTAGCGAGTAACAGGGTTTCTTGGCGCATATTGATGGTGTGCGGGTTCGAACTCTACTATTTACGTGGTGTTTCGCGTAGAATTTATACCTCCTATGACATTTTGTCTTTCTTTAAGGGAGGGTAGACGCGATGCAGGATACGAAGGAGCTCAAGAAACGCTTTCGCCGTAAAGCCGTGATTCTTGTTGCTGCGCTTCTTGCCTGTGTTGTGTGTACGTATGCCTGGTATATCTATAACGCGTCCCGACATGTTACCGACGTGAAGATGGCGGCCGGTACCGGTGTGTCCTTCTTGATATCGAATGAGTACAACGGTGATTACAAGACGAATGCGGGACTTTCGTTCGAGGGGCTGCTGAATCCGGTTTCGACCGATAACATCCAGAATGGCTTTCAGGTTGTGACGGGGTTTACGGGAGGGACAACTCAGAGCTCGCTGTTTGCAAGCGTTTTCGCACCCGCCCAGAGGTCGGATTACTACGAGACCTCCCTGTACCTTACGACAAGTTCTCTTGCGACCGATGTGTATGTGTCGGATATTGCTTACCAGGAGCAGGACTGGAACAATCCCATCTCTACTGCGTTGAGGGTGGGCCTTTTGGTGCATTCTCCGGGTGAGAACCAGCCCATCGTCGACCAGTACGTATTTGAGCTCACTCAGGACCATAACCCTGAGAAACGATATAACACTTTGAACGGCCGGGAAGGCTCTGTGCTTGATAGCACGAAATCCGATGGCTCGACCGTGGACTTCTCCGGCAAGCTCCTGGATTCCTCGAATTATTGCAGTTACGACGAGACGACCGGAAAGCTTGAACTCCTTCCTGGGTCAAAGAAGATCTGCTCGCTTCCGGCTGCTGCCGATGGGCAGGAGCATGGTACGCCTGTGCAAGTAGATGTGTATGTCTGGCTAGAGGGCTGCGACGAGGACTGCACGAACAACCTTGCCGCAACAAGCCTCCAGTCTCTCGCGATTCACTTTGCGGGCGATCACGAATGATGAAGAAATCTGACATGGAGAGTACTTCTCAGCGTGATGAGCTCGTCACGGCAGCCCGCCGTCAGTTTTTTGGCATCGCCTTTACGATGATCGTTCTGGCGCTTTCGTTGAGCTACGCAACGTACGCTTGGTTCTCGAGCTCGCGTTTTACGAACGTCACGCCGACTGCACATACGGTGAGCGATTCGAGCTCCGACCTTCTTATCTCGCTGTCCGCCAACGGGCCTTGGGATAAGGAATGCGCCCTCGACGCTGCCGATAAGACTTTGTATCCGGTGTCTACGGCAGACTTGAGCTATTTCTGGGGTGCGACGTTCCAGAATCCCGCGGGAATCAATACCGATTACGCGAACTATGGAAGCTCGGCGTCGAACTATGTCCTGGAAGGGACGTTCTATCTGCAGTGCGGTGGCGGCTCGCTCAATGTTTTCTTGCTTCCGGAGCAGATGAGCGTGTCTTCTGACCCGCAGCTACTTGCCGCGCTTCGCGTGGGGATGATCATTGAGTCGGGCTCGGGTTCATCGACCTATATATTTACATGCGATGACTTGGGCTCAACGGCCGGGGCGACGTCTCGAAGGACGACGGCCCAGCCCGACGTCGTCGTTTCAGGGGGCGGTTCCTGGAGCTACGTCGCAGACCCGGCGGTGAGCATGTCCTCTTATGCCGCGGACGCGTCGGGAGACGACGCTGTCTCGGCTCGGTCGGGGGCGACGCCTCTGGTGAGGCTTTCGAGCAACGAGGTCGCTACGGTCAGGTACTTCGTGTACATGGAAGGTTGCGACGAGAACTGCATTGATGAGGCGCAGAGCAGGAGTCTCCAGCTCAAGTTCGCCTTTGGCGCGACGAAGGCATAGGGGGTGCACAGTGCGCGCAGATGATGAGAACAGGGCGAAAACGAGGCTTGCAAGCAAGCTGATTGCGCTGGTCGCTATTTTTGCCGTGGCGATTGTGGCAACCTATGCCTGGTTCACGAGCAACTCGCGCGTGAACACGAATGAGGTGTCTGTGCAAAGCGATTCCGACGCGCTATCTTTCCAAATGAGCGCCACGGGTGACGGGGGCTGGTCCGGGTCGGAAGAGTACGCGCTTACCTCCGCTGACGCTTCGGTAGATGCCGGAGGGACAAAGAGGCTTTACCCGGTCTCGACCTTTGACCTCGACGGTTTCGCCCGTTGCACGCTCACGAACGGCAACGGCCAGGCAACCGTCTTTGAGCAAGCCCCCGACGGCGAGGATTTTTACCACGGGTGGGTGTACCTGCGGGCAGACTTGACCGGTAACGCAGCCAGTACCATGGGCGGCGTGGTCAGGCTCTATTTGCGTGACGCTCCGGTGCCCTCGGGGTCGGACCAGACGCTTTTGCGGGCGAGTCGCATCGGCATCAAGTTTTCCCGGGGCGGAAGCGTTGAGAAGACCCTCATCTTCCGGCTTGACGACTCGGCGAGTGCTCACCGCGCCGAACATCCTATGACGGCGCCGATAGACCTGCCGTCTTACCGCGATGGGATGGTGCTGGGCTGGTCGGGAGGCCAGCTTGCGTGCGCGAGCGACCCTTCCACGACCTACGACGACTATGAGATCGGCGGCGGCGAGGACGCCTCGCGGCCCTCAAACGAGCTGCTGGCCATGGAGCTGGGGCAGACGTATCGGATGGACGTGTACTTCTATATCGAGGGTACCGACCCGGATTCGGCCGATTATCTCGATGACAGCCCGGGGGCGCTCAGCTTGAACCTCTTTGCGGCTCTTGACGGGCAGGGGGCGTGATGGCCGGGAGATACAAAGACCGTGGGCGGACGGTGCCCGATGAGGCGGCGAGCCGCAATGATGAGATGCGCCACAAGCTCGCGGGCACGGTCATGCTCGTGCTTCTTGCCCTCGTCGCGGTGGCCGCAGCTTCGTTTGCGTGGTTCTCGATCGCGGATAGGGCCAAGGCGCGCTCGCTTGCCATGAACGTGACGGGCGGCAACTCGCTGAGGTTCGACTTGGATGCGCACGAGAGCTTCGACGACTACGTGAAGACGCTGGGGTTCGATCAGATCTCTAACCGGATCCAATCGGATTTGGGCGTGAGCGTAGATGCCTCGACGCTGCAGCCGGTGACGACGAGCGATTACCGGACGTTCACCTTTGAGGACGGCAGCGCGGCGGAGGCGAGCTCGGGGGCTTACCTTGAGTTCACGCTTCACTTCATGTCCCAAGAGGACACCGTCGTTCATCTGACGGGCGCAGACGGCGAGGATGGGGCGGCGGGCACGCGGTTCATCTCGAACGTCGAGACGCTTCCGCTGGCTATGCGCATGAGCTTCACCACCGATGACCAGACGTGGGTGTACGACCCCAACCTGGGCGACACGTCATCGTCTGACGGTGCGGCGACGGTCTTTGGTCTGGGGTCCGAGACCGCTGAGGCATCAAAAATGTTCGGGCTTCTTGCGAACACCGACAAACCGGTAACCGTTCGCATCTGGCTCGAGGGGAGGGACCCCAATTGCACTAACATGCTTAAAGGAGCGGATTATTCGATCTCGTTGCGCTTTGAGGGCGTCGAGGAGCAGTAAGGATAGGTATGCAAGCAGTAAAGAAGGCAGCCGGAATCGCCCTGAGCGTCGTCATGTGGATCATCATCCTTGTGGCCGCGCTGTATGCGTTCACCACCTTGGCGACGCGCGAGGACGGGAGTGTGTCGAACATCGCCGGCTTCACCCCGCTGACGGTCCAGTCCGACTCCATGAGCCC
>DJRK01000109.1:8850-12419 GCA_002440065.1 Atopobium sp. UBA6362 | reverse complement strand
CTCTATACCTGAGGGTTCCGATATAAATGTCGGAAAAATCAGAGTTTTACGCATCGAGGCCCCCTGCAAGCGGGAATCGTGCTTGCAGGGGGCCTCGACAGCGCTATCTAGGACCGGACGAGCTCGGAAATACCCGCCTACGCCTCCGCGAGGGCACGGCCGAGGGCCTGGCAGGCCTCAACGGCCTCGTCGTCGGGCGCCTCGTTCGCGATGAGGGTATCGACGACCTTGAGTCCAGCAGACTCCGCGTCGTCCTTCCACGAGTCCATCCACTCGCCGCCGCCCCAGCCGTAGCTGCCGAAGAGCGCGACGGGCTTCTCGCCCAGGACGTCCTTGCACGCCTCCCAGACCGGCTCGAACTCATCGCCCTCGAGCTCCTCGGCGCCCATCGCGGGGCAGCCAAAGGCAACGGCGTCGTAATCGGCGACGTCGGAGGCGGCGAAGTCGGAGACGAGGATGGCCTTGGCATCGGCGCCCGCGGCGGCAGCGCCTTCGACAACGGCGTTCGCCATGGTCTCGGTGTTTCCGGTTCCCGTCCAGTACACAACGGCGATCTTGCTCATAGTGGTTTCTCCTTTTGTATATAAACTGCCAATAAGAGCCATGTGGAAATGGTGACCTGCGCGCACGTTTGCCCGCGCGCCAACCTACGCCGCGCCCATACGCAGCAGCTCCCGCACGGGGACGCCTGCGGAGTAGAGCTGCTTGCAGGCCCGCTCGCAGCGCCCGAGCTCGGCGAAGCGGGCGCGGGCCGCCTCAACGTCGCCGTAGCATCGCCAACGGCCCACGGCCTTGGCGCCGCGACCGCCGTCGGCCATGAAACCGCGGACGTCCTCGACCGGATAGCCCAGTACGAGCCCGATCTCGTGCGGGAACGCGGCCTTGCCGGAGTAGTACGAGCGCAGCCGCCCGATAAGCGCCGAGACGAGCTCGCGTCCAGACCCGGTCGGCAGGCCGACCTCCTCGAGCAGCGCGCTCGTCGCAGAATCGCGAAGAAGCCCCTCGACCTGGCTCGGGCGCCAAGCGAGCAGCATGCAGCCCTCCCCGTGCGCGGCGAGCCATGCCAGACGAACGCCATATGCCCTCGTGGCGCGCTCGTAAATCGAGAAGAGCCGCGCAGAGAGCCAGCGTTTGCGGCCCGCATCGCCTCTTTTCCAGGCGCGCGGCGTGAACCCAAAGATCGCAGCGGGCTTCGCGCCCCAGATCACAAGGCCGGCCTGCGCCACGAGCGTCCGCACGAACTCGGACTCGACGCTCTCCTCGAGCGTCGTCGCCTCCCTGGGATCCCCCATACAGATGTCGATGCCTTGTCCCACGTGCGCTCCGATCTTCTTCGTCCTTAGTTGTTAGCTTTGTCTAACTGTCTCGGCGTTAGTGCAGAGTACACCTTGGTTAACTTCAATGCAATAAGCGCCTGCCCCCGTGCTCAGCGCACACAAAAATGCGCCGCCGGTCCTGGGAGGCCGACGGCGCGGGCTTTGCCTGAAGCCGGCGCGGGGAGAGGGTCCGCATCCGCTTGAGGCGAAGTTAACGACATGATGCCCGGTGCCATGCCGGAAGTCCGTGTGCGGGCACGTCCTTCCCCGGTCAGACGCGGGCGAGAGGGGGTCGCCGTGCGTCGCATCGTGTGCTGTTAAGTAGAATAAGTTCACTTAGGTTAACTGTTGTGATAAAACTGGGCTAGCACAAAATGCACACATTCCAGTAGGAATTAGCCGAATCGAGGATTTATATGTCAGTTGAGCGCAACAGCGGGCGACCATCCGTCCGCGCACGCATCAAGGCTGCCTTCGGCGCCGAGAAGACCGGTGGGCACGGCGGCCTGGAGATCCTTCGCCACATAGGCCCCGGGCTCCTCGTGACCGTGGGCTTCATCGACCCCGGCAACTGGGCATCGAACATGGCGGCCGGCTCGCAGTTCGGCTACGGGCTGCTCTGGGTCGTCACGCTCTCGACCATCATGCTCATTGTCCTGCAGCACAACGCCGCCCACCTGGGCATCGTTACCGGCACGTGCCTCGCGGAGGCGACGAACCGTCACCTCCCCCGCTGGGCGAGCCGCTTCGTGCTCGACTCCGCCTACCTCGCCTGCGTCGCCACGGCAATGGCGGAGGTGCTCGGCGGGGCCATCGCGCTGCAGATGCTCTTTGGGCTGCCGCTGCGCGCGGGATGCGTCATCGTGGCCGCGGCGTCGCTCGCGATGCTCTTCACGAGCTCGTACAAGCGGCTCGAGCGCTGGATCATCGCCTTCGTCTCGGTCGTGGGGCTGTCCTTCTTGGCGGAGCTCGCGCTCGTGGACGTGGACTGGCCGGCCGCCGCCGTGAGCTGGGTCGCGCCGAGCATGCCTGCGGGCTCGGTCGCCATCGTGACGAGCGTCCTCGGCGCCGTCGTCATGCCGCACAACCTCTTCCTCCACTCCGAGGTCGTGCAGTCGAGCCACTTCGAGGAGCAGGGCGACGACGTCGTGGAGGAGCGGCTCCGCTACGAGCTCTTCGACACGCTCTTCTCGATGGGCGTGGGCTGGGCGATCAACTCGGCCATGGTGATCCTGGCCGCGACGACGTTCTTTAACCAAGGCCTGGTCGTGGACGACCTCGCCCAGGCCGCAGCAACGCTCTCCCCCATCCTCGGGCCCGCGGCGAGCACGATCTTCGCCGTGGCGCTCCTCGCCGCCGGGCTCTCCTCGAGCGTCACCGCCGGGATGGCCGCGGGGACGATCAGCGCCGGGATGTTCGACGAGGAGTACGACATCCACGACGTGCACTCGTCCGTGGGCGTCGCGATCTGCTTCGCCGTCGCGGTGGGCGCGTGCCTCCTCGTGCAGGACGCCTTCGGCGGGCTCGTGTGGAGCCAGGCGCTCCTCTCGCTTCAGCTGCCGATCACGGTCGGCGTGCTCATCTACCTCACGAGCTCGCGCGCGGTCATGGGCCGGCACGCCAACTCGCGCCCGCTCACGTGCGCGCTCGTGGCAATCGGCGTGCTCGTGACCGTCCTCGACCTGGCGCTGCTCCTGGGCGCGTAAGGCCGCGGGACGCGACGCCGAGGCAGCCGTTTGCGACGAGGAAGGGCGCGACGCACTTCTTNNCCCTTCTACAGCAGGGCGTTAAGAAGGGAAATAGGCCCAAGAAGCCCCCTTTTGGGCCCAAAAGCGGGTTTAGCGCCCTTCTGCAGCAGGGCGGCAACCGTCGTGGAGCCCGCCCTTCTCGGCGCCTAAGCTGCGCAAAAGAAAAGAAGGCCTTCTCCGCACCCCCGGCAATAGGGATGCGGAGAAGGCCCTTGGCTTGCAAGGCGGCCGCGCGCAGCAGCGCCGACCGCGGCAGCGCCGTCGCNNGTCGCTCCAGCGGCTACGCCGCCGCGCGGGCGACGCGTGCCCGGCCCGCCATGCCCTCGCGCTCGAGGTGCGGGCGGTCGAGCAGCGGCGTGGTGTTCCTCGCCGCGATGGCGAACGTGCTCACGTTGTGGAGCAGCGCCGCCGTGGCCACGGGGATGACGCTCGCCACGCCCAAGGCGATGAGCGTCGAGTTGAACCCCACGATGAAACGGTAGTCCGCGTGGATGCGGCCCATGAG
>DJRK01000109.1:0-8702 GCA_002440065.1 Atopobium sp. UBA6362 | reverse complement strand
GTTGATGCCGTCGCCCACCATGACGACCGTGTGGCCCGCGTCCTTGAGCGCCTGCACGTGGGAGGCCTTGTCCTCCGGCAGCACCTGGGCAAAGTAGCCGTCGAGCTTGAGCTCGCCCGCGACGTGGCGCGCACAGGCCTCGGAGTCGCCGGTGATCATCACGAGGTTGTCGAGCCCCTGCTCGCGCAGGCGCCTCAGGACCCCGCGGGCCTCGGCGCGCGGCGGGTCGCTGATACAGATGCAGCCCAGGAGCACCTGGTCGCGCGCGATGAAGATCGTGGAGGACGCGCCCGCCTCGCTGGCGAGAAGCCCGTCCAGCCCGGCCGGCCGCTCGACCCCCTCGTCCTCGAAGACGAAGTGCGCGCTGCCGATGCAGACGTCCGCGTCTCCGACCCTCGTGGCGATGCCGTGGGCGACCACGTAGCGCACGTCGGCGTGGAGCTCGCTCTCGTGCATGAGGCCGCGGGACTCGGCCTCGGTCACGATCGCGCGGGCCATGCTGTGCGGGAAGTGCTCCTCGATGCAGGCGGCCAGGCGCAGGAGCTCGTCCTCGGAAGCCGAGGAGCACGAGACCACGCGGCTCACCTTGGGCGTCGCGCAGGTGAGCGTGCCCGTCTTGTCGAAGACCACGGTGTCGGCCGCGGCGAGTGCCTCGAGGTACTTGCCGCCGCGCACGGTCACGCCGCGGCGCGAGGCCTCGTCCATGGCGCTCATCACGGCGATGGGCGTGGAGAGCTTGATGGCGCACGAGTAGTCCACCATGAGCACGGCCATGGCCTTGTTTATGTTGCGCGTGAGGGCCATGATGCCGAAGAACGCGAGGAAGCTGTAGGGCACGAGGCCGTCGGCCAGGCGCTCGGCGCGCGACTGGGCGCCGGCCTTGAGCTCGGAGGACTCCTCCACCATGTTCACGATGCCGTCGATGCGCGAGGCCCCCGGCGGGGCGGTCACGCTCACCTTGAGGTCGCCGTCCTCGAGCGCGGTGCCGGCGTAGACGGTGCTGCCCGGCTCCTTGCGCACGAGCGCGGCCTCGCCGGTCATGGACGACTCGTCGATCTCGCCCTCGCCCTCCACGACGGTTCCGTCCACGGGGAGCACGGAGCCCGCGCCCAGGTGGAGCACCATGCCCCGCTGGACGTCCTCGGTGCGCACGCGCACGTCCTCGCCGTCGACGACGGCCCAGACGTTCTCGGAGCGCACGACCATGCCCTCGCGCAGCGCCAGGTGGGCGCGCGACTGCACGTGCTCCTCCATGAGGCCCGAGAGCTGCAGGAGGAAGGCGATCGTGCCCGCCTCGCCGAACTGCCCGCGCAGGCACGACGCCGCCATCGCGGTCGCGTCGAGGACCTCGACGGTCACCTCGCCGCGCAGGAGGTGCTTGAGGCCCTCCACGACGAAGCCGGCCGCGCGCAGGCACGTGAGCATGGTGCGTACGGGCACGGGGAGCAGGACCTTCTTGGCGACGCGCCACAGGACGAGCTTGGAGACCTCCACCTGGAAGCGGTTGTTCTCGAGGCTGACCTCGAGGGCGCTCTCGCGCTGGCCCAGGCCCGGCTCGGCCTGCGGCAGGTGGAGCGGGTCGAGCGAGCGCACGGCGGCGAGCGCCGCGTCGCGCGCGCCCGGCTCGAACGTCATGAGAATGGAGCCGCAGGAAGCATGAACCTCGGCGGTCGTGACACCGTCGAGGCTCATGAGCTCGTATGCGACGCCGCGCGCCTCGGCCTCCTCAAAGAGGTTGCGGCCGCAGCGCAGGCGAATCCTTCCCGGCAGCTCCGATACGATATCGAAGCGCATGGTGTTCCTTACGCCTCGCTGGCCTCGGCGTCGACCTCGGCGGTGACCTCGGCGCGGATCTTGTCCTCGAGCTCGGCGAGGCGCGACTCGACGGCGGCGTCGATCTTTGCCTGGCGACGGGCCTCGGCGGCGACGTCGTTCGCGTCGTCGACGATGGACTGGGTCTCGGCGGTCACGGCGTCGGCGACCTTCATGCCGGCGCAGGTGGTGGCGACGGCGGCCTTGTGCAGCACGCCGGAGGAAGCGAGGCCGGCGACGGCGCCCGCGGCGGCGGCGCCCATAGCGACGAACCAACCAGTCTTCATGTGAGTCTCCAATCAACGGATGAACGAATGCAAAGAAGTGCTTCTCCCTGATTATGGTCGCAACAAACGCCAGGTAAACGCTTTGCTCCATTCGGACGAGCCGGGGTTAACTCGTTCGCAGGGAGCGCGCGAGCGCGACGGGGCCGGCCGCTCACGCGCGGTAGGCGCTCGGCGAGACGCCCTCGACCTCGCAGAAGGCCCGGGCGAACTTGGACGCGTTCGAGTAGCCCACCGCGCGGGCGATCGCGCCCACCGAGTCGGTCCCGCCGGCGAGGAGGTCGGCCGCGGCAAGCATCCTCAGCCGTCGGCACCACTCGTAGATGGGCAGGCCGAACTCGGCCCGGAACGCCTCCTTCAAGACCGTGGGCGAGACCCCGCACGCCTCGGCGAGCATGGGAATCGTGGACGGCCGCGAAAGCCGCTCCCCCATGTGCTCGCGCGCCGCGTAGGCGGCCGCCGTCCGTGCGGAGCGCACGGGCTCCGCGCCCGAAAACGCGCGCAGGAGCTCGCGCACGCGCCCGCCCACCGCGTCGGCGTCGCCCGAGCCCCAGGCGACCATGAGGTCGTCGACGGCGCGGGCCGCCTCGCCTTCCCGGTCGAGCGGCCGGCCCACGGGCGCGGCGGCAAGAAGGCCGCGCGGCACGACGAGCACGACGGCCTTGACCGGTGCCTCCAGCACGCGCACGAGCACGCCCGCCTCCCAAACGAACGCCTGGCCGGGAGAGACGACCCGTCCGTCGTCGCCCACGCAGAGCCGCCCCTTCGCGCAGCGCACGAGCACGCGCGAGCCCTCGGCCCGGGAGAGCACGCTGCCGAGGGAGGCCTCTTCGCCGGCGCCCACGGCGAGCAGGCGCACTTCTTGGCTGCTCGGGGCCTCGATCGAGGCGTCCGGGGCATAGGTGGCGGTCAGGGTCATGGGGCGTTCCCTTCGGCTCGGCGGATGGGCGTTTGGGGCAATCAGGCATTTGAGCTTTGGGGCGTTTGGGCACGTGGGGCAATCGCGGGGTTCGCGGCGACCGGCGCGATTCGGGACGGCGGAAACGCGAAGAGGGGCGGGCGGGCGCAGCTGCGCGACCGGCCCGCCCCTCTGTTCACTCGAGGCTTCGATCAAGCGACGGAGCCCCTTGGGTCGCCGTGCTTAGGCGGCTTCCTCGGTGAGGTCGGTCAGGATCTTGTCGTCCTTCTTGTCCCACTTGGGCGCGGGGCGGAAGAGCTGGAACAGGATGCCTGCGAGCGCGATGAACGCGACGACCGTCCAGAACCCGAAGTTGCCGAAGACGATGAGCTCGTAGAACTGGTTGATCATCATGCCGATGACCCAGCCGAAGACGCACTGGTAGCCGATGGCGAACCAGAACCACTTGGCGTCGTCCATCTGACGGCGGATGGTGCCCATGGCGGCGAAACACGGGGCGTCGAGCATGTTGAAGGCCACGAAGGCGCACATGGCACCGGCGTGAAGGACGCCCTGGGGATCGGTGAACATGGCCGCGAAGCCCTGCCACATCGAGACGGAGTTCTCGGTGGCGTCGCCCAGGCCGTAGAGGGCGCCGAAGGTGGAGACGAGGTTCTCCTTGGCGATCAGGGCGCTGATGGAAGCAGCGGTGGCCTGCCAGGTATCGGCGCCCAGCGGGGCGAAGATGATGCCGAGGAAGCCGCCGATGGCCGCGAGCAGCGAGTAATCCATGAAGTCGTCGCCGGCGCCGTCCATGGCGGACAGGAAGCCGAAGGCACCGTTGCCGCCGTCCCAGTTGGCGAAACCGAAGTTAGACAGGAACCAAACCACGACCGCGGCCGCGAAGATGATCGTGCCGGCCTTCTTGATGTAGGCCGAGACGCGCTCCCACACGTGCAGCCACCAGGACTTGATCGTCGGGAAGTGGTAGTTGGGCAGCTCCATGACGAACGGGGCGGGCTCGCCCTGGAAGGGCTTGGTCTTCTTCAGCATGATGGCCGAGATGATGATGGCCGCGATGCCCATGAAGTAGAACATGGGGGCAACCCACCAGGCATCGGAGCCGCCGATGAGGACGCCCATGACGAGGGCGATGATCGGGGTCTTGGCGCCGCAGGGGATCATCGTGGTGAGCATGGCCGTCATGCGGCGGTCCTTCTCGTTCTCGATGGTCTTGGTGGACAGGACGCCCGGGACGCCGCAGCCGGAGCTGATCAGCATCGGGATGAAGGACTTGCCGGATAGGCCGAAGCGGCGGAACACGCGGTCCATGACGAAGGCGACGCGGGACATGTAGCCGCAGTCCTCAAGGAAGCAAAGAAGGACGAAGAGGACGAACATCTGCGGGATGAAGCCCAGGACGGAGCCCACGCCGCCGATGATGCCGTCGATGACGAGGGACTTCACGACGTCGGAGGCGCCGGCGTCCTCGAGCCAGCCGGAGACGGCGTCGGGGATGGAGGGCACGAAGCCGTCGTAGTCGGAGGCGGAGGGCTCCTCGGTCGTGCCCTCGACGGCGGCCACGAAGGCGTCGGGGTCGACGGAGTCGATGACCTCGAGCTGCTGGCCGGCCTCGAGCACGGGCTCGCCGTCGGCGTCGAGGTTGGTCACGACCTCGGGATCGGCGTCCTCGTCCTCAGCGGCGAGAAGGAAGTTGCCGTCTTCGTCGTGGACGGGCACGTCGGTCGCGACGACGTCGGCGGCCTTGGCCTCGGCGGCGAAGTCCTCGACGGTCGCCATGGCGTCGGCGTCCTCAGGGTCTTCGGCCAGGGCGGAGACGGCGTCGTTCACGTCCTCGGTGGCGAGGCCGGCCTCGTCGGCCGCGGCGATGAAGCCGTCGACCTGGTCGGAGTAGTGGTTGTCGGCCCACTCCTCCTCGTCGGCCTCGTACTGCTCCTGGGAGGCGCCGTTCACGAAGAAGCCGTCGCCGAAGAGGTTGTCGTTCACCCAGTCGGTCGCGGCGGTGCCCACGGTGGAGATGGAGATGTAGTACACGAGCACCATGATGCAGACGAAGATCGGGAGGCCGAGGATTCGGTTGGTCACGATCTTGTCGATCTTCTCGGAGGTCGTGAGCTTCTTGGGGGCCTTCTTGACGCAGGCCGCCATGGTGTCGGCGATCCAGTCGTAGCGGTCCGAGGTGATGATAGACTCGGAGTCGTCGTCGCGGGACTCCTCGACGGCCTTGATGATCGGCTCGATCGCGGCGAGCTGCTCCTTGGAGAGCTCGAGCGGCTTGATGGCCTCGGCGTCGCGNNTCGAAGACCTTGATGGAGTACCAGCGGGAGAGGTCCGCGTCGCAGTTGCCGGAGATCTTCTCGGCGATCTGCGAGAGGGCGTCCTCGACCTCGGCGGTGAAGCACTTGGTGCCGGTCGCGGGCTTCTTCGCGGCGCAGGCGGCGCGGACGAGCTCGTCGACGCCCTGGTTGTGGAGGGCGGAGACCTCGAGCACGGGCACGCCCAGGCGCTCGGAGAGCTTGGCCACGTCCACGACGTCGCCGCGCTCCTTGAGCAGGTCGCACATGTTCAGGCCGATGACGACCGGGCGGCCGGCCTCGAGGACCTGCGTGGTCAGGTAGAGGTTGCGCTCCAGGTTCGTGACGTCGATGAGGTCGATGAGGGCGTCGGGGCGCTCATTGACGATGTAGTCGCGGGAGACGACCTCCTCGGGGGTGTACGGGGAGAGGGAGTAGATGCCGGGCAGGTCGACGAAAGTGACGTCCTTGTCGGCGCGCCACTTAGCCTGCTTCTTCTCGACGGTGACGCCGGGCCAGTTGCCGACGTAGCCGTTCGAGCCGGTGAGCTCGTTGAAGAGCGTGGTCTTGCCGCAGTTCGGGTTGCCGGCAAGGCCGATGAAAGTCTGTGCCATTCCTAGCCTTTCTTGCTTCGTGCTTTAGGGGCGTCGCGGTGACGATTGGTACGCGTTCCGGGAGGTAATCGAGTTAGAGAGAGGTAACTCGCTCTCCCGAAAAAAGAGGTCTGAGACCTCAAAAAGTAAACCACGTACTACTGCGAAGCCGCGTCCTACTGGCCGTCGGCCACGTCGACGACCTCGACGTTGGCGGCCTCGTCGCGACGGACGGAGAGCTCGTAGCCGCGGACGGTGAGCTCGATCGGGTCGCCCAGGGGAGCCACCTTGCTCACATAGACGCGGGTGCCCTTGGTGAGGCCCATGTCCATGATCCGGCGCTTGAGGGCACCGGTGCCGGTGAGCTTGGCGACGGTCGCGCTCTGCCCCACCTTCACTTCCTTGAGAGTTGCCATCAAATCCCTTTCTCCCATGCTCCCCGCCCTGGCGCGGCGAGAAGCCCTTCAAAAGTGCACGCACCCGCCCCTGTGAGCCGAGGCGGGAGACGAACCTAAAGTGAGACCATGACGTGCGAGGCCATGGTGCGGTTGAGCGCGAGGCGGGCGCCCTTGACGTCCACGATGACGTCGCCGTTCACGCGGGAGATGACCTTGACGTCCGCGCCCTCGACGAGGCCGAGGTCGGCGAGGTGCTTGCGGAGCTCTGCCCCGCCCCTCACCTTGGACACGGCCGCGTGCTCGTCCTCGCCGAGCATGGCGAGGGGCAGCGCCCCCGAGACCGTCGCGGGCGCGCCGACGGACGCGGCGTCAGCGCTCATTGCAGCTTCTGCAGCCATCTTTTGCCTCCTCTATCCCCGCTCACGGAACGGTTGCAACCGCTCGCCGCGAAGAAGTTGGTGGTCGTTAACTAAACATCTGTTAAGTAAGTTAGTACTAACTCCAAACGGACGCAAGAGTTAACCAAGGTTTTTACCAACTAATTTGAACCTATCTCAAAATCATCGACCTGCACGGCCAAACGACGGGCCGCGGCGCCCCAAATCAGCGGCCCCGCTCAAAAAAGTCGCGAATTGCGGGGATGAATCCGAACCCCTCGAGTAGCCCCGGTCCGTGCCACAACAAAACCCCTGGTAGAACGATTGCTCGCAATCGTTCTACCAGGGGTTCCCAAAACAAAGCCCACAATTGGCGTATTTTTCGTAAAAGCGAGTCCTTTCCCCACTCGACCGACGTGCTCGCTAACCCCATCGCCACCAAGCTCGCCTGATCAATTTTGGGGACAGGTTCGAAAAGTGCTCAAATGAGCACTTTTCGAACCTGTCCCCAAAATTACTCACCCGCTGAGAGCTCTACGAACCGTCGACCCGCTGGCAACCACGTAGCGACAACGAAGCGCCCCCTGGGGCCTTCCGCTTTCCCAAGCGATTTCGCGCAGCGAGCGAGCAAAGCGAGCGCTGAGCTTTGGGAAAGCGGGAGGCACCAGGGGGCGCGTTACGAGCCGCAAAAGGCGCGCATCACCCCGTGTTCTGCAGGCCGGCGGCAACGCCGGAGACGGTGCACAGGATCAGGTATATGAAGCGTTCCTTCTCCTCGGGCGTGAGCTTGTCGCCCTTGGTGCGCAGCGTGCGGAGCACGAGCGCCTGGGTAACGGAGAGGACGTTGACGAACGGCAGGCGCATACGGATGACGGGGCCGAGCACGCGGCGGTGCTGCAGCGGCCACTCGTCGCCCACGATGGCCAGGACCCACTTGCGCGTGAGCTCCATCTCGTCGAGGACCTTCTTGGAGAGGTCCTCGCGGTCGCCGAGCGAGAGGTAGAGACGTCCGATGCGCTCGTCGGTCTTGGACAGCGACATCTCGATGTTGTCGATGAAGGTCGTGAAGAGCGGCCACTCGGCGTAGGCGGCCTTGAGCTTGGCGAGGTCGCCGTACTTCTCGCAAGCCGTGCCCAGACCGTACCACGCGGCCAAGTTGATACGGGCCTGCGACCAGGAGAAGATCCACGGGATCGTGCGCAGGTCGTCGAGCGACTTCGCGCCGAGGCCGCGCTTGGCGGGGCGGCTGCCGATGGGCATGAGGCCGACCTCGGTGAGCGGCGTGACGGTGCTGAACCACTCGGCGAAGCCCTCGGTGTTCAAAAGGTCGAGGTAGCGCTCGTGCGAGGCCGAGTCGAGCGCGGCCGCGAGCTCGGAGTACTTCGCCGTGGAGTCGGTGTTCGTCCACTCGATAGAGGGCGCCGACTGCAGCAGCGTCGCGCCGGCGACGGACTCGATGTGGCGGCGGGCCAACGTCGGGTCCCCGTAACGGGCGAAGATGATCTCACCCTGCTCGGTGAGCTTGAAGCGGCAGTTGACCGAGCCCTTGGGCTGAGAGAGGACCGCGCGGTTGGCGGGGCCGCCGCCGCGGCCCACGGCGCCGCCGCGGCCGTGCATGAGGATGAGGTCGATGCCGTTCTTGTCGGCCCACTCGGCGATGGCCGCCTGGGCGGCGTGGAGCGTGAGCGTCGCGGACGTCGGGCCCGCGTCCTTGGAGGAATCGGAGTAACCGAGCATGACCTCGAGGCGGCCGCCGGTCTGGGCGAGCCTGCGCTGGACGTCGGGGAGCTTGATCATCTCGTCGAGCGTGTCGACGGCGCCCAAGAGGTCCTCGAGCTGCTCGAACAGCGGGATGACGTCGAGCACGGGGATGTCCTCCTCGTGCGAGAAGGCGAGGCGCGCGAGCTCGTAGACGTCGGCGACGTTCTGGGCCGACTTGGTGAAGGAGATGATGTAGCGGCGGGCGGCGTTCACGCCGCTCTTGCGCTGGATCTGGCCGATGGCGCGGAAGGTGTCGAGCACCTC
>DJRK01000052.1:3837-4427 GCA_002440065.1 Atopobium sp. UBA6362 | reverse complement strand
CCTTCTTGTAGATGCTATTGTGCTTGCGGAGGGAGAGCTGGAAGTACTTCTCCCAGTGCATCGCAACCTTCGGCATGTCGTTTTTGTCTAGAAGCAGGAATCCGCTCACTCCGTTAACGACGGGCTCGACAGGTGGGTTGGCACGCTTTTGAAGGATTGCCTTGAAGCATTCTTTGACTTCCTCGGACATGGGTACGTATCGCTCGCCGCTTTTCGTTTTGGGGCGTTCGATGTAGTACCTCATATCGCTGCCCCTCTGTAGCTGCTTGTTGATGCGGATGCTTCCGTTTTCGAAGTCGAGGTCAGATTTTGTGAGGCCGCAGAACTCCGAGATGCGCAGCCCCGTGTTGAAGAGGATGTAGAACGCTTCATAGTATCGCGAGTAATGCTTATCTCCCTTGATGAAATCGAGGAACCTGCGCTCGTCCTGTGGGGACAAGGCCTCGCGCGCAATGGAGTCATTGACGAGTACGGTGGCAAGCTCGAAGTTGAACGGGTTGCGCCTGATGAGGTCGTCTTCCTCCGCTAGCTGGAAAGCTGGGCGAAGCACTCCTCGAATGCAATGAATCGCGCTGTAGCTTTTCCCGAGT
>DJRK01000052.1:0-3814 GCA_002440065.1 Atopobium sp. UBA6362 | reverse complement strand
AGCGTCGTTACATCGCCGATCTTCCTGCTTCCGAACTCGTCCTTGGCGAGAAAGTTCATAACCGTCTTATAGCCCGCGCGCGTAGTCGGGCGCACCGCCGTCTTGGTCGCGACGTACTTTTCAACCAATTCGAGAACGGTCATCCCGCTTGGTGCAACGCGGTCAAACAGATCGCGTTGCACCTGCTTCTCGATTTCGCGGAGGCACGGCCCCGACTTTTTGCCCTTGGGAGGGAGGTCGTGCGTGGTAAGCGTCCACGAGTACTTGTACTTCGTCTTGCCTTTCACGTCTTTGAACTTGAAATAGTACTGGCCGTTCGGGCGCTGCCCCTCTCCTTTGCGAAGGATGCGCCCCTTGCTGTCTTTCCTCGTGGGCACTCTTGTCACCTCCTCTCCTTATGGATGTGCCCCGATGCTGCTTCGCTGGTGCATCGGGGCACATAATTGCTAGTGGTACGGGCTGCGCGGGATTGCTTTCGAGAACCCTAGCGACGATTCGTGTTCCAACACAGCAGATCGCTTACAAAGTAATAGCGATGAGATGAGTCATAGCAGTGACGAAGATGCGCAGGCCCGATGCCATCACCGTTGTCTACCATCAACTGCAAAAGCCTGGTTGTCCCAAGAAACTTCTTTGCCTCCTCTTCGTCAACGACCAACATGGCATTTTCGAGCATGCTGTACACAGGGTTCTCAGACGCATCCTGAACACTTGTTGTTTTTGATAACGTTATTTCTCAGGAAATCACAAGATAAAAGTTTCGGTATTCACGGCGTTTGTTTCGCCGCTTAGGCAAAGGCGCCGACCATTCCCCACGGTTGGCCTACCTTGGTCATTGCTTCGGTGATCGACCAAAGGAGGCCGGAAAGGAAATGATCGGCATGTCAACCATTCTATCAATCAGGCAGCGGTGCGCCGACGGCGACAGCGTCGCGGAAATCGCCAGGGATGAGGGCGTGTCCGAGCCCACCGTGCGCAAGTACCGCGACATGGACGACTTCTCGCCGCAAGCGTCAAAGCAGAGGAAGGCGAGGGCGTCCAAGCTCGATCCGTACAAAGGCGTCATCGACTCGTGGCTCGCGGACGACAGGAAGCGGCGCGCGAAGCAGCGCCACACCGCGACCAGGATCTTCGAGCGCCTCGTCGCGGAATGCGAATACGACGGCGGCTACACGACCGTGCAAAAATACGTGAAAGAGAGGAAATCCCAGATGAAAGCCGCGAGGGGGCAGTTCCTCAACCTGGAATGGGCGCCCGCCGAGGCCCAGGTGGACTTCGGCGTGTGCGACTTCAGGGTCCTGGGCGTGGTGCGCGAGGTGCACTACCTCGTGGTCACGTTCCCCTTCTCGAACGTGTCGCTCGCCCAATGCTTCTGGGGCGAGACGTCGGAGTGCGTGTGCGAGGGGCTCAAAGCCGTGTTCGAGTTCTGCGGCGGCGTGCCGCTGAGGCTCGTGTTCGACAACGCCACCGGCGTCGGGAGGCGCGTCGGCGACGCCGTCAGGACGGCCGACACCTTCGAGAGGTTCGCCGCCCACTACGGATTCGAGTTCACCTTCTGCAATCCCGCTTCGGGCAACGAGAAGGGCTCGGTGGAAAACGCCGTGGGCGCGATCAGGCGCAACCTGTTCGTGCCGATGCCGCGCGTCGACGGCCTCCGCCTCTACAACAAAAGGCTGCTCGGAAAATGCCTCGCCAGGGCCGACAAGCCCCATTACGCCAAGGGCGAGCCGGAAAGCCAGCTGTTCATGGAGGACATGGCGGCCATGGCCGACCTGCCGGAGAAGCCGTTCAAGGCGGTGAGCGTGCGCGCGTTCAAGACCGACAAGTACGGGGACGCGGTGGTCGACGGAAGGCACCGCTACCCGTTGGGGCCGGAACTGGGCCAACGGCGCGTCATCGCCGAGCTCGGGGCGTTCGAGGC
The DNA here is from genome assembly GCA_002440065.1 of Atopobium sp. UBA6362. GTDB lineage: Bacteria > Actinomycetota > Coriobacteriia > Coriobacteriales > Atopobiaceae > Paratractidigestivibacter. Next base: position 1,893 of record DJRK01000052.1, on the reverse strand, counting down.
GTCGTTCTACGAGCCCGACGGCTCGCCGATAGCGACGTTCGACCGGGCCTACGGCGACGCGCCGACCAGGGCCAGCGACCCGATGTCCCAGCTCGCCCTGCTCTGTCGCAAGCCCGGCGGCTGGCGCAACAGCGCGGTGCGGGCGTCCCTGCCCGAATCGCTGTCGCGCGCGATGGACTCGATGGGCGCGGCCGACCGCGGCGCCATGCTCAGGATGATGCGCGACGTGAGCGCCGCGTCGGGGTTCGCGGCCACCGCGAGCGCGATGGCCGCCCTGGCGGCCGAAGGCGTCCCGAGCGAGGCGGACGTCGCCGTCGCGGCCGCGCTCGTGGCCGGCGGGCAGGGGTCTATATCTTACGACGACGCTCCCGACCTGGGGATGTACGACGCAGTGTTCGCGAAGGAGGAGTGATGGAGGCCGACCAGATGACTCGCGGCCAGCTCGAGGCCGAGTTCTCGGCGCTGGCGAGGACCATGTACTTCACGGGCACCACGGTGGCGGCCTTCGCCAAGGGCGCGACGCGCGGCCAGCTCGCCGCCGTGTGCGACCTGATAAGAAGGGAGAACGCGACGAGGGACGAGAACAGGAAGGCCAGGCTGCTGAAGCGGGCCAGGTTCCCCGCCGTCAAGTCCGTGGCGGACTTCGACTTCGCGGAGGTGTCGATGCCGGACGGCTACACGGTCGACGACATGCTGTCGCTGGGATTCGTCGAAGCCGCCCAGGACTTCGTGTTCTACGGCGGGTGCGGGCGCGGGAAGACCCACCTGTCGATAGCGCTCGGGGTGCTGGCGACCGAGCGCGGGTACGGGGTGCGCTACTTCGAGACGGCGTCGCTGGTGATGGCGCTGAAGTCCGCGGTCGCCGACAACAGGCTCGAGGCCCTCCTCAGGGATATAGCAAGGGCCGACCTGCTGATAATCGACGAATACGGGTACATCCCCATAGACGTCGACGGGGCGAGGCTGCTGTACCAGGTGATGTCCGCCACGTACGAGAGCAGGAGCATGATCGTCACCACCAACATCGAGTTCGGCAAATGGGGGACGGTGCTCGGCGACGCGCACCTGGCGACGGCCACCATCGACCGCATCATGCATCACGGGCGCCTCGTCGAGTTCGGCGGCCAGAGCAGGCGGTTCGAGGAGGCCCTCATGATGGGCAGGTCGGAGGGCTAGGGGCCGGTCGGGCGCCTTTGCCGGAAAGCGTGAAACCCGAAACAAATAAGTTGTGAAAACCTAAAAATCAAAGTTGCAAAACACACAAAATCGAGGATCTGCTGTTCGACCCGTCGCGCGAGCTGCAGGTCGATTTCGAGCACATGCTCATCGACAACGTCGATCGCCTGCCGCTCGAGTTCCTCGCGCAGGAGCTCTCTCAAAGCGTTGAAGCGGTTTCGGCCATCGAGGCCATACAAACCTGCGCGTCCGTCGACTGCGAATCGCTCTACGAGCAACTTTCCGACATCATCGAGACCGACTCGCGCGTCTACCGCACGCTGCGCAACCGCCTGGAAGACGCCATCGACATCGCGCGTCGCCGCGTGCGCTGGAATTTCAAAACGGCCATTCCGTCGTACTACCCGCGCGCGAATTCCATGAGCCTGCTTCTGCCGCTGTGCCTGATCGACGAGCAACACGCTGACGCCGCCCTGGTGGTGCAGCTGCAAGAATCGGGCATCTACCAGGGGCAAACCATCTTGACCATCGAGCAGGCATACACCAATGCGCGCCTGATTTGCCGCCCCGACAGCGACTGGCTCACCACCGCGTGCTAGCGCCGTGGACCGGCTGCGTCGATGTGAAAAAAGAGGCCGCAGCATTCTGATATCGTACATATGTTTGATACAATATTGAGTGGCAGTGCTCCGCCGTTCCTGCGGGTGATGCTCCCTT
>DJRK01000013.1:22896-23495 GCA_002440065.1 Atopobium sp. UBA6362 | reverse complement strand
ACCGCGGACATCACGCGCACGCCCTTGCCCGCGACGACGCAGCGTGCCGGGGCCGTGTCGCCCGAGGCCTGCACGCGGCGGGCGTTCGCGGCAACGGCGTCGGCGGGGTCGAGGCGCATCTCGTCTTTGCGCACCTTGGCGGCGAGCGTCACGCCGGCGGGGTCCTGCTCGTGCCACTCGACAGAGCCGTCCGCCAGCTTGGGCAGCGCGTCCACGAGCGCCGCGGCGCCCGCCTGGGCGAGCTCTGAGGTGAGCTCGTCGCAGCCCTTGCGGCCGATCTCCACGCCCACCTGCGCGCACCAGGCGCCCGCGTCGAGCTCATGGGCCACGCGCATGATCGAGACGCCTGTCCGCTCGTCGCCCGCCAGGATGGAGCGCTGGATGGGGGCGGCCCCGCGCCAGCGCGGGAGGAGCGACGCGTGCACGTTCACGGCCCCGAGCGGCGCCGCGGCGAGCACGTCGTCGGGCAGGATGCAGCCGAAGGCCACGACGCAGACGACGTCGGGCGCGGCCTCGGCGAGGGCGGCCTTGGCCTCGGGCGTCATGCGCGACGTCTCGAAGACGGGGATGCCGAGCTTTTCCGCCGCGGCCTTGACGGG
>DJRK01000013.1:19344-22824 GCA_002440065.1 Atopobium sp. UBA6362 | reverse complement strand
CGGCGGCGGCGAGCGCCTTGAGCGACGGCACGGCGAAATCGGGCGTGCCCATGAATACAACGCGCATGTCTGCCTCCTCGCAGGGTCTTCTTTGCGTCGGCTACTCGGCGACCTCGGTCTCGCCGGGGCGGGCGCCCGCGGCGACGGCCTCGTCGTACTCGCGCATGGCCTCGGCGCGCTTGATCGGGGTCAGGTGGTCGACCATGGTCACGCCGTGCAGGTGGTCGATCTCGTGCTGCAGGCACACGGCCATGAGGTTGCCCTCGGCCTCGTACTGCATGAGGTCGCCGTCGAGGTCGTAGGCCTGGACGACCACGTGGGAGGGGCGCGTCACCGTGACGTTGATCCCCGGGAAGCTGAGGCAGCCCTCCTGGAAGTCGCGCGGCTCGCCGTCGGCCTTGATGACCTTGGGGTTGATGAGCACGTAGGGGTTCTTCTTGCTGCCCTTGCCGGAGTAGTCGCAGTCGATGACCACGATCTGCTTGAGCACGCCCACCTGGGGGCCGGCGAGGCCGCAGCCCTCGGCGGCGTACATGATCTTGAGCATGCGGTCGGCGAGGTCGGCCACGTCCTGGTCGATCTCCTCGATGGGCTCGCACTCCGACTCGAGCCTCTCGTCGGGGCTCAGCACGATATCGTCCAAAAGGCCCATTGCGGGTCTCCTTCCTGTCTTTGCGGTCCTGGGCGGGGCGCCCTCGCCGGCGTCGAGAAGGGCCGGCGCGGCCCCGCGAGTCTACATCATGTCGTATGCGTCGACGTCCACACTCATGTTAATACCTTGGAGCCTCCCGAGGGAGGACGCGGCTTGCCCCAAGACTTGGCCCAAGTCGGCATCCACGGGCGCCTTGACCATCACGTGGCGGCGGACGAAGTCCTTCGCGCGGGCCTTCACGCAGTCCGTGGGGCCCAGGACCTCCCAGCCCGGCCGGCCCGCCACCGCGTCGCGGACGGCCTGGGCGTAGTCGGCGGACGCCTTGCGCACCGCGTCCTCCGAGCGGCCCCACAAGACGACGTTGCCCAGGCGGGAGAAGGGCGGGTAGCCCGCGTCCTCGCGCTCGGCGAGCTCCGCCTCGAGGAACAGGTCGCGGTTGTGGGACGCGACGGCGCGCATGGCGGGGTGGCTCGCCCAGTAGGTCTGGACGATGACCTGGCCGGGGACGTCGCCGCGCCCCGCACGGCCAGCCACCTGCTCGAGGAGGTCGTAGGTCCTCTCGGCGGCCCGGAAGTCGGGCAGCTTGAGCATCGTGTCGGCGTTGATGACGCCCACGAGCGTGACCTCGGGGAAGTCGAGGCCCTTCGCAATCATCTGCGTGCCCACGAGCACGGCCGAGTCGGCGGCGTCGAACTCCTCGAGGAGGCGCTGGTGGGCGCCCTTCGTCCGCGTGGTGTCGGCGTCCATGCGGATGACGCGCACGGAGGGCGGCAGGATCTGGGCGAGCTCGTCCTCCACGCGCTGGGTCCCGATGCCGTAGGCGCCCATGTAGCGGCTGCCGCAGTTGGGGCAGGAGCTCGACGGGTGCGGGAAGGCGTGGACGGGCCAGGTGCGGCCGCAGGTGTGGCAGGCGAGGAAGTGGCCGCGCTCGTGGTAGGTGAGCGCGCAACTGCAGTGCGGGCACTCCGGGACGCAGCCGCACTCACGGCACATGAGGAAGTTCGCGAACCCGCGGCGGTTGAGGAGCAGGACGGCCTTCTCGCCCCGGGCGGCGACGCCCTCGAGCGCCTCGGCGAGCGGCGCCGAGAAGACCGAGCGCGACCCCGAGCGGAACTGGTCGGCCATGTCCACGATGCGGACCGTGGGCAGTTTGGAGGCGCCGGGACGCTCCGGCATGGCGACGCGGGTCCACGCGGCGTCTCGATAGGAGCCGGCGCGGCAGCGTCCGAGCGCCTCGAGGGAGGGCGTGGCCGAGCCGAGGACGAGGGCGCAGCCGCGCTCGGCGGCCATGCGGGCGGCGACCTCGCGGGCGTGGTAGCGCGGCGACTTGTCCTGCTTGTAGGAGCCCTCGTGCTCCTCGTCGATGATGATCAGCCCAGGGTCGGCGAGCGGCGCGAAGAGGGCCGAGCGGGCGCCCACGACCACGTGGGCCCGGCCTTGGCGGACAAGGTCCCACTGGTCGAAGCGCTCGCCCGTCGAGAGGCGCGAGTGGAGCACGGCCACGTCGTCGCCGAACCGGCTGCGGAAGCGGCCGACGGTCTGCGCGGTGAGGCTGATCTCGGGCACGAGGACCAGGGCGCCCCTCCCCTCGGCGAGGGAGCGCTCGATGGCGTCGAGGTAGACCTCGGTCTTGCCGGATCCCGTCACGCCGTCGACGAGCACGACGTCGCCGTGTCCCGCGCGGCGCGCGGCATCGATGGCGGCAAGGGCCGCGACCTGGCCTTTCGTGAGGTTGCTCGGGCGCGGGGCCGCGGCGGAGGAGAGCGACGTCCCCTCGTCGCCGCCACGCAGGGCCCGGCGGGACTCGACGGCTACGACGCCCTTCTTGGCAAGGGCGGCAACCGCGGCGGCGGCGCCGGGGATGGTGGCGGAGAGCTCCGAGACGCGCTGGGGGCCGGCCTCGAGGGCCTCGATGACGGCGCGCTGGCGCGGGGCGTTGCGCTTGGGCACGAAGTCGGCCGCGGCGGCGGTGAGCCCGGCCCAGCGCTCGTCGACCGCGCCGGCGGACTCCTGCACGAGGCGCCACGGCTCGCCGGGCGCGTCGCGGGTGACCTTGACCTTCTGGCCCGGCGCGAGGAACGGGCGGACGGCGTCGGCGAGGGTGCAGGCGTACTCGCGGGCCATCCACTGCGCGACCGCGGCGGCCTTCTCGTCGAAGGCGGGCGACGCGAGGAGCTGCGAGACGGGCTTCACGCGCGCGGCGTCGACGCCCGAGGCGGGCTCGGGGCGGACGGCGAGGACGTAGCCCACGACCTCGCGGCCGGCGAAGGGAACGAGGACGGTGGTCCCTACCTGCACTTCGTTTGCAAGGTCGGCGGGGACCGCGTAGTCGAAGGCGCCGTCGACCGCGCGGGTTGGGACGTCCACGGCGACGCTCGCGAACGCGGCGGGGGCGGCTTGGGCGCTCACGACGGTCGGCATGCTCGCGGCGCTGGCCTTGGGCGCCTCTTCGCCCGGCTCCTCGCCAAAGAGGCTCATCGTCTCGCACTTCTTTGCCACGCTCGCCCTCCCTTCTCGTCTCGACGCCGATGAACTCGCCGCGGTGAATTCGCAACTTTCTTATAGTACCCGCGCATCGAGAACCCCACGCACGAAACCCCTACCAACGGCCCCGTGCACGCAAGAAAAGCGTTCCCTTGACGGCTGCACTCAATTACCCCACCTCCCCCGGGGGAACCGCCGCACAACCAACCCGCTCTCTTGATTAATGTGCGCAACCATCTCCTTTCTTTGACGACTACGCGCAAATATCGCGTTCCCTTGACTCCCGGGTCGTCAACGCAACGTGATAGTTGCGCGCGCCAGTCAAACCAACGAGCAAATTGCGC
>DJRK01000013.1:10127-19267 GCA_002440065.1 Atopobium sp. UBA6362 | reverse complement strand
CAATCGCCCACGCCCGGGTTTTCGCCTCAGGTCTTCTTCCTACCCGCGCGGCATCTATCGAGGGCCTCGTCGACGTCAGCCTTGGCTTTTCTTACCAGAGACGCGTCCTCGGAGACTCCCCAGCTCAGGCCGTCCACGACGTCGAGCTCGGCAAGAAGCGCCTCGCGTCGCGCAAGCTCCAGGGCTGCCCGGTCTGCGCCGTGACGAGGCGCGCGCAGCCCGAGCTCTTTTCTCAAGACGCCGTCCACCAACCCATCGAGATACGACGTCCCGCGGTATTGGTCCCGACCGATCACGTACGGCTTCATCCCAAAGGCGAGAAGCTCGTTCATCCGCTCGAGGTCAGCCATCGGCCTCACCCCGCGCTCATGGACCGCGCCGTTGTAGTCAAGGCACAGCCCCGGCGCGGCGGTCGTCGGAAGGCTCAAAAGGATGTCGGGCTTGCGCACATGCGAGTCCGAGAATCGCCGAGAGATGCGCTCGACCTCCAGGGACGAGTTCATCCCCAGGATCGGGACGTTGTAGCCGCCGTGCATCCGAGGCCATGCGACCCGGCACGCGAGCTTGGCCTCCATCGGCGAGGCGCAGAGCTCGAACGACGAGCGGCAGGCCTCCGACAAGGCCCGTTTGCCGGGCACCCTACCGGATTCCCGCGCGTATGTCGCCAGCTTTTCCAGCGTGGTCAAAGGCGCATCCCGTTGAATCAGCCCCAGGTCGGAGCCTGGTTGCATTGCATAGAGCCCGCAAAGCTCGCACAGGAGGAGGACGAGCTCGAGTCGCGTCGCCGTTGCCGCGAGCTCAAGGGCGAGAAGCTCCGGCGAGACGATCGCCGTTTCTTCGTCAAGGCGAATCAAGGAGGCGGCCAGGAGCGCAGTGCTCGCCGCCCTGACCTCGAACCTATCGTTGCGCACGCTCGCGCCACAAGTCGCCGCGAGGAGGCAGATCGGGCGCCGCAGCTGACTGACCATGGGCGACGAGGACGCCCATGACTCGACCTCGGCCGACGTCGGCGCCTTTCTCGGCAGCCTCAGTTCCGGGTCGCGATGCGCGAGGTGAAGCGGGAATCGCTTCAGCCGCATGACTTCTAGAGCCGTGGTATGTGAGAGCAGAAATGTCATGATGTGCGAAGCCTACACGAAGCGGAAACGGCTGACGTTGACCGCGAGCTAGCAGAAAACTAGCAGGTAGCTAGCATGATTTTGACAAAACGCAAAAGAGTTGCAGTACGTCGCCCATGAAGAAGGTCATTCAAAGCTTGTTATTCTTCGCGGGCTCTAGAGAACAAAACACAGGGTCGCCACAACTCCCTGGGGAGAAAGGCCGCGAATGTGGCGTCGGATAGGGGGCGCTATTGCCCAGGGCCGAGCAACCAAGTCGTTCATTTGATGCGGGCGCGCAAAAACAGCGTTCGCTTGACATCGCAACAGTCAAGGGAACGCAGTAGTTGCGCGAACGGCGTGGCTAGGGGCCAAACGAACGCAATAGGTGCGCGGAAATGGGGGCGCGGGTCAAGGGAACGCAAAGGTTGCGCGACGGGGCGCCGGCAAGTCAAGGAAACGTAAGAAGTGCGCGGGGCTGGACAGCGCAGTCAAGGGAGCGTAGAAGTTGCGCGCGACGGGGCGGAGACGCGGCCGTACGAGAAAGGGCGCCCGCGGGCCTTCTTGCCCTGGGCACCCTTCTTGGCTTCTGGGTCCTATGCGGCTCAGCCGCTCGCTTCCAGCGGCGCTACGCCGTGAGCTCGGCGACGGCGGCGCGCAGCTCGTCCACGCGGTCGCACTTCTCCCACGTGAAGTCGGCGTCCTCGCGGCCAAAGTGGCCGTACGCGGCGGTCTTCTCGAAGATGGGGCGGCGCAGGTCGAGGTCGCGGATGATCGCGCCCGGGCGCAGGTCGAAGACGCGCTCGACGGCGGACTCGATCACGCGGTCGTCGACCGAGCCGGTGCCTTGGGTGTCGACCATGATGGAGAGCGGGTGGGACACGCCAATCGCGTAGGCGAGCTCGACCTCGCACTTGTGCGCGAGGCCCGCGGCCACGACGTTCTTGGCGACCCAACGCGCCGCGTAGGCGGCGGAGCGGTCGACCTTCGTGCAGTCCTTGCCCGAGAACGCGCCGCCGCCGTGGCGACCCATGCCGCCGTAGGTGTCAACGATGATCTTGCGCCCGGTCAGGCCCGTGTCGCCCATGGGGCCGCCCACGACGAAGCGGCCGGTGGGGTTGACGTAGATATCGGCGTTGTCCCACTTGATGCCCTGGGCGTCGAGCACCGGCGCGATGACGTGCTCGACCATGTCGGCCTTGACCACGTCCATGCTCTCGACGCTGTCGGCGTGCTGCGTGCTCACGACCACGGCCGTGACCTCGACGGGCTTGTCATCCTCGTAGCGCACGGTCACCTGGGTTTTGCCGTCGGGGCGCAGGTACGGCACGGTGCCGTCGCGGCGCACGGCGGAGAGGCGCTCGGCCATGCGGCTCGCGAGGTAGTGCGGCATGGGCATGAGCACGTCGGTCTCGTCGGTCGCGTAGCCGAACATCATGCCCTGGTCGCCGGCGCCCACCTCGTCGATGGGGTCGCTCGTGCGGCCGGCCTGGGCGTCGTAGGACTCGTCGACGCCCGCGGCGATATCGGCGCTCTGCTCGTGGATGAGGTTCAGGACGCCGCAGGTCTCGCAGTCGAAGCCGTACTTCGCGCGGTCGTAGCCGATGCGGCGGATCGTCTCGCGGGCGATCTTCTGAACGTCGACGTAGGCCTCGGTGCGGACCTCGCCGGCCACGATGACGGTGCCGGTGGTCACGAAGGTCTCGACGGCGCAGCGCACGTTGTCGGCCTTGGCGGGCACGCCGTCGGGGCTCACGTAGCCGCGGGCCTCGAGCTCGGCCTCCTTGGCAAGAATGGCGTCGAGCACGGCGTCGCTCACCTGGTCGCAGATCTTGTCGGGGTGTCCTTCGGTAACGCTCTCGGAGGTAAAGAGGTAGTTCTTCTGTGACATGCGATTGCTTCCTTTCTGCTGCTGTCACGTATGCGAGCCGGGCAGGTCAGGCACCCGGCTGGAAAGCGCTTGCGCCGCGCGGGGCGGCGAGGGGTCAGGCGGCCGGCGACGTCGAGGTGCCGGCGGGCGCATCGGCCTCCGCGCCCGCGGCGGCGGCCTTCGCCGACTCGACGGCCTCGAAGGCGTCCTGGCCGGAAGGCGTGGCCATGCCCTTGAGCATGAGCTCGATGAGCTGGGCCGAGAAGTCCTCCGAGTCAGAGAGGTCCTCGGCGGCCGGCTTCTCGAAGATGGAGAACGTGAACGCGCCGGCGACGGAGATGGCGGCCAGGCGGCTGCTCACCTCGGGGCGCATGAGCCCCTCGGCCTTCGCGCGGTCGAACTGCGCCTCGAAGATGGAGATGATGCGCGCGAGCCGCGTCTCGACGCTCGGAAGGACGGAGTTCTTGGAATCCAGGAGCTCGCGCGTGACGGCGAGGGCGAGCGGGCTGCCGGGGCGCATGCCGTCGGCCAGCACCAGGGCGAGCTGCGTGATGGAGGCGAGCGCCGAGGGGGCGTTCGCCACCGCGGACTCGATCCTGGACGTGAGCTCGTCGACCTCGCGGTCGAAGATGGCCTGCACGAGCGCGTCCTTGTCCGCGAAGTAGTAGTAGAGGGAGCCCTTCGACATATGGCAGCGCGCGGACACCTCGCTCATCTGGAACTCGGTGCCGTTGTTCTCGACCATGAGCTCGGTCGCGGCCGCCATGATCTTCTCGCGGGTCGCGGCGCTCTTGCGGGTCTTGGCGTCGGAACGGGCGCGCACGCGGCCGCGCGCAGCCTCCTCGAGCCCGGACTTCGCCGCCCTCACGCGCCGAACGCCGCGCTCCAGCTCGCCGGAGACCTTGCCGTCGTCCAAAATGCCCATGCGCCTCCCTCCCCGAAGGTTTTGCGCGCCCGGTGCCGCCCCCCTGAAAACCCAGGGCCTGCGCAGCCGGCCGCGCGTTATCTACAAATGTTGCTCGATGATTCTAGCATCCTGATCTGCAGGTCACGGCATTTTTTGAGCAAATTTCAAAAATTCTGGACTTTCGCGTTTCCCGCCCCCGTTTTTAGCTACATTCGAATATCGGTAAACTACGGCGCGCCGATTCCTTGAGCGGCGCAAAGAAGGACTTCGACGCAGAAAGAGGCTCACGTGCGCACCGCCTGGCAGATTTTTGTCCGCGACCTCAAGCGGCTGGCCAAGAGCCCGGTGGCGATCATAATCACCATCGGCGTGGCCATTCTTCCCTCGCTCTATGCGTGGTTCAACATCCTCGCGAACTGGGACCCCTACGAGAACACCTCCACGGTGCCCATCGCGGTGGTCATAAACGACCGCGGCGAGGACATCGAGGACATGGGCTACACGAACGCCGGCGACATGATCCGCGAGCAGCTCGAGGAGAACACCCAGCTCGGCTGGAACTTCGTCGACACCGAGGACGAGGCCGTCGAGGGCGTGAAGAGCGGCCAGTACTACGCCGCCTTCGTGGTGCCCGACGACTTCACGAGCACCATCGCCGGCGTCCTCGAGGGCAAGACCGACAAGGCCCACATCAAATACTATGTGAACGAGAAGGCCAACGCCGTCGCGCCCAAGGTGACCGACACCGGCGCCACGACCATCGAGAACCAGATCTCCAACGAGTTCGTGAGCCTCGTGGGGGACACCGTGGTCGGCAAGCTCCAGGGCATGGTCAAGAACGCGTCCGCCTCTGCGGACGACGCGCGCGACGGCCTCGCGCTCGACCTGTCCGACGGCGGCGAGAAGCTCTCGGCGCTGGCAAGCGACCTCGGCGACGTCCAGTCGATCGTGGGCGACGCCCGCGGGACCGTCGCCTCCGCCCGCAGCACGCTCTCCGAGGTGGACGCGGCCGCAGGCAAACTCGGCGGCGGCCTCTCCAGCACGCTCGACACCCTCCAGTCCACCCGCTCGCGCGCCACGTCGCTCGCGGCGCAGCTAAACCGCGCCCTCTCCACGGGCGGCTCCACGATCAGCGGCGTCTCGAGCCGCACGAACTACGACATCGGCCAGGTCGCGGGCCAGATCGGCTGGGCGCAGGGCCAGATCGACGCCGCGCTCGCGCAGGTCTCCGCGCTCGACGGCACCTCGACGAACGTGAGCGCCACGCTCGGCTCGGTCTCGAACGTGACCGCGAGCATCCCGTGGATCGGCGGCAGCAAGGACTTCTCGACCGAAATCTCCTCCAAGCTCTCCGCCTCCCAGGACATCGCGCTCAGCCTCTCCGACTCCCAGAAGGCGGCCATCGCCAAGCTCCAGTCCATCTCGGACAGCCTGAAGGGCGCGACCTCCGACGTCACCGGACTCGCGAACGACGTGAACGGCTCCATCCAGGCCACCACGGACGCGCTGGCCGACCTCCAGTCCTCCCTCGCCTCCACCACGATGCCGCAGCTCAACAACGCCCTCGACGGCTTCGCGAACACCGGCGGCCGCCTCGTGGGCACCGTAAGCTCGCTCTCGCCCATGCTCAAGCAGGCCGACTCCGCGCTCGCCGAGCTCGACGGCGTCCTCGCCCAGTGCTCCGACACGCTCGGCAGCACCGCGGGTTCCATCCAGGCGGCGGCCGATAAGGTCGGCGGCATCTCCTCCGACGTCGCGGCCGTCGAGTCCGCCGAGAACCTCTCGGCCATCAAGGACGTCCTCGGCCTCGACTCGCAGGGCGTCGGCGACTTCCTCGGCTCCCCCGCCGAGCTCCAGGACGTGGGCATCTACCCCGTCGAGAACTACGGCAGCGGCGTCACGCCGTTCTACACGAACCTCGCCCTGTGGGTCGGCGGCTTCGTCCTCGTGGCAATCTACAAGCTCGAGGTCGACCGCGAGGGCATCGGCGACTTCAAGCCGTGGCAGGGCTTCTTCGGGCGCTGGCTGCTGCTGAACCTCATCGGCCTCGTTCAGGCGCTCGTCTGCTGCATCGGCGACCTCGCCCTGGGCATCCAGTGCGAGAACCCCGCGGCGTTCGTCTTCGCCGGCGTCGTCGAGTCCTTCGTCTACGTGTTCTTCATCTACGCGCTCTCGGTCGCGTTCAAGCACATCGGCAAGGCGCTCGGCGTCCTCATCGTCGTGCTTCAGATCCCCGGCGCCTCGGGCCTCTACCCCATCGAGATGCAGCCGGACTTCTTCCGCGCCCTCAACCCGTGGCTGCCCTTCACCTACGGCATCAACGCCATGCGCGAGGCGATCGCGGGCTTCTACGGCGACTACTACGTCCACAACCTGCTCGTGCTCCTCGTCTACCTTATCCCGGCGCTGCTCATCGGCGTCGCGGCCAGGCGCCACCTGCTCAACATAAACAACCTCTTCGACCGCAAGCTCGGCGAGACCGACATGATGATCACGGAGCGCGTGGGCATGGAGACGCCGCACTTCCGCCTCTCCACGATCGTGAAGGCCCTTCTCGACTCCGAGAGCTACAAGGAAACGTTCCTCGCCTCGGCCGCGTCCTTCGAGCTGCGCTACCCCGTCTACATCCGCCGCGGGTTCGCCGCCCTCGTCGTCGTGCCCCTCGCGCTGCTCGTGCTGATGTTCGCGACCGAGGCCAAGTTCGCGATGCTCGTGCTCTGGATCGTCTCGCTCGTCGTCATCTGCACGGCGCTCATCGTCATCGAGTACCTGCACACCCGCGTCGCCGAGAAGACCGACCTCGCCGACATGAGCCGCGAGGACCTCTACGCCATGCTCGACGGCGAGCTCAAGCAGGAGCTGCTCGCCTTCGCCCCCATCGACAAGATGCGCCTCGACCGCGCCCAGCGCGACGAGGCCGACAACGGCGCGCCCGACGCCGGCGCCGCCACGAGGCCCATGCACTTCAACGACAACGACAAGAAGGGAGGCGATCTGTAATGCGCAAGATCTGGCAGTTCATCAAGGAGGACGCCCGGCACGTCTTCGTCAACGTCATCAGCCTCGTCGTGTGCGTGGGCATGGTCGTCGTGCCGTCTTTCTACGCCTGGTTCAACATCGCGGGCAGCTGGGACCCCTACGGCAACACGAAGAACCTCAAGGTCGCCGTGGCCAACGCCGACGACGGCTACACCGGCGAGCTCCTTCCCATCTCGCTCAACATGGGCCAGCGCATGAGCGCCTCGCTCACCGAGTCCAAGTCCATCGGCTACACCGTGACCGACGAGGACGAGGCCGTCGAGGGCGTGAAGAGCGGCAAGTACTACGCCGCGATCGTCTTCCCCGAGGACTTCACCGCGAACATGATGAGCGTGCTGTCCTCCGACCCCGTCAAGCCCAAGGTGCTCTTCTACCAGAACGAGAAGGCGAGCGCCATCGGCGCCATCGTGACGAACAAGGCCTCGACCGCCGTGCAGCAGGACATCGACGAGTCCTTCGCCGAGTCGGTGACGAACGTGGGCGTGGGCGTCCTGCAGGAGCTCATGGACTATCTCGACGACGACAACGTGGCCGCCTTCGCCGAGAAGCTCGACGGCGCCGTGGAGGACGCGAGCGCCGCGCTCTCGGACACGGCGAGAAACGCCCGCTCCTTCGGCGACATCATGGCCTCCACGCAGGACCTTCTTTCCACGAGCTCCGAAGGCGCGGGAAGCTCGCTCGGCTCGACCGCCGACGCGGGCGACATGCTCCGCGAGACCGCCGGCAACGTGCGCACGCTCGGCGACGCCGTCGACGGGGCCACCGACGCCGTGAACGGCGCCCTGACCAAGAGCGCCTCCTCGCTCGACCAGGTCGCCTCCGACATCGACTCCGCCTTCGACAAGGCCGATTCCGCGAACGGCCGCTTTCAGGACGGGCTGCGCAACGCGGCCGACGTCGTGGACGGGCAGGTCGCCGAGCTCGACAAGCTCATCTCGAGCCTGAACGACTCCGACACGCTCTATCACGAGTGGGAAGAGGAATGGGACAACAACGGCCCCGACTCCGGCTTCAACGGCCAGGTCACGGTCTCCGTGGACACCGTGCGCCAGCTCTCCGTGACCGTCGAGGGGCTGAACGAGTCCGTCAAGTCCACGCGCCAGTCGCTCGCCGACCTCTCCGCCAAGCTCCGCGAGACCGCCGACTCCACCCTGCCCGGCGTCTCGAGCGACACCGCCAAGTCCCGCCAGGAGATCTCGGACCTCGTGGCGAGCGCCAAGTCCGGCATCTCGGGCGTCCAGAGCGACTACGAGTCCAACCTCAAGGGCAGCCTCTCCGACCTCGCGGGCAAGCTCGATGGGGCGGCGAGCGACGCCGACGAGATCAGCTCCTCGATCGCGGCCACGCTCGATTCCGTGAACGGCACGTCCCAGAGCGCGGCGTCCGGCCTGGGCAAGGCCAAGGACGGGCTCTACAGCACCGCCGACTCCCTCGACGAGGCGGCGACGAAGCTCGGCGACCTGACCGGCTCGCTCGAGGAGGCGCTGAACTCCGGCGACCTCGCCAAGGTCCGCGCCATCATCTCCGGCGGCTCCGCGTCGCTCTCCGACTTCATCGCCGAGCCGGCAGTCATGGACCGCACGCCCATCTACGCCATCGAGAACAACGGCAGCGCCATGGCGCCCTTCTACACCACGCTCGCCATCTGGATCGGCGGCGTCGTGCTCGCCGCCCTCGTGAAGACGAACGCGTCCGAGAAGCGCATGCGCGCGCTCAAGTGCCGCCACAGCCAGGCCTACCTCGGCCGCATCGTCTTCTTCGTGGCCATCGGCTTCATGCAGTCGCTCCTCATCACCTTGGGCGACCTGTACTTCCTGCAGATCCAGTGCGAGCACCCGGTGCTGTTCATCCTGGCGGGCCTGCTCGAGTCGCTCGTCTTCGTGAACATCATCTTTGCCCTCACGGCGAGCTTCGGCGACGTGGGCAAGGCCATCGCGGTCGTGCTCATGGTCATCCAGGTCGCGGGCTCGGGCGGCACGTTCCCCGTGCAGATGCTCCCGCAGGGCTTCTTCCAGGCCGCCTACCCGTGGCTGCCCTTCGTCCACGCCGAGAACGCCATGCGCGCCGCGATGTTCGGCATCTACAACGGCGACTTCTGGCGCGAGATGGCGCTGCTCGCGGCCTACCTCGTCCCGTCGCTCCTGCTCGGCCTCGTCCTGCGCCACCCGGTCATCAAGCTGAACGAGTGGGTGGAAGAGAAGATCGAGTCCACCAAGGTCATGTAGCT
>DJRK01000013.1:9451-10106 GCA_002440065.1 Atopobium sp. UBA6362 | reverse complement strand
TTCCCGGCTCTGTTGCAGCCGCCCGGTACCGACACGCCACGCTGTCGGTACCGGGCGGTTCTTTATGCGCGTGTGTGCAATACGGGCCGGTACCAACATCGCCGCGTGTCGGTAGTTCTCAGCACCGATATCCTTGCACCTCGGCGCCCTCTGGTACCGATGCGCCACGTTGTCGGTACATTTATCGCTCAAGAGGTACCGACGCCACCGCGAATCGGTACGATTCGCCCCGTTCTTGCGCCGACATTCGGAAATATCGGTACACGACGTCGTCCTTCTTACCACGCCTCGGGGCGGCTCTCCCAACCGCGTGCCCTTCTCCTCTCGAGATCTTCCCAGAGGGCACGCCTGGCGGACCGCTCCTTCTCGCCGCGCAAACCCCGGGCATCATGGCCCGGCAGGCCGATGTCTCGTCGAATCGATGCCATGAGTGAATCCATATAGGAGAGGTCGTCGTATTCCTCTTTGAAAATCTCATACGGTGTAATGCCCGCCGAGAGCAGCTCGTTTCTTCTCCTTGCGTCCTTCTGAATCGTGCCCGCATGATACGCGCCCATATAGTCGAGGCACGCCTTGCCACCAGGTCCCTCGAACATCAGGTCCGGCCTGCGAATCTGCCCGCGGCGGCCGGATCCCTCGAACCTCGAGACCGCGT
>DJRK01000013.1:6949-9409 GCA_002440065.1 Atopobium sp. UBA6362 | reverse complement strand
TCATCGCCGTTCAGAACCACCTCCCCCATCCGGTAGCCGCCTGTGCAAATGAGCGCGTTGCGCGCAGACAAAGACAGACCTCCATCGGGGACGCGGCCATAGCCACGGCATCTTGCAGAGCCTTTCTCACGCCAGCGCTGCCCCGGGCACCGTGAAGAGATGAGGCAAACGTTTTGATACCCGTCTCATCGATAAGCGGCCTCGGTCGTTGGAGAAGATCTCCGGAAGGCGCGAAGGCATACAGCCCCATGAGCTCGGAGAGCAGAAACGACAGGTCTTCTCTCTCGAGCTTAGGGGCAAAGAGAAACGGCAAGAAGAGCGGCGAGGCGCAGCCGATCCCCGGCGCGACCTCGAACACCGCGCCCGGCGGTAGATCCCGTGACCATACGTGCGGCACGACGCGACTGGAGAGATGCGTGGCGGACTTCGAGGAGACGAGAACGCTCACGGGTTTCTTGGCGCAGATCCCCAAGGCCTCGATGCGCCTGAGCACATCGGCTCCCGGCATCTTCGCGGGCGCCGCGACGACGGGAGCCGCCGGGCGTCCGAGGCGGTTCCATGTGCTCGGCTGCCGAATCGCCTCAAGTGCAGCCTTATGAGAAATGATGATATCCATGAAGGCATAGTACGACTTCACAGAGCATTTACCTGCGACGATACGAGATTCTGCCTCATGTAACTAACAGCAAGCTAGCACGAAGCTTGCAGATGTTTAACGCGAGTAAGGCCACGGGTGTGAGCGGGGGCTCAGATCTCACGACGTGTATGCCTTGTTTCTTCACCGTTCCTTCACGGCCCCACTATGCGCCGACAAGCCCGCAAGTCGGTACACGTAGGTACCGAGACTCCGGGATGTCAGTAGATACGTATACCGACGTTCCCGCAAATCGGTTACCGTATGTGCCGACGAGGCAGGGTGTCGGTACTCGCATGTACCGACGTTCCCGGGCGTCGGTGAATGTGAGTACCGACACGCCGGATTGTCGAAACGCACGGGCACCGATTCGCCGGGTTGTCGGCACGCACGGGTACCGATACGTCAACATATCGGTACGTGCCTCACGCCCGAGCAGGCCGTGGGCTTCGAGTCGCATGTGTGGGCCCATCTCGCCGGGCAGGCACGCAAGAACCCGCAGGTCGCGCTCGCGTGCACGGCGGACGAGATCGCGTGCGCCCTCGAGGATGGGCGCACGGTCGCCGTCCGCACCATCGAGAACGCGCGCCTCTTCGCCGCAGACCTCGGCCTCGTTGAGAAGCTCGCCGGCGAGGGGCTCGCCATGGCCTCGCTTTCCTGGAACGCCGCGGGCCCGCTCGCGAGCGGCCACGACACGCACGAGAACCTCTCCCCCGCCGGGGCCGCAGCGGTCCGCGAGCTCGAGCGCAACGGCGTCGCCATCGACGTGAGCCACCTGAACGACGAGTGCTTCGCCAACGTCGCCGCGATGGCCACGCGCCCCTTCTGCGCGAGCCACTCGAACGCGCGCGCCGTCTGCGGGCACCCGCGCAACCTCACCGACGACCAGTTCCGCGCGGTCCGCGACGCGGGCGGCGTGGCCGGTCTGAACTACTGCAGCGGTTTTCTTGCCGACGGCGCCTGGGGAGAAGCGGGCAGGCACGTCACGTTCGACCAGGTGGCGGCACATATCGAGCACTGGCTCGACCTCGGCGGCGAGGACGCGGTGGCCCTTGGCGGCGACCTCGACGGGGCGAGGGTGCCCGACCTCCTGGGCGGGGCGGAAAAGCTCCCCGCCTTCCAGGCCCTCCTCGTGGGGCGCTTCGGCGAGGGGATCGCGCGCAAGCTCTGCTACGAAAACGCCCTCGCCTTCTTCCGTCGAATTTGGGGTCCGACCCCAAATTGAGGGTGGCGTATACTTGTGACGTTTATGTAGCACAGACCTCAACGAGGAGGAAACTCCATGGCAGATAAGCCCGTGCGCGTCCGCTTCGCGCCCTCGCCTACCGGCAAGCTCCACGTGGGCGGCGCCCGCACCGCCATCTACAACTGGGCTTTCGCCCGCGCGAACCACGGCACGTTCATCCTGCGCATCGACGACACCGACCCTACCCGCTCGACCGAGGAGAACACGCAGATCATCCTGCGCGCCATGCGCTGGCTCGGCCTCGACTGGGACGAGGGCCCCGACGTAGGCGGCGACTATGGCCCCTACGCGCAGACCGAGCGCCTCGACCTCTACAAGCAGGCGGCCCAGAAGCTCTGGGACGAGGGCAAGGCCTACCCCTGCTTCTGCACCCCCGAGCAGCTCGCGGCCGACAAGAAGGCCGCCCAGGAGCGCAAGGACCCGTTCCAGGGCTACCAGCGCCGCTGCCGTGACCTCGACCCTGCGGAGGCCAAGCGCCGCATCGACGCCGGCGAGAAGTACGTCCTGCGGATTAAGGTCCCCCTTGACCGCGGCGACGTCGTCGTCCACGACGCGGTCCACGGCGACGTGACCTTCAACG
>DJRK01000013.1:0-6814 GCA_002440065.1 Atopobium sp. UBA6362 | reverse complement strand
TCCGCGGCGACGACCACCTGTCCAACACCCCGCGCCAGGTCATGGTCTACGAGGCCCTGGGCGCGCCCGTGCCCGAGTTTGCCCACATCTCCATGATCCTGGGCGCCGACGGCAAGAAGCTCTCCAAGCGCCACGGCGCCACGAGCGTCGAGGAGTACCGCGACGCCGGCTACCTGCCCGACGCCTTCGTGAACTACCTCGCGCTGCTGGGCTGGTCGCTCGACGGCGAGACCACGATCGTCCCACGCGACGTGCTGGCCTCCCAGTTCAGCCTCGACCACGTGTCCAAGAACCCGGCCACCTTCGACCCCAAGAAGCTCGATTGGATCCAGGCAGAGTACATCCGCTCCATGGACGACGCCGACTTCGCCGAGAAGATCATGCTGCCGGAGCTTCGCCGCGCCGGTCTTCTCGCTGAGGACGCGACGCCCGACGACGCCTGGACCCGCGACCTCGCTGCCATCGTGAAGCCCCGCACCAAGTTCCCGGCCGACGCCGCGACCGTCGCCGCGCCCGTCTTCGCGACCGCCCAGACGCTCGCCTACGACGAGAAGTCCGTCGCCAAGGGCCTCGCCAAGGAGGGCCTCCCCGCGGCCGCCATCCTTGACGCCGCCCGCGCCGCCCTCGAGGCGCTGCCCGTCGACGACTGGACCGCCGAGGCCATCGACGCCGCGCTCGAGCCCCTGCCCGAGGCGCTCGACGCCAAGAAGCGCATCGTCTTCCAGGCCGTGCGCGTGGCCGAGTGCGGCAACATGGTCTCCCCGCCCCTCGGCGAGACCATGGCCCTCATCGGCCGCGAGGACTGCCTGGCGCGCATCGACCGCGCCCGCATGATGACGGCCTAACCGGTTCCCTTCGCGCCTGCCGCCGCAGCTCCCCGCCCGGCAGGCGCGTCTTTGCAACGCTCCAGAGAAAGAGGCATGCAGATGGTATTCGACTTCGCATCCGAGGACTTCGCGCAGATCCCCAACTTCAAGGGCGGCGAGGGCCACTTCGACGCAAAGATGCACGACGACGGCCGCGTAAAGATCATCTACGGCAAGGTGGAGCCCGGCTGCACAAGCGGCTACCACGAGCATGAGGGCAACTGCGAGGTCATCTACGTCACCCGCGGCGCCATCATCTGCACCTACGACGGCAAGGAGGAGCGCGTGGAGGCCGGCCAGGCGCACTACTGCCCCATGGGCCACTCCCATTCCATGCGTAACGCAAGCGAGACCGAGCCCGCCGAGATGTTCTGCGTCGTCCCCGAGCACCACGTAGCGGAGTAGCCTGGGCAACGACCGCCGAGCGACAGCCTCAAGCCACGAAGAAAACCCGTCCCCTTGGAACCGCAAAGCCCAAGGGGACGGGTTTTTCTTTATATATGGTCCCCGTCGGCGTTCTTCCACGTCCACGAAGAAGTACGTCCAGGCTGGAAGCGTAGCCTACGCCTCCACGGACTCGATCAGGAACATGAGCTCGAGTACCATCTTGGTCGCGCGACGGAAGCGTCGTTTGCGGTAGTGGTAGAGCTCCACGTCGCGAAAGCCGAGCGCGGCGGAGGACCCGTACCCGCTCTTCGGGAGCCAGTCCTCGTAGAAGGCCCGGCGGGCGGACGCGATGCGCAGCGGCAGCGTCGCCTGCGTGCCCACGCGCACGGGCACGAGCGCCACGAGCGTGCCCGCAGGCACCTCCGTGGCCTCGAGCCCCTCGGCGCTCGCGAGGGCGCGCCTGACAGGCTCTGCGCCCGGCTCGACCTCGTCGCCGGTGAAGTACCGGTAGCTGCCGTCCTCGGCCGGCTCGTCCGATATGACGGCCGTGACGACGGGCATCTTGCGCTCGCGGACCTTCTCCTTCACCGCGCCGAGGCGCTTCGCGAGCTTGGGGGCGTCGGCGAACATGTCCTTCTCGGACGTCTGGACCGAGCAGCCCACAAAGGCGCGCGGCAGCTGCAGGCGCTCGACCTTGACCTCGGGCTTCGACACGGCGGGGCCTAGTGCTCGCAGCCGGCGGACGTGGACGCAACGTCCTCGCCCTCGTGCTCGACCATGGCGGCGACCATGGCGGTAAGGCCCTCGACGATGCGCTCGAGGCTCATGGACGGCGTGCCGGACTTGAGGTTCGCGGCCTGGGAATCCAGGTACGGGACGTGCACGAAGCCGCCTCGCACGCCGGGGTGACGGTGGTCGAGCGCGTACATCAGGCTATAGAGGACCTCGTTGCAGCAGTAGGTGCCGGCGGTGTACGAGACGTTCGCGGGAATGCCCTTGGCCTTGCAGGCCTCGGCCATCGCGTGGACGGGCAGCGTAGCGAAGTAGGCGTCGGGGCCGTCGGCCTCGAGCTTGCCCGGCGTGGGCTGGTTGCCGTCGTTGTCGGGGATGCGGAAGTTCTGGTAGTTGATACCCACGAACTCCGGCGTGATCTCGGCGCGGCCGCCGGCCTGGCCCACGCACAGGACCATGTCGGGCTGGGCGGCGTCGATGGCGTCCTCGACGGCCTGGGGGCCCTTGCGGTAGACGACGGGGATCTCGACGGTGGCGATATCGGCGCCCGCGATCTGGGCGGGCAGGCGACGGACGGCCTCGTAGGCGGGGTTCACGGTCTCCCCGCCGAACGGCATGAAGCCGGTGACCAGGATCTTCATAGGTTTGCTCCCTTCAAAAGCAAAGAGGGGCGCCGTCACCCAAGGCAACGGCGCCCCACATGATTCGGGGTGTATTTTACCCCCAGTCGCACGCGGCCAAACGGCTGTTTGGCGCACGTCTCCGCGAGCGGCAACCAGACGTTTACAGACCGAAAAGGATCATGATGACGATCTGGACGACCAGCATGATAATCGCGATCGGCACCTGCTTCTTGATCACGCCGTTGTTGTCCTTCATATCGAGGATGGCGACGGGCACGATGTTGAAGTTGGCGGCCATAGGCGTCATGAGCGTGCCGCAGTAGCCGCAGGTCAGGGCGAGGCCGCCGATGATGGTGGGGTCGGCGCCCAACGCGAGCACGAACGGCGCGCCGATGCCCACCGTCATGACGGTGATGGCGGCGAAGGCGTTGCCCATGATCATGGTGAACAGGGCCATGCCCACGGCGTACACGATGACGCCCACCACGGCGTTACCGGAGGGGATGATGCCGCTGACGAGCTGGGAGATGACGTCGCCCACGCCGGCGGCGGTGAAGACGGCGCCCAGGCCGGCGAGCAGGGTCGGGAGCATCGAGAGCGGGCCCACGACGTCGAGCATGCGGCGGCAGTCGTTGAGGAAGACCTTGGGGCTGTTCTTCTTGTTGAAGGCGAGCAGCAGGACGGCGCCCACGAGCACGCCGAAGGTCATGCCCACGAGCGAGCTGATCTTCGTGAAGAGGGCGAAGAGCAGGGCAAAGAGGCCGATGCAGATGGCGGGGACGAAGATCTTCATGCCGATGTGCTCGAAGTTGCCCTCCATCTCCTCAGCGCTGGGGGCACCCTCCTTGCCGCGGTCGACCTGCTTGGCGATGGCCGGGACGACCATGACGAAGAGCAGGGCGCCCGTCCAGGCGGCCGGGATCCACTTGCCGAAGATGAACAGCAC
This sequence comes from Atopobium sp. UBA6362, assembly GCA_002440065.1. Lineage (GTDB taxonomy): Bacteria > Actinomycetota > Coriobacteriia > Coriobacteriales > Atopobiaceae > Paratractidigestivibacter. Next base: position 3,260 of record DJRK01000013.1, on the reverse strand, counting down.
GCCCAGGACGATCCAGAAAATGGCCGAGCCCGCGCGCTTCTCGTTCGTCTTGTCCTTGGCGTTCGCGACGCCGGTGTAGACCGAGACGAGGCCGATGAGGATGTACATGACCTCGAGGAGCTTGTTCGAGAGCGTCACGTCGGGACTCGCGAAGAAAGCGATGAAGGCGTCCATTACTTATCGCCCCCTTCAGCGGCGAACGTGTGGTACTTCTTCGTGTCCTTGCGGTCGAGGACCTGGTAGTACACGATGGCCACGATCGTCGCGATGATGGCGGGGGCCACGGCGACGGCCGCGAGGTCGATCAGCTCGACGTGGTAGCCGAGGGGCTCAAGGGTGTTCTGGACCAGCAGCGCGCCGGAGCCGCCCACGAAGAGCATCTGGCCGAAGAACCACGTGACGTTCTCCATGCCGGCGGCCATGCCCTTGATGTCCTCGAGCTGCTCGGGGGCGATTGCGTGGCCGTCCTCCTCCACGGCTGCCTGGGCCATCGGCATGATGACGGGGCGCACGAAGCCGGCGACGCCGCCGAAGCCCACGTTGAACGCGGCGAAGATCACGCGGAAGACGCCGTAGGCGGCCAGCACCATGCCGGCGGTCGCGCCCTTGAACTTCTTCATGAGGGCGGCGGCGGCCTGCTTCAGGCCGTTGCGCTCGAGGGTGCCCGTGATCACGAACGTCATGATGAAGACGCACATGCTGCGGTTCGAGACGAAGCTCGCGCCCATCGTCTCGAGGAACTTCACGGGGTCCATGCCCGCGATGAGGGCGGTGACCACGGCGGCCACCATGATGATCAGGATGGAGTCGAGCTTGGCGGCAAAGCCGACGACGACGATGACGATACCGAGAAGCTTGAGGAGCTCAAGGGGATCCATCACACCACTCCTTTCTTGTCGTGCCGGGGCAGGGCCCGCGGCAAACACCAGAGACCTACAAAACAAATGTTGATTCTACACAAAGACTTCAAGGCGCCCGGCCCGCAAGACGGTGAACGGCGCCATCGTGCGCTAGAGTTAACTTTGTTTCGATTCCGCGATTGCCGGCCGCATGTGCGCGATAGCGCCGCAAACAGGCCCGGTACCAGGGAAAACCGTCAAGAAGGAGCAGACCCATGGCAGGAAAGCCGCAGACGCTGGCGACGACCTCGGCCTTCGAGGTGTTGGGCCCGGTGATGGTGGGGCCCTCGTCCTCGCACACGGCGGGCGCCCTGCGCTGCGCCCAGGTCGCCTCCTCGCTCGTGGACGGCCGCGTGGCTAGCGTGAGGTTCACGCTGTGGAACTCCTTCGCCCATACCTACCGCGGCCACGGCACCGACCGCGCGCTCGTGGCGGGCGTCCTCGGCCTCGCGACGGACGACGAGAGGATCCGCGACGCCTTCGAGCTCGCCCACGCGTCCGGGCTCGACTACGAGTTCGAGGTCGGCGGCGACGACGCGACCATGCACCCCAACACGGTGGACATCCAGATGACGAGCGAGTCGGGTGCCCAGGCGCAGGTCCGCGGCGAGAGCCTCGGCGGCGGCCGGGTGCGCGTGAGCCGCATCAACGGCGTCGGCGTGAGCGTCACCGGGCGCTACGCCACGCTCTTCGTCGCGCACCGCGACGCCCCCGGCGTCCTGGCGGCCCTCGCGAACCTCCTCGCCTACGCGCACGTGAACATCGCGACGTGCCGCACCTACCGCACCGAGCAGGGCGGTCAGGCCTACAGCGTCTTCGAGACGGACGGAGCGCCCGCCGAGGACGTCCTCGCCATGGTGCGCGGGCTCGAGCACGTCGACTACGCCACGTTCATCTCGCTCGCCGGGGCGGGCTCGGCCGTGGCCCCCGGCGTCACCGCCGAGGAGCTCTTCGACGACGGCGCGCAGCTGCTCGATGCCTGCGAGGAGCGCGGCCTCTGCATCGGCGGGGTCATGCGCGTGCGCGAGGAGGCGCTCACGGGCTCCGAGCACGCCTCGGCCGCGATGCGGCGCGTCATGGAAGTCATGCGCGAGGAGACGACCGTCCCCCTCGCGCACCCGGCGAAGTCGCTCGGCGGCTTCATCGGCGGCGAGGGCAAGAAGGTCGCCGACGCCGGAGCCGCCTATGCCGCCGGCCTCATGGGCGCGGTGCAGACCGACGCCGTGGCGCGCGCCATGGCGGTGCTCGAGCGCTCCGCCGCCATGGGCGTCATCGTGGCCGCCCCCACGGCGGGGTCCGCGGGGGTCGTGCCGGGCTGCGTCCTCGCCGCGGCGGACCACCTGGGCGCCTCCGACGACCAGGTGGCCGAGGCGCTCTTCTGCGCGGCCGCAATCGGCATGAACATCCAGACCGGCGCCTGCGTGGCCGGCGCCGAGGGCGGCTGCCAGGCCGAGGTCGGCAGCGCGGCGGCGATGGCCGCGGCGGCGCTCGCCCAGCTCTACGGCGGCACGCCCGAGCAGGCGCTCTGCGCGAGCTCGCTTGCGATCTCGAACCTGCTGGGCCTCGTCTGCGACCCGGTGGGCGGCCTCGTGGAGGTGCCCTGCCAGGCAAGGAACGCCATCGGCGTGGCGGCGGCCTTCTCGAGCGCCCAGCTCGCGCTCTCCGGCGTGGAGAGCCTGGTGCCGTTCGACGAGGTCGTGCACGTGATGAGCGAGGTGGGCCACGCGCTTCCGGCCTCCCTTCGCGAGACGGCCCGTGGCGGGCTCGCCGCGGCCCCCAGCGCCTGCGCCGCCTGTGCCGCCCACGAGCGCCCCTGCGGGCGCTGACCGGGTTTCTTCGCGCAGCGGCGGCGCCCTACGCGACCATAAACGCCCCCGAACCACAGATGCATGCCGTTTACGTGTTTTGGGGCCCGAATCGAGCCTCCAAACGCGTAAACGGCATGCATCTGATTTCGGCCTTCTTGCCACCCTTCTCCAGCAGGGTGGCAAGAAGGCCGGTTCGGTCAAGAGAAGGTTAAAGTTGCGCGTTTGGGGCTTCTGGGCTTCTTAGCACCCTGCCGCAAAAGGGTGGTTGCCCGTACTCGCGGCGATCACAGGCCAAGAAAACCGGTCACAGCCCGACAGGCCCCTCCTACGCCCGCCCCTGCGCCTCGCGCGCGGCCTCGACCGCCTTCGCCTTGGTCCGGTACGCCGCAGCGATGATGTCCACGCAGCCCTGCCGCCCGAAGCGCGCGCGGTTCACGACGAGGTCCTTGTTCTCGTGCATGAGGCACTTGCCGTCCGAGTAGCGCTTGTAGAACAGCTCGCGGCTCTTCTGCATGCGCTTGACGAGCTTCTTGGCCTCCTTCTCGGTCATGCC
>DJRK01000021.1:9165-27911 GCA_002440065.1 Atopobium sp. UBA6362 | reverse complement strand
AAGCGCGCGTTGAACTCGAGCACCTTGGGGCCGTCCTTCGTCAGCATGAACCCGCCGTACAGGCAGCCGGAATAGGTAATTCCCTCGGCGGCGAGCTCGGCGACCACGCGCTTCTCGACGTCGACCATCTGCGCGAGCTCGTCGTCGGTCACCATCGGAACCGGGGAGTACACGCCCATGCCGCCGGTGTTGGGGCCGCGGTCGCCGTCGAGAGCGCGCTTGTGGTCCTGCGAGGTGGCGAGAGGAACAAGCGTCTTGCCGTCGGTCAGGGCGAGGAGGGAGCACTCGGGGCCCTCCATCATCTCCTCGACCACGACGGTCGCGCCCGCATCGCCGAAGACGCCGCCGAAGCACTCGCGCACGCCCTCGAGCGCCTCCTCGGTGGTCTGGGCGACGATGACGCCCTTGCCGGCGGCCAGGCCGTCGGCCTTGACCACGATCGGGCCACCCACGCTGCGCACGTAGTCGACGCACGCGGCCTCGTCCGTGAAGCTGCGGTAGGCCGCGGTGGGGACGCCAGCGCGCGACATGACCTGCTTGGCGAACTTCTTCGAGCCCTCCATCTGCGCCGCGTCGCCGTTGGGGCCGAAGGTCGGGATGCCGGCCGCGCGGACCGCGTCGGCGACGCCGGCCACGAGCGGGGCCTCCGGGCCGATGACCACGAGACCGATGCCGTGCTCGCGGGCCCAGCCAGCCACGGAGGTCGGGGACTCGATGTCGAGCTCGACGCTCTCGGCGGCGGCGCGCATGCCGCCGTTGCCGGGGGCCACATACAGCTTGCCGCAGCGCGGCGACTCGGCGAGCTTGACCATAAGGGCGTGCTCGCGGCCGCCGGAACCCAAAAGCAGGATGTCGATCTTCTCAGACGTGCTCATGTGAACCTCCAGTTGATTGCCTATCTTTACTCCGATGTCGACGACCCGGCCGGCGTCGGCGCGGCGGCCCGGTCGTAGAAACGCTTGGGGACGAACGCCGCCGCGAGCACGTCCGGGCCTGTGTTCGCCAAGAAGGACGGGTCGGCGGGCACATGGCCAAGAAGGACGGCCTCGAACTCGTTCGTGTTGAGCGGCTTGGAAATAAAGCGCAGGTCAGAGCCATCGGCTGCCGTAAGGGCGTACACGAGCTCGCCCTCCTTGGCGGCAACCGCGCTCATGGCGTGCGCCGCGCGGGCGCACAGGTCGGCCAGATCGGTCGAGCGGGCGAGCGCCGTCGCCTCCCCGCGCCATAGCAGGTAGAGCGACCGCTCGCCGGCGATCCTCACGCGCAGGGCGGAGGCGCGCCCCATGAGGCCGCGGCGCTCGGCGCGCAGGTCCCGCAGGACAAAAGCCGCCGACGAAGATGGGATGAATAGCAGCCGCGCCTCGCGTGAGAACTCGTGGGCGCGGCGGACGGCCTCCTCGAACTCGACCCCCTGCTCGCGCGCGGCTGCCAGCCGCTCGACGACCATGCCCAGGGCAAGCGAGGTCACGCCCGCGTCCACGCTCCTCACGCTCAGGCCAGCAGACCCGAGCCGCGACTGCGCCTCCTCGACGGCCGCCCAGGTACCCGTGGCCTGAAGCGAGGACACGACGCAGGCGACCTGCTCGTAGCCCTTCTCCACAAGGTTCTCGAACGTCGCGAGATAGTCCTCCGCCGTGGGCAGGAAGGCCTCGCGCGCGGCGCCGGCCCGCACATGCCGGGCAGGACGCTCGGCCCGCGGAGACGCGGCGACGCACACGACCTCCAGCCGAGCGAGGTGCTCGGACGGGAGGCCGCAGGTGCTGTCACATACTATGGCGAAGCTCTTGTGCGTCACGGGAGCTCGATGACCCCTTCTTACTTCCAGAAGCGGTTGATCGTCTGCTCGCGGTCGGGACCCACGGCGACGAAGGAGACCTTCACGCCGCTGAGCTTCTCGATGAGCTCGATATAGTCCTGCGCGGCCTTGGGGAGCTCGTCGAAGCTCTTGCAGCCCGTGATGTCCTCTTTCCAGCCGGGGACCTCGATGTACTTGGGCTTCGCGTGGTCAAAGACGGTGCGGTGCTCGGGGACGGTCGTGTACTCGACGCCGTCGCACTCGTAGGCGGTGCAGACCTTGATGGTGTCGAGGCCGGTCAGGACGTCGAGCTTGGTGATGGCGAGGTCGGTGAGGCCGTTGACCTCGGCGGCGTACTTTGTCACCACGGCGTCGTACCAGCCGCAGCGACGCTTGCGGCCCGTGGTCACGCCGTACTCGTGGCCGGTCTCGAGCAGGAACTTGCCCACGCCCTCGTCGAGAGAGAGCTCCGTGGGGAACGGGCCGGAACCCACGCGGGTCAGGTAGGCCTTGGCCACGCCGAGGACGCGGTCGATGTTGCGCGGGCCCACGCCGGAACCGGTGACGGCGCCGCCGGCGGTGCAGTTTGAGGAGGTGACGAACGGGTAGGTGCCGTGGTCGATGTCGAGCATCGTGGCCTGGGCGCCCTCGAACAGGACCTTCTTGCCGGCCGCGAGCTCCTCGTTCAGGAGCTTGCCGCTCTCGATGATGTAGGGGCGCAGCTGCTTCGCGTAGCCGAGGAACTCCTCGCACACCTTATCGACGTCGTAGGTCGGCAGCTCGTAGACCTTCTCGAGGATGGGGTTCTGGTAGGCCAGGGACGCCTCGACCTTCTCGCGGAAGAGGTCGTCGTCGAGCATGTCCTGCATACGGATGCCGGTGCGGTTCATCTTGTCCATGTAGCAGGGGCCAATGCCGCGCTTCGTGGTGCCGATGTTGTTCTTGCCGAGGTTCTTCTCGTGCGCGCCGTCGAGATCCTTGTGCCAGGGCATGACGACGTGGGCGTTGCCGGAGATGCGCAGGCCGGAGCAGGTAAGCCCCTCGCCCTTGAGGTGGTCGAGCTCCTCGAGGACAACCGTGGGGTCCACGATGCAGCCGTTGCCGATGACTGAGAGGACATCCTCGTGCACGATGCCGGACGGGATCTGGTGAAGCGCGAGGTGGTGGCCGTTGGCGACGACCGAGTGGCCCGCGTTGGCACCGCCGCCGTAACGGCAGACAACGTCGAAGCCGCCGGAGATGAGGTCGGTGATCTTGCCCTTACCCTCGTCGCCCCACTGGGCGCCCACGAGCACTGATGCGGACATGTGGTTCCTCTCTTTGAATTGAGACATACGGTTCGATTATAAGCATTGCGAACTAGCTAAGAAGGACCAAACGCGGGGCACGCAGACGTCTCGTGGGGACAGACGTCTCGTGGGGAGGCGAGATGGTCGTCCGGCTACTCGTCGTTGTACGACGGGTCGAGCTCGACGAACTTCGTGGACCCGGCGAGGAACGTGAGCGGGACGTCGGCCAGGGTGCCCGAGCGGTTCTTGGCGATGATGAAGGTGGTCTCGCCGTAGTTGGGGCGGTCCTCGCGAGCGCCCTCTTCCTCGGTCATGGAACGGTCGAGGAAGCAGACGATATCGGCGTCCTGCTCGATGGAGCCCGATTCGCGCAGGTCGGAGAGCTGCGGGCGCTTACCGGTGCGGTTCTCGACGGTACGGTTGAGCTGCGACAGGGCGACGACGGGGACGCCCAGGTCCTTCGCCATGATCTTGATGCCGCGAGACATCTCGCCGACCTCGGTCGCGCGCGAGTCGGCACGGTGGCCGCCCGACGGCGGGGAAACGAGCTGCAGGTAGTCGAGGATGACGATGCCGAGCTTCTTGCCGCGCAGCATGCGGCGGGCCTTCGCGCGCACCTCGGTCACGGTCGTGCCCGGCGTGTCGTCGATCACGATATCGAGCTTCGAGAGCTCTTCGGTCGCCTCCAGGATCTGCGGCCACTGGTCGTCGCGGATGCGCGCGGAACGGATCTCCTGCAGGCCGATGCGTGCCGTCGCCGCCAGGAGGCGCTGCGCGATCTCCATCTTGGACATCTCGAGCGAGAAGAACGCGACCGAGGCGCCGTGAAACGCCGCGTTGGTCGCGAGGTTCAGGGCAAACGAGGTCTTGCCCACGCCGGGTCGGGCGCCAAGGACGATCATCTGGCCAGGTCGGAGGCCGAGCAGCGTCTCGTCGATCGTCTTGAAGCCGGTCTGGACGCCGAGGGTCTTCTCGGTGCTGTTCGCCTGCTCGCCGAGCTCCTCGTAGAGGTCGGCCATGATCTCCTCGAGGGTCTGCTCGCTTTTGCGCACGTCGCGGTTCGTGACGTCCAGCAGGAGCTTCTCGGCGCGGTCGACGACCTCCTTCGTGTCCTCCGGCGCGTCGAACGCGAGGGCGGAGATCTGGGCGGACGCCTGGATCATCTTGCGCAGCGTGGTGTCGCGGTGGAGCATCTCGATGTGGCGGCGCCAACCCACGAGCGCAAGCGTGTTGTTGCCCAGCCCCAGCAAGAAGGACCTGCCGCCGATGCGGTCGAGGTCGCCCGTGGAGCGCAGATAGTCGGCCATCGAGATGGCGTCGATGGGCAGGTTCTTGTTGAACATCTCGCGGATGGCGAGAAATACGATGCGGTTGGACGGATGGAAGAAGTCGTCCGGCTCGAGCGAGATAAGGCACTCCTGCATGGCCTCGGTCGAGGTCATCATGGCCGAGAGGATCGAGGACTCCGCCTCGAGGTCCTGCGGCAGCTCGTGGCCCCCTTCGAGGGTCATCTGAGTCGGGTTGATCCCGTAATCGTCGGCCACGTCTGCTCCTTCCAAAGCACCTCTTGCAAAATGAGACATCTTTGCACGGATTTATGTCTCATTTTGCAAGAGGGCTCGCGATTGCCCCACATACACGAAGATAAGAATACGGCCCCGCCTCCCCGAGGGGCGACGAGGCCGTATGGCTATTTAGAGGTTCGAGCAGCTAGGCTACTCGGCGTCCTCGGTGGTCTCCTCGGCGGCAGCCTCGGTCTCCTCGACCTCGGCCTCCTCCTCAGCGGCCTCCGCGGCGGCCTCGGCCTCGGTCACGCCGACCAGGACGGTCACCACAGCGGTGATGTCGCGGTAGAAGTTGACCTCGACGGAGTGGGCGCCCACGGTCTTGATGGCGTTGCCGCGGCCGACGCGCTTGCGGTCGACCTCGGTGCCGAGCTGGGCCTTGATGGCGTCGGCGATCTGAGCGACGGTGACGGAGCCAAAGAGCTGGCCCTCCTCGCCGATCTTCGCATCGACGGTCACGGACTTGCCGTCGATGGCGGCCTTGAGGGCCTCCGCCTTGGCAATGCGCTCGGCCTCGCGCTTGGCAATGTTCTTGCGGCGCTGCTCGAGCTGCTTGATGTTGCCCGGGGTGGCGGGCTGGGCGATCTTGTTGGGGAACAGGAAGTTCTCCGCGTAGCCCTGAGCGACGTCTACGATGTCGCCCTCGCCGCCCTTGCCCCGAAGCTCATCCAGGAGGATGACTTTCATGGGATACTCCTTTGGTCGGTCGGCTTGCGCCGACCATTACTGTTGCATCGGACCGTCCTGGACAGTGACCTTCTTGCCGCGCGGAAGGCGACGGAAGTTGGACCACACGTCCAAGAGCCCCACGATGCTCATTACGATGAACTGCGCCTCGAGATAAGCCGCTGCCACCAATGCCAACGCGAAGGCCGCGCTCGACGCCTTGCGGCGCTGAACGACCCACACGAGGACCGCGAACCCCTGCGCGGCGAAGGCGAACCTCAGGGACAGGAGCAGGGTGCCCATGACCATGAGGACCGGGTCGCCGGACAGCACGGGAACCGAGAGGCTCGCCGCGAGGCCCGCGACGGACGCGACGAAGATCGCCACGACCCAGAGCGGAAGGTCGAACTCCGCGAAACGCGGGGCCTCGACCCGAGGGCTTTGCCGGCGCTGGGCCGCGAAGGCCGCGCCGGCGTACGCGCACAGGAACTCGAGCAGGGCCGTCACCGTGTAAGCAACCGGCCAGAGAAGACCGACCAAGTGCTCCACGGGGCTCGTGTCGGCGGCCGTGAGGCCGGCGGCGGAGCCCATTGCCTGCAAGTATTGGTCAAGCAGGCCGGTGACCTGCGCAGAGAGGGTCATTCCCTGCGCCTGGGCCACGAGCTCGCCGGCGCCCAGCAGGAGCGCGGCGACCGCGGCCACGGCGATGCACGCCACCCCCGAGGTCATCTTGCCCTCGTCGACCAAGAAGGCCGACGCGAGCCCGATGCCGCAGCAGATGAGTGCATCCGGGATCCCGGCCACGCCAAAGGCGATTCCGCCGAGACCCGCGAGCGCGAGCGTGCAGACGGCCAAAAGGGCCTTGAGGGCCTTTGACCTGCCTGCGCCGGCTGCGAGGGCCCCAAGGCCCACGAGCAGGCTTGCGGCCGGCTGCAAGAAGTACGCAGCCACTCCGCCGAGTGCGCACAGGACGCATCCCGCGAGCGCGGGGACCTGGCGACGGTTCGTCCGCTTGTGCGGCTCACCTGCCAGGACGATGCCGTTTTCCGGCGTCGATGGGCCAGCGCCCTTATCGTCGCGCATCCCCTCTGGTACGGGAGGACGCCCTAGATCTGGAAGCTCGCTCACCGCTCACGCGTCCCTTCTCGAAGCAGTTCCGGTCATTAACCGCGGTTACGACCGCCGCGGCTAGAGACCACGGGAACGGTGTAGGGCAGAAGGGCCATCTCGCGGGCGCGCTTGATAGCGTTGGCGATGTCCCTCTGGTGCTGCGTGCAAGCGCCAGTGACGCGGCGCGGCTTGATCTTGCCGCGGTCGGTCATGTACTTACGAAGAAGCTGCGTATCCTTGTAATCGATGTACGCAGTCCCCTCCTTGCAGAACTGGCAGAACTTGCGACGCGGCTGGCGCTGAAAATCTTGCTTCTGCTGAGCCATGTCTTTGTTGCCTTTCGTATGCAGCCCCTAGGAGCTGCCGATGTTTAAAACGGGATGTCCTCGTCGTAGACGTCCGCCGGGGGCGGGGTCTGAACCGGACGGGCCGCGGGCTGAGAGGCCGGCGCCGCGTACTGCGGCTGGGCCTGCTGGTAGCCCTGGCTCACCTGCGGGTAACCCGCGGGTGCGGCGGCCTGGTAAGGCTGAGCGGCGTTGCCGGCGGGCTGCTGGCCGTTCCTCGAGGAGAGGAACTCGACCTCGTCCACGACGACCTCCAGCTTGCTGCGGCGGCCGCCCTCCTTTGCCTCCCAAGAGCTGTATCGAAGCTTGCCCTCGATGGCAACCTTCGAACCCTTGGAGAGGAAGCGCGAGAGAGGCTCAGCGCGGGCGCCAAACACCACGCAGTCCACGAAGTTGGGGTAGTCCTCCCACTCTCCGGTCTGCTGGTTGCGGCGACGGTCGTTCACGGCGACGCCGAAGTGCAGGATCTGCGTGCCGCTGCCCGTCGCGCGAAGCTCGGGGTCCCTCGTAAGGTTGCCCGTGATGGTCACTCGGTTGATGCTCATCTTGCTCACTCCCTCCCATGCGGGCCAAGAAGCCCGCGCTTCCAAGCGATTCCTAGTCACGATCCTCGCGGCGCGTGATCATGTGACGCTTAACGGCGTCGTTGATGCGCAGAACTCGGTCGAGCTCGGCGATCTGGGTGGGATCTGCGTGGAAGTTGACGAGGGTGTAGTCGCCCTCCGTGAGGTCGTCGATCTCGAAGGCGAGCTTACGCTTGCCCCAGTCCTCGACGCTGTCGATCGTGCCGCCCTCACCAGTGATGGCGACGTCGATGCGCTTCATAGCGCCGGCGCGAGTCTCCTCGTTTGCCGTGGGATCGACGAAATACAGCAGTTCATAGGCCTTCATGTGGTCACCTCCTCTGGGCTGATGGCTCCGGGAAGTGAAGGTTAGCGCCCGGAGCAGGAAAGGTTCGGTGGTGAATCTTAACACACCCGAGCCTTGACATACGCAGACTTCCCGCTTATGCGCCGTATCCCCTCAATTCGCACTTCTTCGCAGCACCCGTTTGTTGTTTCCCGAAGCCTAGCAGATGGTTCCTAGCACTTGGCTGCCACGTATCTAGCGGCTGGTAGACGGGCTTTTTAACCAGTAACAGGCCAGGCCCAACGCGTCAGGATCCTTGGGCGCGTTGGGCTTGGAATTAAGGCATATCTTCTACACAAATCGCCGGGCGAGGGCTACTCAAGCGGCGCGTTTTCCTCCGCGGGCGGCTCCCCGGTTGCCGCAGGCGCCTCGTTCGGAGCGGGTGTCTCATTCGCCGCGGGGACCTCAGGCACCGCGGCCTTCTGGGCCACGGGCTCCACCTCGACGACCTCGGCCCCGTCGAGGGGGTCGGAGTCGTCGTCGGAGTCCGAATCCTCCGTGCCGGGGACGGGTGGCTCGGGCTCGCTCACGGGCGGCATGGGGATCGCCGCGTGCGGGGCCTCGGCAGGTTCGGGCTGTGCGGGAGTGGCGTCCTCAGCGGGCTTCTCGGCGACCACAGGTGCACCGGGCACCGGAGCGGGCGCGGCCTCGGCGGCAGGCGGCTCCGGCTCGCTCGAGGCCGCAGGCTCAGACGGCTCGGGCGCCTTGGGCAGGCCGTTGGGCTCCTCGACAGCGGTGGCGCTCTGAGGCAGCGGGTCCTCGTCCTTGCCCCAGGCGGGGACGTCGAACTGGCGCAGCCACAGGCCGATCGCCGCGTAGGTCAAGAGATTCACCACAGCTGCGAGCACAAGCCCGATCACGACGGTCCAGATGATGGCCGGGCCCAGGTCGCCCAGGACGTTACTCAGGAAATACAGGATCTCGTAGTCGCTCGCGTAGCCGTAGTAGCCGTACTCAAAGAAATTGATCGCGTACGGGATCACCTTGACGATCGCCGGCACGACGATGCAGAGCGACACGAAGCCGATGACGATTCCCGACACGAGCCTGATGAGCCATACACGAAGAAGGCCCATCGGGTCGCGGCGACCCATCTCCCATATGGTCTTCGCGCGATAGCCGGCCTTGAAGCTCTGGTAAATCGTGGCGCGGGCGGCGGCGACCATGAACAGCATCCCCAGGAAGATGGAGAAGATGCTCCATGCAAAGCCGAGAAGCCCTCCGAGGACGGGGACTTTGCCAAGGATGCCTCCCACGATACCGCTGACGATCGCCCAGCCCAGGAGCACCACGATGCCGCGCCAGCCGGACGCCAGGAGCTCCCCCACCTTCACGTGGCGCTCGGGAGCGGCGGTCGACCCCCAGGCGATGCGGCGCGCCCACTCCAGGCAATAGCCGAGCACGGCGATCGGCCCCACGATGGGCACAAGCGTGGCCAAGCCAAGCAGGAGCACCGGCTTCCACCAGCCCTTTTCTTGCGTAACGAGCGCCCAGGCGCGCGAGAAGTACCCGTGGTCCTGGAAGCCGTCGAGATTCACGTTCGCTGCCATAACAGCTCCAATCAGTCGATGGCGATGCCATAAAGATATACAAAAAAGGACCGGCTCGCCTGAACCGGTCCTGAACATGCAATGGCGGAGGAGGAGGGATTCGAACCCTCGTACCCCCGAAGGGGTAAACGGTTTTCGAGACCGCCGCATTCAACCACTCTGCCACCCCTCCGTAGGGAACAGGGGCCCGAAGGCCCCTGTTGAAAATTCTGGCGGAGAGTCTGGGATTTGAACCCAGGATACGCGGTTAGCGTATACACGATTTCCAATCGTGCTCCTTCGGCCACTCGGACAACTCTCCAGATGTGGTGGTGCGGGAGCTATTGTAACGTACTTCTTGGCGCGCGCAACCGAGAAATTCGGGCAATCTCGCTGAATTCTCGCGGGCGCGGGCGCGGCTTGGGTCACAATGGTTCATCGACCCGCGGCCCGCGCGGCGCCCAAACGCTATCTACCTGGAGATTCGCCATGCTCAACCTGTACGCCCAAGCCGGAACAGAAATCGCCGTCTCGCTGCCCGCGTGGCTCGACCTGGCGTCTGTGGCCGTGGGCGGCATCTCCGGCGCGCTCGTGGCCAAGCAGCGCAACCTCGACCCCATCGGCTACGTGGGGCTCTCCATGCTCTGCGGCCTAGGCGGCGGGCTGATCCGCGACATGGCCATGCAGGCGGGCGGCACCTACATGATCGACAACCCCTACGCCATCCCCGCATGCGTGATCATCGGGCTTCTTATCTTCCTGTTCCCCCGGCCGTTTTTGCAGGTACCGGGGTTCATCGAGTGGGTCGACATCCTCTCGGTCGGGCTGTTCGCGCTCTCGGGGACCGACAAGGCGATCGTGCACGGCCTGCTGCCCGTCTCGGCAATCCTGATGGGCACGCTCACGGGCGTGGGCGGCGGCATGCTGCGCGACGTCTTCCTGGGCGACGTGCCGCGCATCTTCAAGCCGAGCAACTACTACGCCGTGTGCGCGCTGGCCGGCAGCGCGGCGTACTACGCGCTCGTGGCCTGGGTCGGGATCGACAAGTATGTCTCGGCGGTGGTCCTGATGCTGGTCACGGTAGGGCTGCGGCGCTGGTCGCTGAGCCACGATGCCACGACGCCGGCCGCCGACGAGTTCCGCGCCGACGCGCGCGAGAAGGTCCGCGAGCTCCGTCGCCGCCGCCGTTAACCGCAATTTGGGGTCGGACCCTAAGTTAATTTGGGGTCCGACCCCAAATTGAAGAGAGGTGCACTCCTGTGGGGAATGCACCTCTCTTTTAGTTACATGTGCCAGGCACTACTTGCGGCGGCGACGGCGGTGGAGGGAAGCCGCCAAGAAGGACAGCCCCGCGGAACCGGCCACGGCTGCCGAAGCCAAGCTCAGGGGATCGCCCGTCTGGGCAAGGCCGCCGAAGCGCGTGGTCTTCTTGCCCTCGTCGTGAGGCGTCTCATCGTGCGGCGTCTCGACGTGGTGGGTGTTGTCGAAGACGGCCTCGGCGCCGTTGGCATAGGCACGGTTGCCGTAGTCGACGCTCGCCTTGAGGCTACGTCCGTCCGCCTCGTGCTCGACCTTCACGGTCACGGTCGCGTCGGGTGCGTTCTGCCACTCGGCACCCACCTCTTCCTCGTGGATGGTGTACTTGTACTCGCCCGGAGCGTCGAAGCTCAGCTCGCCGAAGCTCGCCTCACCGGTGCCCTTCACGGTCGCGGAACCGGTCTGCTTGCCGCCCTCGTCGAGAAGGTCGAACCTGAACTCCTGCTGCTCGTCGGGGGCCTCCGCGCCGTTGATGAGCTTCTTCACGCCGAGTCTGACGGACACCGGCTTGGCCTGGTACTGGTTGTCGAAGCTCGCCAGGGGGCCGTCGGACGTGGCGCTCGAATAGGTCACCTCGGCGTGGAGCTTATTGTCCGCATCGCGCTGCGAGACCTTGACCGTGGCGGTCACGTCGGGCGCGAGGGTCCAGTCGCCGTCGCCGGGCAGGTCGGAGGGCTTCGTCACCTCGTGGATCGTGTAGGTATAGGTCTTGCCCTCGTCGGCGTCGCTCAGCACAACCTCGGCGAACTTCGCGTTGCCGTCGGCGTCGGTCGTCGCGTTGCCAAGCTCCGGCGCACCTTCATCCGCGGACGTCGCGGAGAACTCGAACTCCTCGCCGGCAAGCGGGGCCTCGCCGTTCACGGTCTTCGCGAGGCCGAGCTGGAACGAGCCGGAAGCCTGCTCGTACGCGTTGTCGAACAAGGCCGCGGAGGCGTCGCCATCTGCGCGGTCGCCGTAGTCGACGGTCGCCTTGAGGGTGCGATTCGCCTCGTCGCGCTCGACCTTCACGGTCACGGTCGCGTCCTGCGCGTTCGTCCAGCCGGGACCGGAGTCGGACGTCTCGTGGATCGTGTACTTGTAGTCGCCGGGCTCGGTATAGCTCAGCTCGCTGAAGCTCGCCTCGCCCGTGCCCTTCACGGTCGCGCTACCGGCCTGCTTGCCGTCCTCGTCGAGAAGGCCGAACGCGAACTCCTTGTCGGCGTAGTCGCCGGACTTCTCGCCGTTGACCTTCTTGCTGACCTTGATCGCGGCCGACGCGGAGGCGTGCACGTTGTCGAACACGGCCGCCTGGGCGGTCGCGTCGCTGCCGTAGGAGACGCTCTTCACCTCGAGGTCGCGGCCGTTCTGGGCATAGCCGACCTCAACCGTAACGGGGACATCGGGGGCGTTGAACCAGCCGCCGCCGAGCTCCTCCTCATGGATGGTGTACTTATACGTGCCGGGCTTGCTGTAGCTCAGCTCGCCGAAGCTCGCCTCGCCGGTGCCCTTCACGCTCGTCGCGGCGATAGTGTCGCCCTGGTTGTTCTGGAGGTCGAACTTGAACTCCTGCTGCTCGTCGGAAGCATCGGATCCGTTGATGCGCTTCTGGACCTTGAGAGTCGTCGAGACGGGAGCAGCCTTGAACCCGTTGTCGAAGCGCGCGACCGAGGACTCGGCCTCGGAGTCGCCGGCATTCGAGCAGCTCACCGTGGCGTGGAGCTGGTTGTTCTCGTCGCGCTGCGAGACCTTAACCGTGGCGGTCACGTCGGGCGCGAGGGTCCAAGTGCCGTCGCCGGGCAGGTCGTCAGCGGACGTCACCTCGTGGATCGTGTAGGTATAGGTCTTGCCCTCGTCGGCGTCGCTCAGCGCAACCTCGGCGAACTTCGCGTTGCCGTCGGCGTCGGTCGTCACGTTCGCAATGGCGGGCGCGCCTTCGTCCGCGGACGTCGCGGAGAACCCGAACTTCTCGCCGGAGAACGGTGCCTCGCCGTTCACGGTCTTGACCAGGCCGAGCTGGAAGGAGCCGCTGGCCTGTTCATAGGTGTTGTCCATCACGGCAGCGTCGGCACTCTCGTCCTCGTAGATAACCGTCGAGGGCGCGAGCGTGCCGTCGCCCTGGTCGTCGCCGACCTGCACGGTCACCGTCTGGTCGGCCGCGTTCGTCCAGCCAACCGTGGCGGGCGTTACCTCGTGGATGGTGTAGACGTGGGTCTGGCCAGCGTCGGCAAGGCTGTATTCAAGGTTGTCGAACGCGGCGGCGGCGGAACCGTTCGTGGTAACGGTACGGATGACCTCGCCGTCCTCGAGGAGCTGGAACTCAAAGCTCTTATTGGTGTCGGCGCCGTTCACGGTCTTGCGCACGCACACGGTCGCCGTGCCGCTCGCGTCGTAAGCGTTGTTGAAGACGAGCGAGTCCGACCCGTCCGGATACTCGACGCTCGCCCAGATGTTCCCGTCGGCGTCGAGCTCGGAAGACACCACGAGCTTGACCGTCTGGTCGGATGCGTTGGTGTAACCGGGCAGCTGGGACTCCTCGTGCACCGTGTAGGTATACTCGTGGCCCATGTTTGCCTCGGCAAGCGTTGCCGAGAAGGTCGCGTTGCCCGCAGCATCCGTCGTAACATCGCTGAGCTGCGGCGCGTTTGCGTCGCCGGACTTGGCCGAGAACGTGAACGTCTTGCCCTCAGCCGGCGCGCCGCCGTTCACGGTCTTTGCGACCGAGAAGGACACAGCGCCCGAAGGAGCCGTGTAGAGGTTGTTGAACGCCGCGGCATCCTGAGCGTCGTCGGCCTGGCCCACGTAGCGCACACTCACGGGAAGGACACCGTTGGAGGAGTCTTCCATGGAACCCATGGTGACCTCTACCTGCACGTCGTTTGCGCGCGTCCAGCCAAGGCCGAGGTCATCGGCTTCGGAGATCTTGTAGTTATAGGTCTTGCCTGCGTCTGCCGCCGAGAAGCTCAGCGTGCCGAAGGTCGCCTGAGCACCGCCGAACGTGGAAGTGGTTACTCGCTCGGGCAGGGGCGCACCCTCGGTCTCGGCGGACAGCTCAAAGTCGAACTTCGCGTTCGCAGCGGGCGCAGATCCGTTCACGGTCTTCTGGACCGCGAGGGTGGCGGAACCGGTGGCGGTATAGGCGTTGGCGAACTCAGGCGCGGCATCGGACTGCGTACCGTAGTCGACGGTGGCCACGAGCTGGCCCGCGTTGTCCTTGTTCTCGACGTTCACGGTCACGGTATAGACGGAATCGTCGTAGTCCATGCCGTTCTCGGCAGAGGCGGGCTTGACCTCGGAGACCTCATACTTGTATGAGCCAGGTTCGGCGAGGTCGATCTGGCCGAACTGAACCTTGCCGTCGGCATCGTTACGAACGGTCTGAGCCTCGCCAGGAGCGCCATCGACCGGGTTCAGTCGGAACTCGAACTCGCCGTCCTTGAGCGTGCGACCGGTAAGGGTCTTCTTTGCCTCAAGGGAGACCGTCGTCGACTTGACCTGATAAGAGTTCTTGAACTCGGGCGCGGCGTCCGAGCCGTTGTCATAGGAAGGCGTGGCCACGAGCTGGCCGTCCTTGTCCACGACGTTCACGGTCACCTTGTGCTCGGCGGTATCGTAGGTCACACGGTCCTCGGTGCCCTTGACCTCGGAAATCGTGTAGGTGTAGGTACCCGCAGCCGTGTAGCCGATAGCATCGAAGGCCACGCTGCCAAACGCGTCGTTCGTCTTGGTCTGGAGCACGTTGCCAGCAGCGTCCTTGAGCTGGAACTCGAACTCGCCCTCCTCGAGCGCGCGGCCATCAAGGGTCTTGCGCGCCACGAGCTGGGCAGAGGAACCCTTGGGCGCATAGGTATTTGCAAAGGCAACAGGGCCATCGTCGTAGGCAACCTCGGCGATGTACTTGCCGTCGGCCTCGGTCACCGTGACCGTCACGCCGAAACTGGCGCCGTCGTAGGTCACGCCGGCCTCGTTGCCCGCCACCTCGGTGACGGTGTACTGGTAGGTACCGGGCTGATCATAGCTCAGGTCGAAGGCGAACTTGCCCTGGACGTCATTCGTCGCGGTCTGCTCATCGCCGGCCGTGCCGTCCTTGGGCCTGAGCTTGAACTCGAACTCCCCGGCCTTGAGGTCGCGGCCGGTCAGCGACTTCGAGCCCTCGATGGTCGCCTTTACGGCGGCGGGCTTGGTGTAGCCGTTCGTGATGGTCAGCGGGTTGTCATGGCTGCAATCGCTCGAGGCCACGAGCTTGTTGCCGTCCTTCTTCACGTGGACGACGACCCGGTGGGCAGCCGTGTCGTAGCTGGTGTTCACCGCATCGCCGGCCACCTCGGAGATGGTGTACGTGTAGTCGCCGGGCTCGTCATAGTTGATGGCATCGAAGTCGACCGACTGGTCCTGAGAAGAGACTTCCTTCGTCTGCAAGACGGTGCCCTGAGCGTCCTTGAGCTCGAACATGAACGTCTCGCCGTCCTTGAAGTCGCGGCCCTCGAGGTGCTTCTTCACGGCGAGCTGATGGCTCGTGGCCGCGGGGGCCGTGTAGGTATTCGCGAAGGCGAGCTGGTCGGCAGCTGCGTCGCCCTTCTTGTAGACGGGCGTCGCCACGAGCTGTCCGTCCTTCTCGGCGACCTCAACGACCACGGTGTAGACGGTCGGGTCGTAGCTCACGCCGTCCTCGCTGCCCGCGACCTCGGAGACCGTGTAGGTATAGGTGCCCGCAGCCGTGTAGTCGATAGCGCCGAAGGCCACGTTGCCGTCGGCGTCGTTCGTCTTGGTCTGGAGCACATTGCCGTCGGCGTCCTTGAGGTCAAACGTGAACTCATCGGCCGAGAGCGCGCGGCCCTCGAGCGACTTGGTCGCCGTCAGCGCGAGGCTCGTGGGAGCGGCGTTGGTCTTCTCGTCATAGGCGTTGTAGGACGTCGCGGTCTTGAGGTCGATCGTGGTGTTGAGCGCCTGGGCAAGCTGCTCGACCTTGGCCTTCGCCGAGTCGAACTCGCCGCCCTTCAGCATAAAGAAGTGCTTGGTCCCGTCGAGCTTGTATCCCTCGGGTGCGGCGCTCTCCTGGTACCAATACAGCGTATCCGATTTGAGGGGCGCCGCTTCGGAGCCGAAGCTCGCCTGGCCGGACTCGGAGGTCTTGGAAGAAGCGACGTGCTCGGAAGTCGTCGAGAGGTCCTTCCCCGCAATCGCAGCGTCCATGTCAACCGCATAGAGATCGAAGGTTGCGCCGGCGAGCTTCTTGCTCAGGTCTGATTTATCGAGCTTCGTGATGGTAATGCCGTAACCGGTGCCCTCGGTGGAAGCCGAGTCGCGCTGGATCGTCCAAGTCTTCGAGTGCTGAGAAGTGCCGCCCGCAACACCTGCGAGGCTTGCTTCGTTCGTCAAGCTCACCTGGTCGCCCTGCTTGCCGGAAGGCTTGACCTCGTAAACGACTTCGAGCGGCGTGGAGTCGGGCAACTCGAGCGTGAGCTGGGTCTTCCCGCCGGCCACCTCATTGGCCGTAGCCTTGTACTCGCTCGCGGCGAGCTCAGCTCCCCGCTGCCCGTTCTCGAGCCTATAAATCTTGAGCGTTGGGGGGAGGAACGTGCACGCAGAGTCCATCGTGTCCGTCAGGGTCACGGTATCGGAGTCGGACACGAGGTCGAGCGCCGTCTCGTTCACCTTGATGTCGTAGCGGATTGCGGAGCTGTTGGCGACCTGCCAGGCGTCCTTGGTCAGAACCTTGTTATCGGCCTCAACGGTCTTGGAACCCTCAGGGAACGTGGTCTTGCCCGAGCTGGCCTGCGCAGCGTTGGTGAACTGGGCTTTGCCTTCGGTCGAAACGGCCGACGCCTTGGCGGCGGTCTTATAGGTCAGTTCGACGTAAACGGGATTGACCGAGCCGCCGGCCGCAGCAGTCGGGATACTCCAGGAAAGCGTTCCGTCCTGGTTCGTGGGCTCGATAATCTGCGCCGCTCCCATAGTCTCCCAAGGCCTGGTCTTAAGAGATGCCTGGGAGCTTCCGCTCACGTAAACCATATTGCTCGGGAGCACATCGCTCACGTTCACGGGTTGACCGCCCAGGTCCAGGAGGCCTGCCCAGTTGTTTTCCTTCTTGTACGCGTTGACGAGGACGGTCCAGTTGGCCACCCAAGCGCCCTTATCGGTGGTGCCGTCGACGGTCGACCAGTCGAAACTCGGGTCCCACGTGAGGTTGCCGTCCTTCTGGACCTGCGGAGCGTTCTTCACGGTGTAGCTCGCGGTCGCCGTGGAGGTCTTGACCGTGGCTTTATTTGTATAAATGTCGTTTGCGTTATTGGACTTCGTACGATACGTAACCGTGATGTCCTTCTTGCCCAGTAGTTCGCGAATCTTCTGGGTGTCCTTCAGCGTGACGCTAAATTCATTCCAATAGTTATTGTCGGAGACTGTATAGTCCTCGCCACGAACCAGGTCGATACCGTCGGCAGAGACTTCAATCTGGTCGATTGCCATTTGCTGATAGAAGGTCCCGTCAATCCTGTCTTTCAGTTCCACCGTCGTTGGGTCCGTACTTGTAGACATGTTCGACGTGAGAATCGTAGACTTCCAGCGCAGGTAGCCGTCGCCGTCGTCGGCAACAAACTCCTTCTTAACGTACTCATTGTTGTCCTTGGGCTTAAAGGTGCCAACGCCGCTACCCTCCGGGCCCATACCGTTCGAAGGCTTGACCTCTGCGGTGTTCGTCACAGAGTCGAGCAAAGACGCGTCCTTCATCTGCGTGTGGTAAACGATGGTGTACTGCTGCTTGCCCGCATCCGAGGGGAACTCGTACGTGAAGCTCGAGCCGTCGGAAGGAAGCGAACCAGTTTTAACCGTCTTGCCTGAAGCATCCTTAACCTCATAGCTACCCTTATAAGTCTGGTTAGCATCGAGCGTATCTCTGAAGATGTAACCAGCCATGTCTGCCTTGAGGCTGCCGTTGTTCAGCGTGGCGGTCCAGGTAATGTCCTCAGGCGTGGAGTCGCCGGAAGCAGACTTGGAGACCATGCTGTAGCTCAGACCACCGTTGGGAGGATCGACGTTCTTCTCCTCCGAAGTTTGGCGGTTGTTGTCGCTACCCCAGGACCATTGGGCCTTATTGCCCGCATCCGAGAGCTTATCGCCGTTCTTGAGAGAATCGAGGGCGGATTGCTTGATTGAGGTCGTATAGGTGAGCGTGTGGCTGCCCTTTGAAAGGTCGCCGAGCGAGAAGATCGCGTTCTGCCCGTCGATGCTCGGGCTCACGGTCTGACCATCGAGCTTAAAGGAGCCCTCGACGTAGCTCAGGTTGTCGCCAAGAACATCGTTGAGCGTGACGTTCTTCGCCGTAGACGCAACATTGAGATTGATGGTCCACGTAATGGTGCCGTCAGAGTTCGCCTGACCGCACTTATCGCCGTCGACTTTGCCGTCCTTCACAGGAACAGTCACGGTCGTACCGGTGCCGGGGAACGCGATGGGAACCTCGTCCCCGTCCTTGAGACCGTTACCGTTCAAGGTGAAGTCGAAGTCCGCGCTCGCCTTGATGCCGGTAGGGTGGGCCTTGATCCAGGAATTGTTGTAACGGAAGTAGAGCCTGTTATCACGGATCTCGTAGGTGCCGGCCTCGTTTCCGTCGGCATCACGAAGGACCTTTTCCCCGCTGGTTATCGTACTCACGTTGTCCGGGAAGACATAAATAACGGTCTCTTTATTCGTAGAGGGGGTCTCATCGCCGGCGAAGTCGATCTCGAGGTGCGCGTAAATGGTCTGGTCGGCCGAAACCGCCTGATTACCCAGAGGTTGAGTGCGGTTCGCGTCCGTAAAGAGGCCGACGGCCACCTTTGAGGATGCCGGGTTTTCGATGACGATTTCGCTGGACTCCTTAGGAGTGTCTTCATCGATTTCCCGTGCCGAGACATCGGAGACCGCATCCGCCCGATCGTCGACGGGCTGCTCGTCAGCTGACTGCGGCACTGCCATAGAGACGGGAGCCTCGCCGGCAGCGCCCCTGTTTGCATCAACGGTCGGATCAGCAGCGCCGTTGGTTGATGGTGCCGTAGTCGCATCAACAATCGTAGCGGAGTTTGAGTCTGTCGCGGAAGAATCGTCCTTGGTCAGGGACTCACCCCCCCCGCCTGGTCTTCTTGCTTCTCAACGGCTATTTCCTGGTCGCCCTCACCCGATGCGGCATAGGCGGACTGCACAGGCATGGCGTAGCTCTGGGTCACGAGCATCGCGGTCATGAACACCGACAAGACCTTCTTGCCCAG
>DJRK01000021.1:8773-9143 GCA_002440065.1 Atopobium sp. UBA6362 | reverse complement strand
TCGGCCCTTCTCATGTCTTCTCTCCTCTCGTCGCGCGAAACGCAAAAATCCCCCAGGCGAGCGCCAGGAGGACCCAACTCGGAGCGAGCTCCGAGACGATGTTTGGTTATGGAACTGCGAAGCGGCACATCGGCCGTGCATCGGGAAGGCGATGGAATCCCAAGGAAACCCTCGAGTCAAAAATGAATCGCGTCACTTCCTCAACGTATGCACAGCAATGCCTCATTTCTTTCGATGGAACTGTTCGATGGGCCGAATTCTACCTCCAAGTCGCTCTTAACTGAAGACTAGCGACAGATTTGCTGAAAATGTTGCGCAACATTTGCCATAGTCAGTCTTTTTCCACCATCAATTTGGGGTCCGACCCCAA
>DJRK01000021.1:2620-8721 GCA_002440065.1 Atopobium sp. UBA6362 | reverse complement strand
AGACGCACCTCTCGCACCCTCAATTTGGGGTCTGACCCCAAATTGCTAGTTCTGGCGACGGCGGCGGCGTTCGGCGGCGGCAAGGGCCGCGGCAGCCACGGCAGTCGCACCAAGAGCGGCGATAGGTGCAGCGTTCACGCTCTGGTCGCTCGTCTCGGGCATGCCGGTCTCAGCGTCCTTCTTGGTATCGGAAGGCTTCTGCTTCCCGTCGTTGGACGGCTTGGTCGTCGGAGCGGCAGGAACAGGCGAAGCGTTCTTCTTGAAGACGGCCACGAGCTGAACCTCGGAGTCGCCCATCACGAACGTGGTCTCGGCCGCAGAAGCATCGGCGAGCTTAACGTCGCCGCTTCGGACCTCCCAGCCCGCGAACGTGTAGCCGTCGGCAGGCGTGGCCTTAACGGTCACGGTCTGACCCGCATACGCCTCGGACGGGTCGGCGATAGCGGTTCCGCCCTCGCCGTCCTTGACGGAGACGTTCACGCGCTGCGTCGGCTTCGCGGCAAAGACGGCCTCGACCTCAGTGTTCTTCTCGCCCACGGTGAGCGCAGCGTTGGCAGCATTCTCGTCGTCGACGGTCGCGTCGCCCGAGACGACCTTCCAGCCCTTGAACTCATACGCGTCGCTCTCGGGCGTGGCGGTCAGGTTCAGGGCATCGCCCGCGGAAGCGCCGTAGTCGACGCCGTCCTCGGCCATCTGACGCTCGCCGGAAACGGAGACGCTGCCGTGCTCACCGGCCGTAACCTTCACGCGATTGAGCACCTTGAGCGTACCGGCCACGGACGTGGGGTCGCCCGCGAGGTCAACGATCTGGAAGTTTCCGTTGGCCGTCGTGGCGGTCACGTCGTAGATGCCGGGCATGTCCTTCGCATCGGCATCGCGCGTGTCGCCGAGAGAAACGGCGAGCTCGTCCTCGATGCTGTTCGCGCCGGCCCACGGGGTCTGGCCATCGGCGCCGTCGGTGACCGTGGCCACATAGGCCGGGTCGCTATCGCCGGAGACGATCGTGTAGTCGCCGCAGCTCACGGCAACCTGACGCTGAGCGATCGCAAGGGTCGCGGCCGCGGAAGCGGGCTCGAGGTTCTTGTTGCCGAGGAAGCTCGCTTTGACCTCGTAGCTCCCCGCGTCCACGGGAAGGACATCGGTGCCGTTATAGGTGTACGTCAACTGATCGGAGAGATCCGTCTCGCCGAACGCCGCCGTACCCTTCAGCTGGTGCTCCGCACCGTTGTAAACCACCGAATCGCCGTCGAGGGAAACCGTCACCGCGGCCTTCTCGATCACGAGCTCGGCCTTCACGGCGGTGGGGTTGATGTTGTCGTTGCCCGGGAAGGTGACGACAACCTCATAGCTATCGGCGTCGGTGGGCTCCTCGTCGTTGCCGTTGTAGTGCATGACAAGCTGGTCGGACACGTCCACGGCGCCGTCGGCGATGGTCGCCGTGGCGGTAAGGCCGTGCGGGTCGCCGTCATAGGTCACCGTGTCGTCGTCGACGGAGATCGCGGCGTCGGCCTTATCGATGTTGAACCACTTGGTCGCGCTGCTTGAGCCGTAGAACGAGTTGCCCAGGCAGGTGACGTTGACCACGTAGCGGCCGGCCTCGGTGGGAGCCTCGGAGCTCAGGTACATCTTGCCGCCCTTGGTCACGCCGCTGTAGAGGTACGTGAACTTAAGGGTGCTCAAGTCGATGAGCGAGCCGTCCGAATCGAAGACCGTAACGGTGGGACGCTGCGGAGAGGCGTTGTACGTAAAGTCGTCGCCAGCGAGCACGACTTCGGTCTCGACGCGATTGATCGCGAAGAAACGGCTGATGGGCTTGGCAAAGTAGTTGCCGCCGATCACGGTCGCCGTCTGGGTGTAGGTGCCGGGCTCGGTCGGGGCCTCGGAGCTCAGGTACGCGTCGCCGGCGGTCGTCACGCCGGCATAGGTCACATGGACGTTCGCCGCATCGGTGATATCGGTATCGCCGTCGTACGCCTTGACGCCAAAGTCGAATCCCTGCGCTTCATCGTAGGTCAGCGCAGTGTGAGGCAGCTCCTCGGCCCACTCGAGCGAGACGTCGGCGGTCTTGGGGGCGATGGTCAAGTAGCCAAGGTCAACGGCGGTCTTGTAGTTGCCGCTCGTGGTAGCGGCGGCGACCACATAGACGCCGGCCTTGCTCGGCGTACCGCCCAGTGCAATGGTCGAGTTGTCCAGGCCGTACTTCTGCAAAGAAGTGAGCACGGTCTTGAGAGCGTCGATGATCTGGTCGGGATTCTCGACCTGCGCCAAATTCTTAAGTGCCCATTTGAGAGTGGACATCGTCACATCGTTGTTCAGGATGTCGAGAAGCCCGCTCATCGAGATACCCTGGTCGAGATGGAGGTACTTATTAAGAAAGCCCTGAACCTCCGGGGAGTAGTAGCTGAGGTCGATCGAGAGATAGCCGGACGCGTCGCCGTCGATGCCGGCGATCACGGTGACGGGCTTGGTCTCATCGACGCTCGGGTCGGAGGAGACGAGGTCGGCGATGGAAACGGTCTCGCCGTAGGTGAGGTTCGTGTTCGCGACCTTGACCTTGGCGGGAGCCTTGGTCACCGTGACGGTCACGTCGGAGGTGCTGCAAGGCTGGTAGCCAAGCTGGGAGCCCTCGCTGTTCGTGCCCTTGAACTTGACGGTCACGCCCGTGTGCTCGCCGGCGTCGGCGGGAAGGTCGAGGCCGTCGAACTCAAAGGAGTCGGCGGAAAGGCCGGGAACGGTCGCGACCTCGCCGTCGTCATTGATGTAGGTCACGCTCGGGTTGAGCTTGTTGTAGAGCTCCTCGCGCATGGTCGCGGCATCGGCGTTGTACTCGATGGAGACGTTGGAGTTGATCGACATCTCGGTCTTGTAGCGACCGTCGACGATTCTGACGGTGCAGGTAGCCGTCTTGCCTTTGTAGGTGAATTGAACGGTCTCGGTATCGTAGCCGTCCTCGCCGAAGGCGTGACCGCCAATGGCACGCTCGGCCGCGCTCGGCTCGTCATCAAGGTCCTTCCAGGCATCAAACCCAAAGGCCGTATAGGACAGGTACTTGATCTCGAGGTCATCGACCGTCAGGTCGTCCGGGATGCTGTCCTTGGCATCGAACGCGGCGTCGAAGACGATCTGCTTGTAGTCGCCCGACTGACGGCCGCGCGTCGCGACCTCGGCACCGTCGTTGAGCTTGAGCGTGATGGCGGCGATCTGCACGGTCTGCTCAGCCGAGACGGACGGGTACTGGTCGCTGCCCTTGTAGGTCACGCGGATGGACTCGGAGTCCTCGGCCCCAAAGGCGTGGGCGCCACCGAGGCTTGCGATCCAGTCCGGCTCGTAGCCGAGCTGCTGCCAGCCCTTGGAGCCGCCGGCGTTGTACTCGATCGTCACGTCGTTGAGCGAGATGCCCGCAGGAACGCTCGCGCTTGAATCGACCAGCGCATCAAAGACGATCTGGTCGTACTCGCTCTTGTCGGCCTTGATCACGTTGATGGTGGCGCCCTGCTTGAGGACGAGCGAGGCCTTGACGGTCTTCACCTTGAGGGTATAGTGGCCGTCCTTAACGAGGGCAGGCACGTTCGCGACGGTTGCGACGCGGTTGGCGAACGTCGCGTTGCCGACCTCGACCGTGCTGCCGTCGGCATCGTTCACGAGCTCGACGCCAGTGACGGCGTAGCCATCCTTGGGCGCGGCGACGATACTGCCCGGTTTCTTGTAATTGACGGTGATGTTGCCGTCGGCGTCCTGCTCGGCGCCGCCGATGGTCACGCTGGCGAGGCCCTCATCGCCCTCAACCGCGACGGCCGCCTGAGTCGCGGCCTTGTAGGTGACGACGATGTTGGAGTCGGCGTTGCTGGGGATGGTGTAGGAGCCGTCCTCGTTGGGCGTGAGCTCGGCATCGCCGTTCTTGACGGAGACGAGGTCGTAGTCCTCGACCTGCTTGACCGTGAAGGTCTTGGCCGCACCCTCATCGATGTCGTAGCTGGTTGCCGCGGAGCCATCGATAAGCACGCCGCCGTCGGAGCAGCCGTTCGCGCCGAACTTAGCGGTCCAGTAGCGCTGAATAGAGAAGGAGCCGCAGTCAAACCACTTATACGTGGGATTATACCAAGGCCCTCCGGTCTTCTTACGTTCCTGCACCGAATATGAACCAGGTTCGAGGTCGGAGTCTTGGTCCTTAATGATAACTACGTCCCAACCGGTGATCTCTTCCCAATCAGAAGTTCCGGCCTTGGCAATACGTAGTGAGGTTGCATCTCTCACGTTGTTCTTCACATAGTCGGAAACGTCGCCTTTTTTGAGGACGCTGCCGCCGTAATAGCGCAACGGCGTAGTCGCCTGCACGGCAATGAGGTTGTTCGCGCTCTGCTCGGCGGCGACGTCGGTGCTGACGGTGGTGTCATCGAGCTGGGCCTCATCACTAGAGGAATCCTGTTGCTGGTCAATTGCCGCGGCTGCGGTATCGACGGCATCGGAATCGGCATCGTTCGCCGCGTCCCGATTCGCGTCAGCGGGCGCAGCGGCGTCAGCGTTCGCCGATGCGTCGCTCGCATCGCCGCTGACGGCGTCGTCGGTCGTCTGTTCCTGGGCCGTCGGACTCGTTGCCTCGTTCAAGGCTTCAGCGAGCGCCGGCGCAGGAACTTGGCCCAGAACCATCGCGAGCGTCACCGCGCCCGCGATGCCTTGGTTCAGGTGTTCCTTCTTCATAGGAATCCTTTCTCAGGGTTCATTTGCATAAGTAAGCGAGGCCAGGTGCGGCCCCGCGATACAGACATACAAGCTAAGTATATGTGCAAATGTTCCCCCTCCTCACTTCAATGGGTAAATAGGCGCCCCTTTGATGAAAAGAGGTGCATTTCTCGCAACCGTAAAATGCCAAGAAGTGCATTCACCTGCCGAGAAATACGCGAGAGGTGCGTCCGCCGGAGCATGCACTCCAGCAAGACGCACCTCTCGCACCCTTAATTTGGGGTCCGACCCCAAATTGCAACTCGCCCGTCCAAAAAAATCAGGTATGGTCCCATTCGGAACAGACTAGGCATATACGCGCCCACCTTCATAGGCGAAGCGCATGATGAGCGGCGCGTTGTTACGCACGAATTCATCAAGTTCCTTGAGCTGAGACTTGTTAAAGCCCTCGTTGCGCACTCATTTGAAAGAAGGTAAAACGCACTCGGCGGTGTCGAAGCCCCAATCGCGTGGGCGCTCCACCGTCACGAGGACCGTATTGTCGTCCCTTACATCCGAATAAGACACTTGCGTCTCATCCTCGAAGCGCACGTATTCCCACATCATAGAGGCCTTTCTTCCTGCAGGCTGAATGCAGCAAGTATACCCGTGAGGTACACGCCCGCCCGTAGCGAGACGCCAAGAATAACGCGAGAGGTGCGTCCGCCGGAGCACGCACTCCAGCAAGACGCACCTCTCGCACCCTTAATTTGGGGTCCGACCCCAAATTGCTACTTCTTGACCTTGCCGTTGCGGACGGCCCACTTGCGGCGCTCCGTCTCGTTCAGGATGCGCTTGCGCATACGGATGGACTCGGGGGTGATCTCCACAAGCTCGTCGTCCATGATGTACTCGAGCGCCTCCTCGAGCGTGAACGTGCGCGGCGGGGTGAGCTGCACGGCGATGTCGGCCGTGGAGCTGCGCTGGTTGCCGAGCGACTTGGTGCGCGCGATGTTCACGACCATGTCACCGGGCTTGGAGCGCTCGCCCACGAGCATGCCCTCGTAGCACTCGTCGCCGGGGGCCACGAAGAGCTGGCCGCGCTCCTGCAGGGTACCGAGCGCGTAGGCCACGGCCTTCTCGGTGCTCATGGAGATCATGGCGCCGTTCTGGCGGACGCCGATCTCGCCGGCGTAGGGGCCGTACTCGAGGAACGTGTGGTAGAAGACGGCCTCGCCGTGGGTGACGTTCAGGATGCGGTTCTTCAGGCCCATGATGCCGCGGGTCGGGATCTTGAACTCGAGGTGGGTCTGCGTGGTGCCGGTGTCCATGCTGGACATGGTGCCGCCGGCGTTGCCGAAGACCTCGATGACCTTGCCGGAGTACTCGCCCGGGCACTCGACGACGGCCTGCTCGACGGGCTCGACGGTGTTGCCGTTCTC
>DJRK01000021.1:2403-2531 GCA_002440065.1 Atopobium sp. UBA6362 | reverse complement strand
TCCATGAGGACCGAGAGGTGCAGGATGCCGCGGCCGGAAACCTCGATGCCGGTCTTGTCGGGCAGCTCCTCGATGCGCATGGTGACGTTGTTCTCGCGCTCCGTCATCAGGCGCTCCTTGAGCTGGCG
>DJRK01000021.1:1644-2314 GCA_002440065.1 Atopobium sp. UBA6362 | reverse complement strand
TCGATGGGCTCGAGCTCGACGGGGTTCTCGGGGTCGGTGTAGACGTCGCCGATGTCGGTGGACTCGACGCCCACGACGGCCGCGATGTCGCCGGCAACGGCCTCGGTGCACTCCTTGCGGCCCAGGTAGTCGAAGGTAAAGAGCTGCTTGACCTGGCTCATGGCGCGGGAGCCGTCGTTCTTCACCACGAGGATCTTGTCGCCGTCGTGGATGGTGCCGGAGTAGATGCGGCCGATGCCGATGCGGCCCACGTAGTCGGAGTGGTCGATGGTGACGCACTGCAGGGCAAGAGGACCGTCGGGGTCCACGTCGGGGGCGGGCATGTCGTCCACGATCATGTCGAGCATGGGGAACATGTCGCCGTTGCCGTCGTTGGGGTCGAGGCGGGCGAAGCCGTTCACGGCGGAGGCGTAGATGACGTGCTCCATGGCGAACTCGAGCTGCTCGTCTGAGGCGCCGAGGTCGGCCATGAGGTCGAGGCAGTCGTTGTAGGCCTTCTCGGGGTTCGCGCCGGGCTTGTCGATCTTGTTCACGACAATCATGACGGCGAGGCCGGCCGCGATGGCGTGCGAGAGGACGAAGCGGGTCTGGGGCATGGGGCCCTCGGCGGCGTCGCACAGGAGCAAGGCGCCGTCGGCCATGCGCAGGACGCGCTCGACCTCGCCGCCGA
>DJRK01000021.1:0-1614 GCA_002440065.1 Atopobium sp. UBA6362 | reverse complement strand
GGGTGTCGATGACGTTGATCTTTATGCCCTTGTACTCGATGGAGATGTTCTTGGCCAGGATGGTGATGCCGCGCTCGCGCTCCTGGTCGTTGGAGTCGAGGACTCGCTCCTCGACCTGCTGGTTGGCGCGGAACGCGTCGGTCGCCTTCAGCAGCTGGTCCACCAGCGTGGTCTTACCGTGGTCGACGTGCGCGATGATGGCGACGTTCCTGATGTTCTCCTGGCGCATATATCCCTCTCGTTGCAGTTGGCCTGGAAATTAGGTAACTGGGGGATTATACAGCGCAAACGGCTTCATCACGCAATATAAGCAATTTGGGGACGGACCCGAAATTAATTTGGGGACGGACCCGAAATTGCAGGCGCTAGAGGAGGGGCTCGACCTCGCCGGCGGGCTGAGGCTCGGTCCAGCCAAAGGTGTCCTCGTCGCCCGTAACGTCTACCAGGGAAAACGCCGAGTAGCTGCGGTAGCCGCGCTCGCCGAACTCCAGGATGACGGCGTCCTGGTAGGCGCCCGTCTCGTCGGCGATGGCGCCGCGGTAGGCGATCGCGTAGCGCACGGCGTCGGCGGACTCGGCGGCCTTCTTGTGCGCGCCCTCGAGACACTCCTCCGGGCCGTCGTCGGCGAACTCGTAGCTCGAGACCTCGCCGTCGGCGGCGGCCACGGCAAGAAGGACGTCGAGCTCCTCCCCCACGGCGAGCACGTCCAAGGCCTTGCCAAGAAGCTCGCTCGCGAGCTCGTCGGTCTTCTTGGACACGCCTTCGCGGCGGGTATCGTTGGGTTCTGCGCTCATCGGCGGCCTTTCTCGCGGTTTCACGTGCCCCATGATACCCGCTGGCGGCCGCGCGTCGCCCCGTCCGTCTTCGCCCTCCAAAATCCCCTGCAAAATGAGACATAAATCGGGCGCGAGACGTCTCATTTTGCAGGGGGACTACAATGCAGAAGGAACACACATAGAAAAAAGCCGCCGGGCGCGCGACCCGACGGCTTAGTGAAATTCATGGTGGAGACAATGGGGTTCGAACCCACGACCTCAGGCTTGCAAAGCCCGCGCTCTCCCAGCTGAGCTATGTCCCCGATCGGCGTTACTCTCTTCTTAACAGAATAACCGCCCCAGCGGCGACTCGGCTAACGCTGGGGCGGCTATTGCCAAGAAAAAAGTGGTGGGCCTGACAAGGTTCGAACTTGTGACCTCCCGGTTATCAGCCGGACGCTCTGACCAACTGAGCTACAGGCCCAACGCGAGAAGTTATATTACGCGCACCCCCATACCCCGTCAACTACTTTTTTGAAAAAAATTCGGTCGCGGGCCAGAAAGCCCTTTCCCGGGTTGCGAGCACCCCCTATACGGGTAGGATTACCCCACGAAAGAAAGACGCGTAGCTAGGATCAGATTTGCCGCTCAAAAGAATGGACATCAGCTCAATCGCCGTCGGCGGAGGCCCCATCCCCTCGTTCATCGTGCTCGAACAGCACGACCTGCCCGAAGGCGAGAAGAAGTCCCGTCGCCTCCCCATCCGCATAGGCACCGTGGAGGCGTCCGCCATCAGCCTGGGCATCGAGCCCAAGGAGGGGTCGCGCCCCATGACGCACGACCTCCTGAAGGCCACCGT
>DJRK01000036.1 GCA_002440065.1 Atopobium sp. UBA6362 | reverse complement strand
TCGAGCTTGAGCTCCATGTTGCCCGTGCCCTTGAACTCCTCGAAGATGACCTCGTCCATCTTGGAGCCCGTGTCGACGAGCGCCGAGGCGATGATGGTCAGCGAGCCGCCGTTCTCGATGTTGCGCGCGGCGCCGAGGAACTTCTTGGGGGGATAGAGCGCGGCGGAGTCCACGCCGCCCGAGAGGATGCGGCCGCTCGCGGGCTGCGCGAGGTTGTAGGCGCGCGCGAGGCGCGTGATCGAATCGAGCACGACCACGACGTCCTCCCCCATCTCAACCAGGCGCTTTGCGTGCTCGATGACGAGCTCGGAGACGTGTGTGTGGTTCTCGGCCGGCATATCAAAGGTGGAAGCAACGACCTCGCCCTTGATGGAGCGCTGCATATCCGTGACCTCTTCGGGGCGCTCGTCCACGAGCAGGCAGAAGAGGTGTACCTCGGGGTTGTTGTGCGCGATTGACTGGCAGATCTTCTTCAAGACGGTCGTCTTGCCGGCCTTGGGAGGGCTCACGATGAGGCCGCGCTGACCCTTGCCGATCGGGCTCACGAGGTCGATCGCGCGGCCCGTGATCGAGTCCTTGCCCATCTCCATGACCAGGCGCTCGTTGGGGAACACCGGCGTGAGGTCGCGGAAACGCGGACGTGCCTTGAGGTTCTCGGGCGCGGCGCCGTTCACGGTCGCGACCTTGACGAGCGGCGGGTACTTGCTGTTCGAGCGGCCTGGGCCCACGGTCCCCGCCACGCGGTCGCCGGGGCGCAGGCCCAGGCTGCGGATCATCTGCTGGTGGACGAAGCAATCGCCGTCGCCCTCCATGTAGTTGCCGGTGCGCAGCCATCCGTAGCCCTCGTTGCCTATCTCAAGGATGCCGTCGACGGGGCGGAAGCCCTCTGCGGCGACGGCGGCCTCGTATACCTTGTCGATAAGTGCGGTCTTGAGAAGACCCTTGTGGTCGATGCCAAGTTCATCGGCCTTCGCACGGAGCTCGGAGACCTTGAGGACCTCGAAGTCCTCGCGGTGCACGGAGGGCTCCGTCACGAAATCGCGCCCGCGTCGGTTGTTGCGGCGGTCCTTGAAGTCGCGGTTGTTGCGACGGTCGTTGCGGTCGTAACGGTCGTTGCGCCCGCGCCCGCGACCGCCCTCGCCCTGGCCGTTCTCGGAGCGGGAGCCGTCCGGCTGCTGGCCTTGGCCGTTCTCGCCGTTGCGCTCGCGGTCGAACTTGTTGCGGCGATTACGCCCGCGTCGACGGGGGCCCTCGCCCTCAAGGGGCTGCTCGCCGTCCGCCCGCTCGGCAGGCTTGGCGTTGTCGGAGTCTTTGCTCATCTCGCCGTGAGAAACCGCTTCGGAGGCCTTGGGGGCGTCAGCGGCGTCATGCTGCTCGGACACAGCCTGGGCCGCCTCGTGATGCGCGGACTCGTCACCCGCCGCGTGGTCCGCGACCTGCTCTTCGTTCGCAGTCGAGGCCTCGGCAGCAGCCTCCCCGCCCTCGGCCTTCTGCTGTCGAGAAGTACGACGGCGCCTGGACTTCTCGACCTCCGCCTGCTCTGAGGAATCCGCATCCGAGGCCTCTACAGGCTCGAGGTTCTTCTCGGCCTTCGTTTTGCGCGGACGGCCCGGACGGCGCTTGGGCTTCTCGGCATCCACCGGGGCGTCTCCAGACACGACAACGGGCTGGGTCTCAGCCGAAGGTGCATCCGCATGCCCCCCCATAGTACCCTGGGACGCAGCAGCATCGCCATCAGCGGCGGCCTTCACCTTATGAGGACGGCCGGGGCGGCGCTTGGGCTTCTCCGCCACAGCTTCCTCGGACGTAGCGGCGCCCTCGGCCTCAGCGGCTTTCTTAGCCGTCGCTTTCCGCGTGCGCTTCTTCGGCGCTGGGGCCTCGGCGGATTCCGACGCAGGAGCACCCGTTTCCTGAGCGGGAACAGGCTCGTCGGCCTTCTTCGCGACGCGGCGACGCGGTTTCCTCGCAGGAGTCGGCTCAGCGGTATCGGAGGGCTTTTGCGCGCCCGCGCCCGCCTCGCTCGAAGCCGAGATCGCCTTGGGCTCGGCAGCGGCAGGCAGCGGCTTGGCTTCTGCCGGCGACGCAGGTATGCCGGGCACAGGCGTCACAGAATTGTCTTCGGACATCAATGAACCTCTCTATAGGGCGGCAATTGTGGCTGCCGCAACCAAATGAAGACACAAAGCAGGGATCGTGCAGGGCCAAAACTCATAAGCAGCTACGTTTTTGATGTAAAGATGAGTCGGTGAACACTGCGCCACCTGCAATTAACGGCGAAAACTATAGCACCCGGCGCACAATTGCGCAAATATTCTTCTCAGCAGCCCGCACCAGGACCCTGCGCCGCGCCCCCAAGGCGTACCCGCCAGCAAACCCGCCAATACGCAAGCCGCCCACGCATCCCACGCCAAACAAAAAGCCCCAGAGGACCAACCCTCCGGGGCCACAGCAAACAACAACGTGCAAAGAAAACCTTATCCCTTGCGGACCTTACGGCGCACCACGACGCCGTCGATGACCTCGGCGACTTCGCGGGCGCGCTCCTCGCCGGCGGGGGTCAGGCGCACGCAGGTCGTATGCTTACCGGCTTCCTCGCGGGCGCGCTCCACGAGCCCCAAGTCCGCCAGGTTGGAGACGGACATCGAGACCGTGGGCTGGAGCAGCCCAAGCGCCTCCACAAGCTGCATGATGGTAAGCGACTCCCCCTCGGCGGTATAGAGGCCCAGAAGCACCAGGTCGCCGGCCTTGCAAAAGACCGAGCCCATGGCGTCGACGTACTTGCAGATGCGCTCGGGGCTCGTGCGGGAGAGCGACTTACCCGTCGCGATCTGCGACCGCGTGAGGGTAGAGAGCCTGGTCACGGCCTCGATGCCCTCATCCGAGATGCTGCACACGACGTTGCGCCGATCGACCTCGCCCTCGCCGCGGTTGATGTAGCCGAGGCTCGCAAGGTGGTTCGTGCGGTGCGTCATCGTAGGGCGAAGCGCGCCCTGGTACTCTGCAATGCTTGAGGTCTTGATGGGGGCATCGGCGACCTGGAGACGGCACAGGATTGCGAACTCCTCGAAGGTGAGGCGCTCCGCCGAATCGATCTTCTGGCGAACGACGTTGTAGGCCCTTCTTACCGACATGAACTCCCGTAGATCCATCTCTACCCCTCAAACAAGAAATCGAACCAAGAAGAAGACGCCCGTTGAGCGGCGGGCGGCTGATTTACGAACCGGATTATATAAAAAGTGCGCGAGGATTCAAGTCATCCCCGCGCACGAAACATGAAACCGAAATATAAAACTCTGATGCTGAAGCCCAGCTGATGAAACGAGGGCGAAAGGCGCCGCCCCCCGTTTGAACGGGCTCGCCGCAACCCCAGCGAACGAGCCGAGAAGCCCGCTCGATTCCCTACATCGACTGCGGGGCGCTCACACCGATCATGGAAAGAGTGAGTGCGAGCACGCGGCGCGTGGCGTCGACGGCGGCGAGGCGCGCGTGCGACAGACCCTCGTCGATCGGACGCCCGTTGCTGGGAAGCACCTGGCAGACGGCGTAGAACGAGTGGAACTGGCCGGCGAGCTCCTCGGCGAAGTGCGTGAGGCGGAAGGGGGCACGGTCGCGCGCGCAGGACTCCACGAGCCCACCGAACTCGCCGATCTTCCTCGCCAGCGCAGCCTCCGCGGGATCGGTCAAGAGGCCCAGGTCGTAGTCAGGACCGATCGCACGCTCGGCGACCTCATCCATCCCGAGCTCAGCCGCCTCCTCGAGCGAGACGCCCGCGCCCTTGCGCAGGATGGAGCAGATGCGCGCATGTGCGTACTGCACGTAGTAGACGGGATTGTCCTGGGTCTTCGCCTTGACCTTCTCGATATCGAAATC
>DJRK01000092.1:7655-12593 GCA_002440065.1 Atopobium sp. UBA6362 | reverse complement strand
CCGCCAAGGGCCTGGAGTTCCCCGTGGTCTTCGTCGCGGGCATGGAGGACGGCATCTTCCCGCACATCGCTTTCGGCGACGCCGACCCGGCGAAGCTCGAGGAGGAGCGCCGCCTCGCCTACGTCGCCATCACCCGCGCGCGCAAGAAGCTCTACCTCACCTATGCCGCCACGCGCCGCGTCTTCGGCTCCACGCAGGCGAACCCGCCGAGCCGCTTCGTGCGCGAGATCCCGGAGGCCGACTGCGAGCGCGTGGGCGTGGGCTCCTCGGGTTTCTCGGGCGTGGGCTGGGAGAAGCGAGGCGACCGCCACGGCACCTTTGGCAGCGGTCGCGGCTCGGAGGTCTACGGCGGCAACGTCTTTGGCTCCCGCACGCGTTCGACGGGCGGCGCCCAGCGCAGCGCCTCTTCGCTGCCGCCCATCGCGCCGCGCGCGCATAGGGCGGGGACCTCGGCGACCGACGATATCCCGACCTTTGGCAGCAGGACCTTCTCGGGAAGAAAACCCATGGCCACGCGCGGCGCGTCCGCGTCGTCGACTGCCCAGGCGGGTGCGGGGTCTTCTGCGGCTGCTGCCTCGGGCTCGTTTGCCAAGGGCGACCGCGTCTCGCACAAGACCTTCGGGCCCGGCCAGGTGCTCAGCGTGGAAGGCGACATGATCGAGGTCAAGTTCACGCGCACGGGCAAGACCAAGAAGCTCCTCAAGGGCTTCGCGCCCCTCGTCAAGGTGGGGTAGGAGGCCGTCGTGGACGAGAACGTCATCTCCCTGGTCGAGCTCCTCGTGGGCAAGGGCATCGTCATCGCGGTCGCGGTGGCGATTGCCCTTGTGGTCCAGCGCGTGACCGTGCGCCTGGCAAACAAGGCCCTCGACGCCTCCGACGTGCCCAACGCCTCGATCTTCATCAACATCCTGCGCGCGGTCATCTGGTCCCTCGCGCTCCTCTCGGTGATGAAGCCGGTCTTCGGCGTGGACCCGTCGGGTCTCATCGCCGCCCTGGGCGTCGTCTCGGTCGCGATCTCGCTCGGCCTGCAGGACACTATCTCGAACATCGTGGGCGGCCTGAGCCTCATGTTCGGCCGCGTAGTGCGCCCGGGCGACAAGGTCACGGTGGGGTCGACCACGGGCATCGTCACCGACGTGACGTGGCGCTCCACCACGCTGCGGTCGCGCGCGGGCGACGTCGACGTGATCCCGAACTCTGTGCTCACGAAGACCACGCTCACGCACCTCGACGACTTCAACGCGGGCCTGTGCAAGGTGCCCATCGCGGTCGCGCCTGCGGCAGACCTCGCCACTGTGGAGGCCGAGGCGCGCAAGGCCGTGGCCTCGGCGCTCGGCAACGACCTCGACGACCGGTTCCCCACGCTGGTGAACTACCGCGCCGTGACCGCGTACGGGACGGAGGCGGACATCGCGTTTCACGTGTGCGACGACGTGGGTTTCCCGGGCGCGCGCCGGCGCGTGGTCGAGGCACTCCACGGCAAGGAATGGCTCGCTCGCGCGATTTGAGGCGTCGACTGATGCCGACTGGCACCGTCCGGCGCACGACGGAAACGTCGAGAAGCACGGCCGGTGCCTCTCGACTGCAAATAAACCCCAGGAAGAAGGGCATTCCCTATGGACCTCATCGCAAGCTTCACCGTGAACCACCTCACGCTCGAGCCGGGCGTGTACGTGAGCCGCGTCGACCGCGACCCGGTGACCGGCGCCGTGATCACCACCTTTGACCTGCGCCTGACCGCGCCCAACCGCGAGCCGGTCATGGACACCGCCGCTGTACACGCCCTCGAGCACCTGGGCGCGACTTTCCTGCGCAACGACCCCGAGTGGTCGAGCCGCGTGGTCTACTTCGGGCCGATGGGCTGCCGCACGGGTTTCTACCTCGTGCTCTTTGGCGAGTATGAGTCCGCCGACGTCGTGGACCTCGTGACGCGCTGCTTCGAGTTCGCCCGCGACTTCGAGGGCGAGATTCCGGGGGCGAAGCCCGCCGAGTGCGGCAACTGGCACGATGCCGACCTCAACCAGGCGCATTGGTGGGCGCGCCGCTATCTTGACCGCACGCTGTACGGCATCGACGCCGCGCACATGAGCTATCCCGCGTAACGTGGCGGGAAGAGGGGAGTCTGCAATGAAGACGGGCATCATCGGGGCCATGGAGTCCGAGGTCGAGCTTCTGAAGGAGCAGCTGGAGGGGGCCGCGGCAACCACCGTCGCCGGCATGGAGTTCTGCGAGGGCAAGCTCGGCGGCGCGGACGTCGTCGTGGTCCAGTCCGGAATCGGCAAGGTCAACGCCGGCATTTGCGTGCAGGTGCTCGTGGACCGCTTTGGCGTGGACCGCGTGATAAACACGGGCGTGGCGGGCTCGCTCGACGAGCGGCTCGACGTGGGCGACCTCGTGGTCTCCACCGACTGCGTCATGCACGACTTCGACGTGACGCCGCTCGGCTACGCGCCGGGCCAGGTGCCGGGGCTCGACGTCCTGGCGTTCCCCGCGGACGCGGGGATGCGTGAGGCCGTGGCCGCCGCGGCAGCCGAGGCCGCGCCCGACATCAAGGCGCTTCCCGGGCGCGTGGTCTCGGGCGACCAGTTCATCTCGACTCCCGAGCAGAAGGAGCGAATCCTCGCGACCTTCGGCGGCTCCTGCTGCGAGATGGAGGGCTGCGCCATCGCCCAGGCGGCCTACCTCAACGGCGTCCCCTTCGTCGTCGTGCGCGCCATCAGCGACAAGCCCGGCGCCGCCGACCAGGTCGTGGACTACAACACCTTCGAGAAGAAGGCCGCCCACGACTGTGCCCGCATCGTCGCCCGCATGGTCTTAGCCAACTGAGAAAATTGGGGACAGGTTCGAAAATTACTCAAATGAGTAAAAATCGAACCTGTCCCCAAAAGCTCTTATTTGGAAGGAAAACGAACCTGTCCCCAAAAGCGATCAGAGGCCCTGGATCGCCACGCCCACGAGGTTGGGGCCGGTGTGGACGAGCAGCGCGGGGCTGATGTCGGACTTCACGACCTCGACCGCGTTGCTCACCTTCTCGCGCAGGGCCCTCTCCATGCGGTCGTAGAGGTCCGCGCAGGCGGAGGTGCAGCTCACGGCAAGGCGGCACTTTGGGTACTTCTCGGCGAGCTTGGCGATGAGGCCAATCTCGGCGTCGAGCGCACGCTCCCAGCCGCGGGCCTTCTTCGTGACGGCGTAACGGCCCTCCTCGTCGCAGGTAAAGACCGGCTTGACGTTGAGCACGGAGCCCAGGCGGTAAGCGGCCTCGCTGATGCGCCCGCCCGCGCGCAGGTACCCCAGTTCCTTCACGGCAAAGAAGACCCTCGTGTTGCGCGCGGCGAGGGCGAGCGTGTGCTCGAGGTCCGCGAGGCCCATCCCCGCCTCGATCTGGCGCACCGCCTCCATCACGACGAGGACCGCCGAGACGCCGATGCTCAGCGAGTCGATCACCAGGACGGGGAAGTCCTCGATGGTGCGTGCGACCATGCGCGCGGTGTCGCAGGTCGCCGAGAGGCCCGAGGAGATGGCGACGAAGACGGCGGACGTGTATCCGTCGTCCTTCGCGCGCTTGAGCTCGTCGGCGATGCGCTCGGGCGAGGGGAGCGACGTCTTGGGCACCTCCTGACCGAAACGCGCGACGACCTCCTCGGTCGTGATGTCGACGCCGCTCTCGTAGGTCGAGCCGTCCGAGTAGTTGATGCGCAGCGGAACCACGCGCACGTCATGGGCGGCCACGAAATCTGCCGGGCAGTCCGAGCCGGTGTCGGTGAGCACCGCGATGCGCTGGTCGTTCATGGGAATCTCCTTAAGCTGTCCAATTAATCGTACTGTCCAAATAATTGGGCAGCAGAAAGTTGCTAATGGGTACATAATACCCCTACACCTAGTTTTGAATACTAGATAGCGATTTCCACAAAGCAACTACGCTTGCGGGGCATGCCGACCTGGCCCCGCAAGCCTCGCGAGGAGGCCCCATGGCAAAGAAGCAAATCGAGAACCGGGCCGAGAAGACCACGGCACAGCTCGCCCCGCAGCCGACCCGCGCCCAACGGGCCCAGGACCTCGCGTCGCGCATGTCGAAGGTGCACATCTACCGCATAGGGGAGATGCCCCGCATCGAGCTCTACCTCGACCAGGTGCTGACGCTCGTCGCTTACCTTGCCGATGCAGAACATACGGCTCGAATCGCTAAAGTAGCCGTCGAGGATGGTGGAGCAATCNNAGCTCTACCTCGACCAGGTGCTCACCCTGGTGACCGACGAGCTCTCCTTCATGTACCTTCCCGGCGAGCAGACGATCACCGGTTCCATGGTGAACAACTACGTGAAGCAGCGCCTCCTGCCCGCGCCCAAGCGCAAACGCTATACGCGCAGGCACCTGGCGGCGCTCCTCTTTGTGTGCGCTTTTAAGCGGGTGTACTCGATTGCCCAGCTTGGCCGCATCATGGGTATGATTGATGAAGCAGACGTAGACCGCTCGGCGCTCTATGACGACGTGTGCGCGGCACTGGAGTGCTCGCTTGCCGAGCAGTTCGCCGTGGGCCCCGAGTTCGTGGCCCCGGTGATGGAGCCGCGCATCCGCCCCGTCAACGAGGCGGGCGAGGAGGTCGCCCCTGAGCTCGCGCGCGTGCTCGAGGCGGCGGTCGCTTCCCTTGCGGCCAAGGTGTACGTGGAACAGACCCTGGGGCTCGACGACTAGCGCCGAGCCCCGCTCGTAGAAAGGCAGACATGCCCAACAGCACGTCGAACATCAGCAAGATCTATGAGGAGCCCGCCGTCATCAAGCGGACCCAGCGCATCGGCGCCCTGGAGGAGATCACCTCCAACGGCACGATCGCCGCGGCCGTCATGGTCGGCGCCGCGCTTCTCGCCCTCGTGGTGGCCAACAGCCCGGCCTATGAGGCGGTCGAGCACTTCCTGCTCCAGCCGCTGTCCATCGGCATCG
>DJRK01000092.1:0-7620 GCA_002440065.1 Atopobium sp. UBA6362 | reverse complement strand
GAAGAAGATGGCCATCTTCTTCCTGCTCGTGGGAATCGAGCTCAAGTACGAGATGACCGTGGGCCAGCTGAGGCGCCCGCGCCAGGCGGCCCTACCCATGCTCGCGGCCGTGGGCGGCGTGTGCGTCCCGGCCCTGATCTACCTGCTCTTTAACTGGGGCGGGCTCGCGCACGGCTGGGCCGTCCCCATCGCGACCGACATCGCCTTCGCCCTGGGCGTCGTCTCCCTCCTGGGCGACAAGATCAGCGCGGAGACCAAGGTCTTCTTCCAGACGCTCGCCATCGCTGACGACATCCTGGCCATCGTGGTCATCGCCGTCGCCTACGGCCAGTCGCCCGACATCGCCTGGTGCGCTGCTTCGGCTATGGTGATCGTGGTACTGTGGGGCCTCAACCGCGCCAAGGTCTACTCCGTGAAGCCCTACCTGCTCGTGGGCCTCGTGCTTTGGGTCTGCATGTACAACTCGGGCATCCACGCGACGCTCGCCGGCGTCATTCTCGCCTTCGCCCTCCCGTCCCGCTCCGACGTGAACCTCTCGGAGTTCGGCACGTGGCTCGGTGAGAAGGCCCAGGTGCTCGACGACCGTTACGACGAGGGCTCCCACGTCCTCGGCCAGCACGCCTTCACCAAGGGCGCCATGCGCGTCGAGAGCGTGATCCACCACGTGACGCCGCCCCTCGAGCGCACCGAGCACGTGATCTCGGTTCCCGTGAACTTCATCATCCTGCCCATCTTCGCCTTCGTGAACGCGCAGGTGCACCTCGTGGGGTCCGACTTCGGCGCGATCCTCGCGGACCCCGTCACGCTGGGCGTCTACTTTGGCGCTGTCCTCGGCAAGCCCATCGGCATCTTCGGCGTCACGCTGCTCCTGGTAAAGATCGGTTTCGCGAAGCTCCCCGAGCACATGGACTGGGTGCAGGTTGCCGCCGTGGGCATCATGGGCGGCCTCGGCTTCACCATGTCCATCCTCATCAGCGGCCTTGCCTTTACCGCGGAGTCCGAGATCATGGCTGCCAAGTGCGCCATCCTCATGGGCTCCGTCACCTCGGCCATCCTCGGCATCATCTTCGTGAAGATCGCCACGGCAAGATCCGGCGGGCAGGAAACCGTTGATGGGGCCGACTCGCCCGTAGAGTAGGGCGGAGTCCGGCTGGGGTATTCTCAGAGTTGCTCGATTCAAGCCAAGAAGCGCGCTGCGGCCGTGGCGCGCGAAGCAAACGTCGGGAGTGAAGCATGAGCGGGTTCACAAGGTTGTGCAAGGTGGTATTTGCGCTTGCGGGCATCTTTACGCTCGGCGCGCTCGGGCTTACCTGGGTGGGGCCGTGGCGCGACGTCGCCTCGGCGCTCATGGTCGTGGACGGGTATTGGTACGCCCTCCAGGTCTGCGGCTTCGTGACGGTGATCGGCCTCGTGGTCACGCTGCTGCGCGGGCTCTTCTCACGCAAGGTCCGCACGGTCGAGGTCGCGCGCGTGGACGGCGGCTCCATCACCGTCACACGCGAGGCGATCGCCTCCCAGGCGGCGAACATCGTGGAGGCGGACGGGACCTGCGCCGCCTCCAAGGTCATCGTCGACGCCAAGCCCCGTGGCCACGTGCGCGTCCATGTGCGCGTACTGCCCCACGAGTCGCTCGATGTGGTGATCAAGGGAGCCCAGCTCCACGAAGAGCTCACCCAGGGCCTCTCCGCCGTATGCGGCAACACCGTGGAGAGCGTGAGCCTCGAGTTCGTGAAGCCGCAGGCCTACACCCCTGCTGCTCCCGACGCCGATTCCCAAGATGCGACGGATGCGGACGACGTGCCGCAGACCCCGGCCACGACGGTCGCTGCCGATGCCGCAGCCGCGCCTGCGAGCGACGGTCCGGCTGCGGATTCCACCAGTGAGATCACCGTGTCGATGGGCCCCGCCCGCGACGTTGCCAAGGAGGCTTAGCCCATGTCTGAAGCAAACAAGACCCCGCGCGCAAAGGTCGAGAGCGCCGATGCCGGCACCTCGATCGAGCCCAAGCCCGCGCCTTCGGCCGGCGAGGGGAAGTCAGCTGCCGGGACCTCGGGCTCCACGAGCGCCCTTTCCGGCGGCACCGCCTTCTCTCGCATCGGCGATTGGGTGAGCAGGACCTTCCCCGGCAACGAGAACGCTTTCTGGGGCGGGGTCTGCGGCCTTCTCATCGCACTGCTCTTCTTTGCCGTCGGACTCCTGAAGACGCTGATCGTGGCGCTGATCGTGCTCGCGGGCGTGGCGCTCGGCCAGATGGCGGACGGCGACCCAAAGATCATCAATGCGCTCAGGCGCTTCTTCTCTGCAAACAACTAGTTGACCGGAAGACGGGCCCTGCGCCCGGGAGAGCGAGGAATCATGAGCAACAACGCGAACGCTGAGGTCCAGAAGGTCGTTGAGGACGCGGAGCCCACGGCTGCTCCCGAGGAGGCCGTCGACGAGCTCGCCGAGGCTCCCTCCGCCGGTGACATCGACCTGGCCGCCGGAGACGACGAGGACGAGGACTCCGAGGATTCCCTCACCTTCTCCAACGGCGTCATCGAGAAGATCGTTGCCCTGGCAATGCGCGACGTCCCTGGCGTCGTGGGCATGAAGGGGAGCTGGTTCAACCGCGTGCAGGACGCCTTTGGCGCGAGCGACACGACCAAGGGCGTCTCGGTCGAGGTCACGCCCGAGAGCGCGGTGCGCGTGAACATCAGTGTGCTCATCGAGTACGGTGCCTATGCCCCGCAGGTCTTCGAGGACGTGAAGAAGGCCGTGATCAAGCAGGTGACGGGCATGACGGGCCTGGAGGTCGCCGGCGTGAACCTGCGCATCGAGGACGTCCTTACCCCCGAGGAGTTCGACCGTTCCAAGAAGGAGCCTAAGGCCGCCGATCCGGCGGATGCCGAGGACGCGGAGTAGTTTCTGCCTGCTTCTGGCCGATGCCCCACAATCGCACGAACTTCGTGCCGCCCGCAGCGCCCAGCGCGCCGCGGGCGGTTTTTGTATATCGCGGCTTCCGTAAAGCGTCGCTCACGGCTATGATAGGGTACAGATGTTCTACTATCGAGAGGAGGTCGGATGCCGCGCTACTTCGAATACGGGCAAACCGAGGTCGACTACCTGGCCGCTCGCGACCCGCGCTTGGCCGAGGCGATGGCGGCGGTGGGGCACGTGTACCGTGAGCTTGACGACGGCCTGTTCAGCGCCGTTATGCACCATATCATCGGGCAGCAGATCTCCACGGCGGCGCAGCGCACGGTTTGGCGGCGCATGCAGGAGCTTCTGGGCGAGGTCACGCCCGCAACGGTGCTCGCCGTGCCCGACGCGGACCTCCAAAGCTGTGGGATGACTTTCAAGAAGGTCGAGTACCTCAAGGATTTCGCGCATCGCGTGGATTCAGGCGAGTTCGACCTCGATGCCGTGGAGCATATGCCCGATGCCGAGACGATCCAAGCTCTGGCGAGCCTCAAGGGAATCGGCGTCTGGACGGCCGAGATGCTGCTGCTCTTCTGCCTGCAGAGACCCGACGTCTTTTCTTACGACGACTTGGCCATACAGCGCGGCCTGCGGATGGTCTACCACCACCGCAAGATCACGCGGCAGCTCTTTGAGAAGTATCGCCGCAGGTACAGCCCTTATGGAAGCGTGGCGAGCCTGTATCTCTGGGCCGTCGCCG
Source organism: Atopobium sp. UBA6362 (assembly GCA_002440065.1). GTDB lineage: Bacteria > Actinomycetota > Coriobacteriia > Coriobacteriales > Atopobiaceae > Paratractidigestivibacter. The sequence goes on along the minus strand of DJRK01000092.1, from coordinate 3,962 downwards.
GCGGGGGAGTCCCCGGCTTCGAGAAGGACTTCGCGCCCCTGACGGAAGCACAGAAGAAGGCGCGCGCAAAGGAACGGGCCCGCGCGAGGAAGGCGAACAAGCTATGACGACGTACTCCACTACCTTCGAGACCGGTCTTATCGGGACCCTTACGCTCGCCTCCGACGGCGAGCTGCTCACCGGTTGCTGGTTCGAGAACGACCGCCATTTCGCGTATGGCGTCAAAGGCGAAATGGTGCCCGACGACTCTCTTGCCGCGTTTGGCCCGGCCCGCGACTGGCTGTCTCGCTACTTCGCGGGAGAGAAGCCCCGGATCGCCGAGCTTCCCCACGAGGCGGGCGGCACCGAGTTCCAGCGCAACGTGTGGGCGGAGCTTGAGCGCATACCGTACGGCGAGGTCACGACCTATGGCGCAATCGCCCGTGAGCTCGAGAAGAAGCTCGGTCGCCCTCAGTCCAACCGCGCCGTGGGCGGTGCCGTGGGCCGCAACCGCCTCTGCGTTTTTGTGCCGTGCCACCGCGTCGTGGGTGCAGGCGGCAGCCTTACCGGCTTTGGCGGGGGCATTCAAACGAAGGTGAAGTTGCTCGAGCTCGAGGGCGTGGACATGAGCGGTCTCTACGTCCCCACCCGAGGCACCGCGCTGTAGCGCAGCGTTCGGCTTTTCGGAAAAAGCGGCGAGTTGTACGGGCGGCCCTCCCTCTGAAACCTCAGAGGGAGGGCCGTTTTCCCGTGGTTTCCCGGTTGCTGCTCAAAAATCTCACGAATTGTGGTCCTTTTCCCGTATTCCTCGAGTAGACCGGTGTCGACGCTTTACAAAACCGCAGGTAGAGCGTTTGCGCAATCAACCACTACTCAGCACATCGCGATTAACCACCACAATTCGCGATATTTTTGATTCGTACCCAGTGAAGCGCCTAAAACCCTAGCGGATGAAGTTCGTCCGCGCCCGGTCGGCCTCGGGAGCCTCGATACCCGCCGCGTGCCCGGCCTCGATGCAGCGCAGCAGCCATGCCATGTTGCGGGCGATGTTGCGCATGCAGGCCAGGCCCTCGGCGTCGCCTTCCGCCTCGCCGGGCATCGCGCCAAAGACGTTGTTCCAGTACGTGGACGCGACCACGGGCATCTGGTTGATGGTGAAGTACTTGTTGAGCACGTCGAAGTTCGTGCTCGTGCCGCCGCGACGGGCGACTGCCACTGCGGCGCCCGGCTTGTGGGAAAACGCTGCGCTACCTGCATAGAACGCGCGGTCGAGGAAGCTCAGGATGCGCCCAGACGGGTGCGCATAGTAAGTGGGCGATCCAAAGACGAACCCGTCTGCCCCTTCAGCAAGCTCGATGAACTTGTTCACCGGGTCGTCGCCGAATACACAGCGTCCTTTGCCCGAGCAGCCGCCGCAGCCGATGCAGTCTCGAATCGGCGCGTCGCCGAGCTGGAAGATCTCGGGTTCGATGCCTTGGGCGGAAAGCTCGGAGGCGATTTCGCCGAGCGCGCGTGCGGTGTTCCCGCCCTTCTTTGGGCTGCCGTTGACCAGCAAAACCTTCATGTTCGTTCCTCTCTCTTGTAGGTCCCCGCAAGGATTATCCCACGGGCCCCGGCATCGCGCCCCCAGCCTGCCCGTCGACCCGCTAAACTGATGAGCTACGTATATACGCGGCCACACGCGACCCGATTCGAGGTCTCCTTTATGAAGAACACCCAGCTCCTGCTCATCAACGACATGTGCGGCTACGGCAAGGTGGCGCTCTCCGCCATGCTGCCCGTCCTGTCGCATATGGGCTACCGCATCCACAACCTGCCGACGGCGCTCGTCTCGGACACGCTGAACTACCCCAAGTTCTACATCCACGACACCACGGAGTACGTGCGCCGGAGCCTCGCCATCTGGGAGGAGCTCGGCTTCGAGTTCGACGCGATCTCGACCGGCTTCATCGTGACCGAGGAGGAGACGCGCATCATCTCGGACTTCTGCCACCGCCGTTCCGCCCGCGGCACCAAGGTCTTCGTCGACCCCATCATGGGCGACAACGGCAAGCTCTACGCCGGCGTGCCGGAGAGCACCATCGGCCTCATGCGCGACCTCGTGGCCTGCGCGGACTATACCGTGCCCAACTACACCGAGGCGTGCCTGCTCACGGGTACGGCCATGAAAGATGAAATCACCTCCGCCGAGGCCCGCGACCTGGTGGACGCCGTGCGCGGCCTGGGCGCCAAGTCCGTCGTGGTCACGAGCGCGAAGGTCGACGGGTCGAGCGCCGTCATCGGCTACGACCGCGTGGCCGGCGAGCACTTCTCGATCCCGTTCGAGCTCATCCCCACGTACTTCCCGGGCACGGGCGACACGTTCTCCTCGGTGCTGCTGGGCCGGGTCATGGCCGGCTGGACCCTGCAGCGCGCGACGTCCGACGCCATGCGCGTGGTCTCCGAGCTCATCGCCCGCAACGCCGACCAAGAAGACAAGTCGGCCGGCCTTCCCATCGAGGCTTGTTTGGACGTGATCGACGGTGAGTAGCGAGCCCGACGTTTCCCAGAAGCCGCTGGGCGCGCCGCGAGGCAAGCGGCCCCGCATCCGCATCACCTGCGTCGATCAGCTAGGGAAGTGCCGCTGCCACCACGGGCACAAGCCGGGCGACGTCTTCGACTTCGATCGCGACCGCGGCAAAATGTGCTCCATGGCCTGTCACGTGGGCTTCCCCTACATCGACATCCTGCGCTACGGCGGCACCGTCCCCGGGAACGCCCCCGGCACGGCGAGGTTCTGCTGCCCCGAGGTCGACACCCTGAACGTCTGGCTCGCCGAGCTCGTGGACGACGAGTAGCCAAGAACCGCGCTGGATCGCCTATCCTGCCAGCAGCAACGCGGCGAGAAGGGCTGCCTGACCCAGGGCGTTCGTGCCCTGCTCGATCCAGTTCGAGCGCGCGTCGCCCTGGTCGCGATGGCCGGCGAAGTACCCCATGGCGCACATGCAGGCGACCCAGACCGCGACGAGGGCGAGGCTCGGCATCCGGCCCAGGCGCGCCAAGGCCGCCATGGCCGCGCCCGCGTGGGTAGCGGCGCCTGTGAGCATGAGCGCGAAACCGGCGGGCATCACGTAGCGCATCTGTCGACCGAGCCAGGCCACGTTGCGCCGCGCAACGGCGATGAGCAGCTTCCAGGCGACCTTTCCCGCCCCGCCGAAAAACGCCATGAGGGCGCCCGCCACAAAGAGGCGGCTGCCCACCTGCGCGCCGAACACCGCCGCGCTCGCGCAGAAGAGCGCCACGGGCACGGCGTCTACCAGCGCCAAGGCAAGCGTGAACCCCTCGGGCAGGTCGTTCTTCTCATCGTGTGCCGGCATGGGCCCTCCTCGCTCGTCTTGATTCGGAACCGATATTACGCCCATAAAGGGGCATACTGCCTTACGTCAGCCAACTGAAAGAAGGACATATGCAGTTCTGGATCCTGTTCGCCGTGGCGATGGTCGTGAGCGCCATCGGCTGGAAGAAGTTCGTGTGGTTCATCTCGCTCGGGTACGGGTTCTCGATGGCGGCCATCGGCGTGGCGCTGCTCTTCCTGTTCGCGCCTGCGGCGGCGGCCCGAGGGGACGTCGCGAGCCTGCTCATCTGCGCGATGCTCGTGGTCTACGGTCTGCGCCTCGGCGGCTACCTCGCTTACCGCGAGCGCCGCAGCGCCGCCTACAACCACGTGATGAAGACGCAGGTCAACGACGGGTCCGGCATCTCGAAGCCCGTCCAGGCGCTCATTTGGGCCACGTGCGCGCTCCTATACGCCTGTGAGGCGTCGCCGGTGCTCTGGCGCCTGGCGAACGGCTGTGGACTTGATGCCTTTGGCGTTGCCGGCGTATGCGTCATGGCGCTGGGCATCGTGCTCGAATCGGCCTCCGACCTGCAGAAAAGCGCCCAGAAGCGCGTGAACCCGCACCGCTTCTGCGACAAGGGCCTCTTCTCGTTCGTGCGCTGCCCCA
>DJRK01000101.1:4538-4737 GCA_002440065.1 Atopobium sp. UBA6362 | reverse complement strand
GGGTGCGCTCCGACGGGGCCGTGGGCTACGTCGACGGGCGCATCGAGACGGGGGAGAACGCCGTCGACTCCGCCACGAAAGCCGCGGCAGAGGCCAAGCCTGCGAAGATCGTGGGCGACGACCCGGAGGGCGACCTCTCCGCGGTCGTCTTCGTCGGGCTTACCGGCGACTCCAAGGCCGACGCGGGGCTCGTCTCGTA
>DJRK01000101.1:4022-4529 GCA_002440065.1 Atopobium sp. UBA6362 | reverse complement strand
TCAAGGATTCTGGTATCAAGGCGACGTTCGCCCTTTCCGCCTCCGATGCGCTCGAAAACGCCCAGACCCTCGAGGCGATCATCGATGCGGGCTTCGGCGTCGTGAGCAACGGGGCCTCGGGTGAGGACAACCTCCATACGCTCGCGACGAGGGACGTCGTCAAGACGATGCTTCGCTCCCGTGAGTCGCTTTCTGGCGCCGTGAACAAGCCGGTATCGCTCATGTACTGCTCCGGCACGCGCCTCACGGGCGACGTTTTGAGGGCGGCCTCCGCGAGCGGCTACGAGGCCCTTGTCCAAGCGAGCGACGCGCACGTCCTCGACGAGGGGTCCTTTACCGCGTCCGGCGACGCCGACGCCTACGTCGCGTCGCTCACGGGCCAGAGCGTCACGGTGTACGACCTGCGTGGCCCCGCCGCCGAAGCATCCGACGAGGACGCCGTGTCCGCCGAGGCGCCCGCCATCGACAAACAGCCCGGCCTCGACGACACCCAGGATGCCGAGGAGA
>DJRK01000101.1:0-3970 GCA_002440065.1 Atopobium sp. UBA6362 | reverse complement strand
TCCTCCGGCAAGAAGACCGCGCTTCTCGGTGAGCTCAAGTCCCAGGACGGCTATGCCGAGCTCAAGGCCGAGGCGTGCTCGGGCACGGCGGAGCTCTCGCCGGTATACCACTACTGCCTCACCAGCAAAAACGAGGTCGGCATCGGCTGCAAGGGGCTTCCCGCGCACAACGACGTGGCGCCCGCCGTCAAGTACCTGCAGGAGAAGTCCTGGGGCGCGACGTACTTCTTGGCGCCGGGCGAGGCCGAGGGGCGCGACGACGACCTGTCCTCGCTCTCCGACGCCGGGGCGGACTTCGGCCTGCGCCTCGCTCCCTCCGACTTGGCGGGCCGCACTGCGGGGCAGGTCTTCGATGTTCTGTACAAGGACGTCATGGCGCTCCAGGCCCTGCCCGGAGCGACGAAGGCCGTGCTTCTCGACGGTGATTTCCCGGACGGGGAGCTCGCTTCCGTTCGGGCGGCGGCTAAGCAGCTCAACCTCAAGTTGGTGGACCCCGAGGATTCGGCCGACCTCGCGGCCGGCTCGTTCCGCCTGCTCGACGGTCTCGAGGTCGCGTCCGTCTCCAAGCTCGTGAAGGAGCTCGAGGGCACGGGTCTTGACGTGGTCTCCATCTCCGGCGCGATCAAGGACTCGGGGACGATCCCGAGCTTGACCGCGAACGCGCTCACGACCATGAGGCAGGCGAACGACCACAAGCTCGCCGAGGCCACGAACCTCGTTCATACGACCGAGCGGTCCTGCTCCTTCGCCGTCTATGGTATGGGGCGCGAAGCTGTCGTCGAGGACGTCGTGGACCGCCTCGCCGCGCATGGCGATAAGGGGACCTTCTTCGTCTCGCTCGATGAGCTCATGGGCTGCCAGCGGGCCATCGAGTACGTGCTCGCGCACGGCGACGAGATCGGCATCTATTACCGCGAGTCGAGCGACTACCCCTTGGGCTTCGGCTCGGTCGCGACCTACGTGAACAGCTGGAAGAAGTACGCGGCGTGGCGCTACGGCGTGGACTCGGACGTCGTCTTCACCTCCGGCGACGTGAACGACGCGATGGAGGAGGCCGTCTCCGCGAGCGGCTGCGAGCTCGTGAAGAACACGTTCCGCATCGTGCGCGACGAGGACAAGGACATCGACCTCGGCGGCGTTCAGACCGCGCTCGACGAGGTCTCCAAGCTCCGCGTGATGCGCGGGAGCTTCGTCTGTTTCAACATGTCGTTCTACGCGAACGACGCCGATGCCGCCAAGGGCCAGACGATCCTGGGGAGCCTCCTGGACGGCTTCATCGCCCAGCACATCGATTCGCTCGCGTTCACGAACCACGACGGGCAGATCGAGGACGCGAGCAGGTTCAAGGTCACGACGGCCTCCGAGGTCCTCGCTGCCCCTCGATACGAGTTCTGCGACGGCGAGCAGACCGACATCGCCCTCGACAAGAACGTCCTCACGTCGATGCCGTCCGACGCCGAGCGCTTCCAGCGCATCTGCGAGGGCTACTACGGCAACGTCACGGTCAACGTCTCGGACAAGCTGCCCGGCTTCTCCGACGAGGAGATCTCGCAGCTCGACAAGGTGGGCACCTTCACCTCCGACAAGGTCCTCTTCCTGACCTTCGACGACTGGGGAACCGAGCAGTCCATCAACGAGCTCCTCTATGTCCTGCAAAAGCATGGGGTCAAGGGCACGTTCTTCGTGAAGACCGAGTACGTCGACGCCAATCCCAACCTGCTGAGGACCATCGCCGAGCAGGGCCATCAGATCGCCGACCACACGGATGGGCACATCCCCCTGGCCGACGAGGACCCCACGAACGAGAACAAGACGTACTCGCTCACGGACGAGGAGGCCGCGAAGACCCGCCAGGACCTCGTGACGTCCTACAACAAGCTCTACAAGTACACGGGCAACGTCTTCGTGGACGGGCGCGCGGCGCTCTCGCGCATGTTCCGCCCGCCCACGCTCGCGGTGAGCAAGATCGGCCTCGAGCAGGTGTTTGACGTGGGGTACGAGTACTCCATCTCGGGCAACTACTCGACGGGCGACTACGAGGCCTCGAGCTACGACGACATGATCGAGCGCCTGACCAAACGCAGCGTCGGGCAAAACGAGTACGTCACGGTGGAGAACGGCACCGTACTCGTCATGCACATGCAGGAAAACGCCAAGTATACGGCGCAGGCGCTCGACACGATGATCCCCATCTGGCAGGCGCAGGGCTACACGTTCGCGCGCGTCGACGACTATTTGGGCAAGCAGGGAGGGACGCGATGAGGCTCTTCAAGCGAAAGGACCCCGAGCGCGAGGGGGTCGAGCTCGAGACGTTCGACGGCGACGTCCTTCTTGCACAGAAAGAAGACCGCCGCGTGCTGCCCGACGTGCCCGACCCCACCGGCCAGCGTTCCGCGCTCGATCGCCGCGGCGCGATCGTGGACGACGTGAGCGATCTCGACGCCGTTATGGAGAAGCGCAAGAGCGGCGTCCGGTACCGCTCCAAGTTCCCGGTGAACATCGAGTTCCGCGACGAGGCGGGGCGCTCGAGGACTTTGAAGGGCGAGGCGCGCGACATCTCCGAGACGGGCATCCTCGTGAAGGTCGCGTCGGACGAGGCCGCCGCGGTCTCCGCGGGCGGGCACCTCGAGCTCAAGTTCCGCATCCCTGCGGGCTCCATGCCGGAGGGCCACGAGATGCGCGTGAGGACCCGGGCCAGCGTGGCGAGGGTCTGCGAGGTCGCGGGCGACACCTGCCTGGGGCTCGAGTTCGCCGAGAGCCTCGGCACCTATATGCACCGGCACAAGGACCGCTACCTGTACCTGTGTTCCATAATCCTGCTCTTCTTCATCGCCGCGACGGTCATGCTCATGCGCAGCGAGAGCATCATCTACTTCAAGTACAACGCGCTTCTTTACAGCTATAGCATCATCGCCGCGCTGTTCCTCTTGACGCGCTACGCCTTCGGCGCCCTGTACAAGCCGGTGCCCATCGACCCCGACTTCAAGCCGAGCGTGACCGTCGTCATCCCGTGCTTCAACGAGGAGACGTGGATATCGCGCACGATCACGAGCTGCATGAACCAGTGCTACCCCGTGGACAAGCTCGAGGTCATCGTCGTGGACGACTGCTCGACCGACCGCTCCGCCGAGGTCGTGCGAAAGACCATCGACAAGCTCGCCGCCTCCGAGGATGAGCGCATGCGGATCCGCGAGCGGCTGCACCTCATCGTCCAGGAGAAGAACGCCGGCAAGCGCGCCGCGCTCTGCCGCGGCGTCGACGTGGCGAAGGGGGAGTTCGTCGTCTTCGTCGACTCGGACAGCTTCCTCGACCCCTATGCCGTCCTGAATCTCGTCCAACCCTTCCGCGACCCCAAGATGGGCGGTGTGGCGGGGCGCTGCGACGTCGCGAACACTTACACCAACTCTTTGACCAAGATGCAGGCTGTGCGCTACTACATCGCCTTCCGCGTCATGAAGGCCTCCGAGGCCCTCTTCGACGCCGTGACCTGCCTTTCCGGTCCCATCTCCTGTTATCGCAAGTCCATCGTTCAGGAACACGAGCAGGACTGGCTGAACCAGCGCTTCCTGGGCCACAAGGCGACGTTCGGCGACGACCGCGCCATGACGAACTTCGTCCTGCGCCATCACCGCACCTTCTATCAGGACACGGCCGTCTGCTCCACCATCGTGCCCAACAAGCAGCGCGTCTTCCTCAAGCAGCAGATGCGCTGGAAGCGCTCGTGGCTGCGAGAGTCCCTCATGGCCGGGGTCTTCATGTGGCGCAAGGAGCCTTTCGCGGCGGTCAACTTCTACATCGGCCTGCTCGTTCCGATCCTGGCCCCCGTCGTCGTGGTCTACAACCTCTTTTACGTGCCCTTCACGCAGCACATCTTCCCCACGACCTTCTTGGTGGGGCTGCTCCTCATGTCGCTCATGATGAGCTTCGCGCAGCTCTTCTTCCGCAAGAGCTCCACATGGTACTTCGGCTT
>DJRK01000108.1 GCA_002440065.1 Atopobium sp. UBA6362 | reverse complement strand
GCTTCGACGGCTCGTCCATCGACGGCTTTGTGTCGCTCGAGGAGTCCGACATGCTGGCCTTCCCGGATCCCGACACTTTCTCCATGCTCCCGTGGCGCCCGTCCGAGTCCGCCGTCGCCCGCGTGTTCTGCGACGTCTTCACCCCGTCGCGCGAGCCCTTCGAGGGCGATCCGCGCCAGTGCCTGATCAAGGTCTTCGAGAAGGCCGACAAGCTGGGCTACATCCCCAACGTGGGGCCCAAGATCGAGTACTTCTACTCCGACTCCCAGCGAGAGCTCCAGCCCAAGGACGACGCCGGCTACTTCGACCTCACGCCCATGGACAACGCGAACGACCTGCGCCGCCAGACGACGCTCATGCTCGAGCGCATGTCCATCCCCGTGCAGTACTCCTATCACGCCGCCGGCCCGTCCCAGAACGGCGTCGAGCTACGCTACACCGAGGCCGTGAGCTGCGCGGACAACATCGTGACCGCCCGCCTGGTCATCAAGCAGCTCGCCGCTCAGCAGGGGATGTACGCCTCGTTCATGCCCAAGCCCGTCGCGGGCCAGCCCGGCAGCGCCATGTTCCTGTACCAGTCGCTCTTCAACCACGAGGGCGAGAACCTGTTCTGGGCGCCCAAGGACTACCACGTGGCGCACCTCTCCGACCTCGCGCAGCACTACGTGGCCGGCATCCTCAAGTACGCCCCGGAGTTCACGCTGGTGACGAACCCCACGGTCAACTCCTACAAGCGCTTCATCTCGACGGGCGAGGTGCCCAACTACGCGACCTGGGGCCGCAAGAACCGCTCCGCCCTCGTGCGCATCCCGGCCCACAAGCCCGGCAAGCACGTCTCCACTCGTATCGAGCTGCGTAGCCCCGACCCCACGGCGAACCCCTACCTGGCGCTCGCTGTCACGATCGCGGCCGGCCTCAAGGGCATCGAGGACGAGCTGCCGCTTCCCGAGGAGGCGACGTGCGACACCTTCCGCCTGTCCGAGGAGGAGCTCGCCGCGAAGGGCATCGAGCGCCTACCGCGCACCCTGGGCGAGGCCATCGAGAAGTTCGAGGGCTCCGAGCTCATGCGTGAGGTCCTGGGAGATCACATCTTCAACTACCTCGTGCGCGAGAAGAAGAACGAGTGGGAGGACTTCTGCACCAGCGTCACCGACTGGGAGCGCGAGCACTACTACGGCGGCTACTAGGGTTTAGGGGCCTGCCCATAGCATTGCATTCGTTGAGAAGCCAGCCTATCCGCGGCAGATGCGGGTACGCTGGCTCTTTGTGGGCCGTAGGGTCTGGAGGCGCGGAGAAGCAGTGTGCTAGTAATTCCCAATAGCAGCAGGGCCCGCCGCGCATGATGCGAGGCGGGCCCTGCTGCTATTGCTTGGAACGCCCTAGTGGACGCCTAGTCCTGGTCGGCGTAGAACGAGCCCATGTAGCGGATGTACTCGTCCTCGGTGTGGTTGGCCTTCCAGTCGTGAACGCTCTTCTTGTTGCGCTCGCCCGTGATGATCGAGAACTCCTTGCCGAGCTTCTCGAACGCCTCGTCGGCCACCTCGTCGGGCGTGAGCGCGAGCTTGACGACCTGCTCGCCCACCGGGCCCTTCGGGAAGTTCTTCATGGCCGTGGGCGTGAGCGTGGTGCCGAGCGTGCAGACCTCCACGTCGACGCCCGTCTTCTCGCACTCGCAGGCCACGGCCTCGGTGAGCTTGAGGATGTAGGCCTTGCCCGCGCCGTACTCGGCGTTCCACGGCGAGCTGGAGATGCCCGTCATGGACGAGACGTTGATGACGGCGCCGCGGTCTTGGGCGGCGAAGATGCCCATGAAGTGGTGGAACATGCGCAGGAAGCTGATGACGTTGACGTTCACCATCTTCTCGTGGTCCGCGAGCGACGTGTTCTGGAACTTGCCAAAGTGGTGCAGACAGGCGACGTAGCTCATGAAGCCCATGTCGAGGCCCGCGGTGGCCGAGAAGACCTTCTCGCACGCATCGTCGGGACAGGACAGGTCGGCACAGACGACCTTGTAGTCGACGCCGTACTCCTCATGGAACTTCTCGCCCTTCTCCTTGAGAAGCTCCTCGCGACGGCCCACCATCACGAGGTTCATGCCGCCCTCGGCGAGCTTCTTGCAGAAGGCCTCGCCGACGCCCTCGGTGGCACCGAGGACGACGCCCCACTCGCCGTACTTCTCGCGCAGGTTGGTCATGGGAATCCCCCTTCTTTTGGCCGCGTGCCCGCGGCAGTGGTCGGTTGCGCACGATGCACAGAGATACCCTGTTTTCATCGTGAGAAGAGAAGCGACTCCGCGAGCGGCGACACGCCCATCCATGAACGGCGCGGGCGCCGAAAATCATACTCCCGAACTGTGGTGTTCCGGGGGTTAGCTGGGTTCCTTCATTAGTTAGAATCTTACAAGTGAGGACATGATCAGGTTCATGATAATCACTATGCAGCTAATCAATGGAGAACCGAACGACATTCATTTGTTCAGTTTGTCTTGAACAAATCGTTGGTCGGTCCACCTTTCTTTCTCGGAAGGGCGTAAACAATGATCACTGGAGCAACCAAAGGTAAGGTCGATGCTGTCTGGCAGAAGATGTGGGAGGGCGGCATCACCAACCCCATCGAGGTCATTAGCCAACTCACTTACCTCATGTTCATACGCTCGCTCGACGAGAAGGAGCTTGAGTCCGAGCGCATGGAGCAGCTCCTGGGAGCTCCCCAGCCGCACATCTTCCCCGAGACCTACCGCAACGCCTACGGGGCCGAGATCTCGGGCCAGGAGCTCCGCTGGAGTCGCTTCAAGGACAAAGAGGCCCAGGAGATGTACCGCGTCGTGAGCGAGTTCGTCTTCCCCTTCATCAAAGGAATCGGCGACGGCTCGGTGTTCTCGAGGGCCATGGAAAGCGCGACCTTCGGCTTTCCTGCGGGTAAGCCATCCCTGCTTCAAAGGGCGGTCGATGGCGTGGAGGGGCTGCTCTCCGAGTTCGACGACCACATCGGCGACCTTGGGGATCTCTATGAGTACATGCTCTCCAAGCTTTCGACTGCGGGCACGAACGGCCAGTTCCGTACCCCAAAGCACATCCGCGACATGATGGTGTCCATGGTCGATCCCAAGCCGGGCGAGCTCATTTGTGACCCTGCGTGCGGCACGGCCGGCTTCCTCATCTCCGCGGCTGAGCACATCCGCGGGGCCTACGAATCTCAAATGACGGAGGCCGACTGGTCCTCTTACATTGGCTCCGATGGGGCCGAGCCGCAGTTCTCCGGATTCGAGATGGACCAGACGATGCTGCGCATCTCCGCCATGAACCTCATGCTGCACGGCGTCGACGCTCCCGATGTGCGCTACCTCGACTCTATCTCCAAGAACAACACTGTAAGCGGCCGCTATGACGTGATTTTGGCGAATCCACCGTTCACGGGGTCGGTGGACGTGGAGGATATTGATAAGAGTCTGCGCGCTATCGTCGACTCCAAGCAGACCGAGCTGCTCTTTGTTGCGCTCTTCCTCCGCATGCTCAAACTCGGCGGTCGCTGCGCCTGCATCGTCCCCAACGGTGTCCTTTTTCGCAGCAACGCCAAGGCCTACGGACAGCTCCGTCGCGAGTTGGTGGATAACCAGAGACTCGAGGCCATCATCTACATGCCCAGTGGCGTTTTCAAGCCCTACTCGGGCGTGAGCACCGCCGTCCTGGTCTTCACCAAGACCGATGCGGGGGGTACCGACAAGGTGTGGATGTACAACATGGAGGGCGACGGCTTCACCTTGGACGACAAGCGCGATGCCGATGAGAAGCACGACGATATCCCCGATATCTTGCGACGTTGGTCCAACCTCTCGAGTGAGGAGGGGCGCGAGCGCACGGAGAAGAGCTTCCTGGTACCCAAGCAGGAGATCGTGGACAACGACTATGATTTCAGCTTCAACAAGTACACGAAGACCGAGTATGAGCGCATTGAGTACCCGCCGACTGAGGAAATTCTGGCGGATCTCGCTGATTTGAATCGACAGATGGCCGAGGGCCTCGCGGAACTCCAGAAGATGCTCGGCGGTGACGGCAATGAGTAACAAACGCCGATTTGTCGGGGAAC
>DJRK01000084.1 GCA_002440065.1 Atopobium sp. UBA6362 | reverse complement strand
ACCTGTCCCCAAAAGTGATCAGCGGTGGAGGACGATGCGGAGGGCTACGTCGTGGGCGGCGTCCTCGTAGGAGTCGTCGAGGGCGGGAAGCTCCGCCTCGATGCCGCGGCGCTTGAGCGCGTGGGCGATGAGCCAGTCCGTGACCTGCGGGTTCTTGGGCAGGACCGGGCCGTGGTAATACGTTCCGATAACGCCCTTGTGCAGCACGCCCTCGCCCTCCTCGAACTCGTTGTTGCCGGTGCCGCGCACGAGGGGGCGTCCCAGCGGCTGCTCACAGGCGTCCAGGTACGTGCGGCCCCCGTGGTTCTCGAAGCCCACGATCGGCTTGTCGGCGATGGGGGAGTCGATGGCGACGTTGTGGATGAGGCGGCCCTCGCCGCTGCGCGTCTCGGCGGCGATGATGCCCAGGCCCTCGACCTTCTCGGCACCCATCATGTAGAAGCGGCCGAGCAACTGGTAGCCGCCGCAGATGGCGATAAGTGTGCCGTCAGACTCCACGTAGTCGGTGAGCTGCCGTTTCTGGCCAAGAAGCTCCTTGCACACGGCGAGCTGGTCTCGGTCCGCGCCGCCGCCCAGGAGCACGATGTCGGCATCGGAGAGGTCGAGCGCGTCGCCCATGCGCACCTCGTCGACGACGGCGGGGATGCCGCGCCAGGCGCAGCGTTGCCGCAGCGAGGCGATGTTGCCCCCGTCGCCGTAAAGGTTGAGCGCGTCGGGGTACAGGTGCACGATGCGCAGCGGCCGGTCGAGCGAGATGCCTGCGTCGGCGTAGCGCCCCAGGTTGACGCGGGCCTTGGGCGCGACGGCGGCATGGGTCCCCTCGGGGCGCGCGGCGCCGTCGAGACGCTTGAGGTCGGCGACCACGGGCGGGAACGCCGTGTAGTTGGCCACCACGTGCAGGGTCTCGCCCGCCGCAGCGCCGAAGCAGCCGCGCACCGCGCCCTCGATACCATCGATGAGCTGCGCGTTTATGCCCGCATACTTGAGCCTGACCTGCAGGTCGTTGCGGCGGGTACCGCCCACGAAGACACGCTGGATGTCGAGATTGCAGAGCTTCTCGAAATCGACGTCCCAGATCCAGGAGATGTCGTGGCCGTCGGCGTCGTTGTCGTTCAAGAAGAACGCCATGAGCTTGCCGTCCGCCGCCTTGACCTCGGAGATCATGCGGTCGAAGCCCGTGGGGTTCTTCGCGAGGTTGCTCACGACCTCGCGACCGTACACGTGGAAGCGTTCCATGCGTCCGCCGGCCGGCTTGTAGTCCGCGAGCACGCGCTCGAAGCCCTCGGTCGAGGCGCCCATGAAGCGCAGCGCGGCAAGCACGGCCGTGATGTTGAACACCATATAGAGGCCGTTGTAGCGCGTGGACACGTGGAGCTTCTCCGCGCTCGCGTCGCCGCCTCTCCGGTCCTCGACGTCGAAGGAATAGCCGCCGGCGTTTCCGCAGCTCAACTCCACGCCGGTGACGGTGAAGCCGAGCCCGGGCCTCTCCCAGCCGCAGCGTGGGCAGCGGTATTTGCCCAGCTGGCCGTAGTGCACGTACTCGTAGTCGAGCGGCGCGTTGCAGCGGGCGCAGAACCTCGAGTCGCTGATCCGGTCGGCCTCGAGCCCGGTGGGCTCGTCGATGCCGAAGCCGATGCTCGGGTTGTCCACGCGGCCCGCGATGGCCGCGCAGAGCGGGTCGTCGGCGTTGAAGATGAGCGTCGTTTCCGGCGACTCGCGCAGCGCCTCGGCGATGACCTCCTGCGTGTGGTCGATCTCGCCGTAGCGGTCGAGCTGGTCGCGGAAGAGGTTGAGCAGGACGAGGGCGCGGGGCTTGAGCTGCGGCAATACGCGAACCGTGTAGAGCTCGTCGCACTCGAAGCACCCGATGCGCTTCTTGCCCGCGGCGCGCCGGCGCGACGCCTTGCCGGAAAGCCCCGCCATCATGGCGGCGGCGATCCCGGACTGCATGTTGTTGCCCGCGCGGTTGCACACCACGTCGAAGCCGGCCGCCGCCATGGCGTCGGCGATGAGGCCGTTCGTGGTCGTCTTGCCGTTCGTGCCGGTCACGACCACCGAGGCGTCAAGAAGTCCCGACAAGGCTCCGATGATTTGAGGGTTTATCTTAAGTCCGATGCTCCCGGGGATGTTGCCGCCGCCGCGGCGCAGGACGGTGGAGAGCCCCCAACGGGCTGCCCCGCCTGCCCAACAAGCGAGTTTGGTGCGCGCGTCCATACCGATCCTCCCGGATTGTTGCGTTTGTCTTACTTAAAATGCGTCCGAGGTGAGGCGCGGTGTGCGCCAGCTCACACATGGGGGTATATTAGCACGTAGATATATGCGGCCCGGGACGCCGCGCGGCGAAGACAGCCAACCTGCACCGGGCCGATGGATTCGAGCAGGGAAGGGCGCGCGTTGAACCCCGTAGTCATCATTCCGTCGTACTGGGCCCAGGGCGACCAGCCCGGCGAGCTGGGGGAGCGCGGCGTCTACGACTACACCACGCCCATAGACAAGCCCCTGCCCGAGCTCGAGACCTGCCTTTCCTCGCTGGAGCAGGTGCGCGGCGTGCTGCGCACCGTCGTGCTCGTGGTGTCCCCGGCGTCCTGCGCCGAGTCGGCCCGCGCCCGCGTGAACAGCATCTGCCGCTCGCACCCCAACTTGAACCCGCTCGTGATCGGCCGCGAGGAGGGCGAGAAGATCCTCTCGGCCGTCTCGCGCGTGGTGCCGACCGCCTCCGGCGAGGCGGTGTCGCTTCGCGGCTACGGCGCCATCAAGAACCTCGGCCTCGCCGTGGCGAGCGTCTTTGGCCACGACGTCGCGGTGTTTCTCAACGACGACGAGGTCGTGCTCGACGAGGACTTCCTCACCGACGCGGTCTACGGCCTGGGCGCCTACACGCGCCAGGACCTCAAGATCCTGGCGAAAAGCGGCTTCTTCATCGACGCAGACGACTCGCCCTACGCCGTGCCCACGACCAAGTGGTCCGAGAAGCACTGGTCCAAGGCCGCCGAGTTCAACAAGGTCATGGAGAAGGCCCAGAACGCCAAGAACCGCGTCACGCGCGCGAACCACCTGTGCGGCGGCTGCTGCGCCCTGCACGCCGAGGCGTTCACGCGGATACCCTTCGACCCCTACATCACGCGCGGCGAGGATCTCGACTACGTGCTCAACCTGCGCGCCCACGGCCTCGACTCGTGGTTCGACAAGCAGTGGTGCGTGCGCATGGCCCCTCCCGAGGAGACGGCGTCGCGCCCGTCCGTCTTCATGCAGGACGTCTACCGCTGGCTGTACGAGTACCGCAAGCTCGAAGCCCTCAACGCCCGCCGCGACCTGCGCACCATCACGCCGGAGTCGCTCATGCCCTATCCGGCGCCCTGGCTCTCCGAGCAGGTGCGCGGGCGCGTGGTGCGCACGGCTCTGCGGCGGATGCTCACCGATCCCGAGCACCTCGACTACCTGCTGATCCTTGTCAAGGGTTGGCACGAGGCCGATAAGTTCGCCCGCGAGGCGGCCTCCCGCTACCTGAGCTTCAGCATGACGTGGGCCGGCGCGATGGCGGCCGTGTGGGACGACCGCTACCTGCAGGCGGCGCTCATGCGCACGGGCGACGTGTGCGGCAGGGCGGCACTGGCCCCGATCCCCGCCGACGCGTCCGCGACCTTGAGCGGGATCGCGCTGGCCACGCCCGACCCGGCCTCTACGGGAGAGATGCAATGACGAACGGATCTGCCCCATCGATATCGCTCCGCCGCGCCGACGCTGCCCTGGGCATCGCGGGCGTGGGCGGCATGGCCCTCCTTGCCTGGGGTGTCGCGGCCGGGAGCATCCTCGCGTGCCTCGTCGCCGGGGTCCTCATGGCCCTGACCGTCGTGCTCGCCGGCTCGCTCAACCTGAGCCCCGACGACACGCGTTCCCAGGCGACGGAGCGCACGCTGCGCGTCGCGTCGAACACCCTGGAGCACCTGCGCGGCGGCCTCACGCCCGAGAACGCGCAGGCCATCTGCGCGCTGCTCCTGCCCGAGACGAACGCCGCGGGCGTCGCGATCACGGACGCCTCGCGCGTCCTGGCCTACGAGGGCACCTTCGCCGTGGCCTACGCGCCCGGCTCCGAGAACAGCCGCCCCACGATTGAGGTCCTCAAGAGCAAGAGGACCGAG
The DNA here is from genome assembly GCA_002440065.1 of Atopobium sp. UBA6362. Lineage (GTDB taxonomy): Bacteria > Actinomycetota > Coriobacteriia > Coriobacteriales > Atopobiaceae > Paratractidigestivibacter. Next base: position 6,663 of record DJRK01000084.1, on the reverse strand, counting down.
ACCTTCTACGCCATGGACCAGGAGATGCAGGAGCCGCGGCGCTTCATCGCCGGCCCCATGCCGCAGGGCAACTCGTTCGGCGTCGTTGTCCCGCTCATCGTGCAGGACAAGCCCGTGGGCACGATCAAGCTCTACTACACCCGCGATCGCGACATGGACCGCACGCAGCTCGCGATCGCGCGCGGCCTGGGTCAGCTCCTCTCGACCCAGCTCTCTTCTTACGAGCTCGACGCGCAGGCGGAGCTTGCCGCCAGGGCAGAGGTCAAGGCGCTGCAGGCGCAGATCAACCCGCACTTCCTCTTCAACACGCTGAACACCATCGCGTCGCTGTGCCGCACGGACCCCATGCGGGCCCGCGACCTGCTGCGCGAGTTCTCGATGTTCTACCGCCGCACGCTCGAGAGCTCGGAGTCGACGCTCATTCCGCTCACGCAGGAGCTCGAGCAGACCCGCCGCTACCTCACCATCGAGAAGGCCCGCTTCGGCGCGGATCGCATCGTGGAGGCCGAGCACGTGGACGGCCGCATCGGCGAGCTGCTCGTCCCCTCTTTCCTCATCCAGCCGATCGTGGAGAACGCCGTGCGCCATGCCATGCGCGACGACGCCCCGCTCAACATCGACATCCACGCGGTCGAGGACGGCGACGACGTGCTCCTGGCCGTGGCCGACGACGGCCTGGGCATGACCGAGGAGGCGGCCCATCGCCTGCTTGACCCCGACGCCGGGGCCGCCGGGCCCGTGGGCAGCGGCAAGAAGAAGGGCGCCGGCATGGCGCTCAAGAACGTCATGGAGCGCGTGGAGCGCTTCTACGACGCGGGCTCCGGCGTCGAGGTCGTCTCGCGCCCGGGCGAGGGCACCTGCGTGACGCTGCGCCTCTGCGGTGCCGCAAAAAGACTTGTGTTGTCCAACGACGTAGAGTAGTTTTTAATAGTTTGGGGCGTCCGCAAGAAGACGCCGAGCTAGCTAGGGAGATATTGCATGCGAGCGATGATTGTAGACGACGAGGCCCCGGCTCGTTCCGAGCTGAGGTACCTTCTCGAGGAGACCGGCCGCATCGAGGCCATCACCGAGGCGTCGAGCGCCCGCGAGGCCGTCGAGAAGCTCATGGAGGCCAAGGCCGACGTGATGTTCCTGGACATCTCCATGCCCAAGACCTCCGGCATGCAGCTCGCCGAGGCGCTCCACAAGCTCAAGAACCCTCCCGCGGTCGTCTTCGTGACGGCCTACAGCGAGTACGCGCTCGAGGCGTTCGACGTCGACGCCGTCGACTACCTCATGAAGCCCGTCGAGCCCGAGCGCCTCAACCAGGCGCTCGACAAGGTCGAGGCCCGCTCCGTCCCGCAGCCGACGCAGAGCCACTCCTCCGTGGAGCGCATCCCCGTGGTCAAGAGCGGCCGCAAGGTCCTCGTGCCCATCGACCAGATCCGCTACATCGAGGCCAAGGACGACTACTCCTGCATCTATACCGACAACGACCGGTTCCTCTCCACGATTAGCCTCGCCAAGCTCGAGGAGAAGCTCGCCCCGCACGGCTTCTTCCGCGTGCACCGCGGCTACATCGTGAACCTCGAGTTCGTGGAGGACGTCGAGGTCATCTCCTCCGGCATCCTGCAGCTGGGTATCAGCGGCATCGAGGGCAAGAAGATCTCCGTCTCCCGCCGCCGCGTCGTCGCGCTCAAGCGCGCGCTCGGCCTGTAGCGGCTGGGGCTCGGCATGGGGACCACGCGCTACGACATCATCTCCGACACGCACGGCATGCTCTCGCCCGAGCTGCTCGACGCCCTCCAGGGCGCCGACGTGATCGTGCACGCGGGCGACATCTGCTCGCCGTCCGACTACCGCACGCTCATGGGCATCGCGCCCGTGCAGGCGTGCCTGGGCAACAACGACTGGGCGAACGACTACGGCCCCGCCGTCAAGCAGCGCAAGGTCTTCTACGGCAGCGGCCTGCGCTGGCAGGTCGTGCACTACCGCGAGCGCCTGAACCTCATGATGTGCGACGTGGCCATCTGCGGCCACACCCACCGGCCCTTCGTCGTGCGCGACGAGTGGACGGGCACGCTGGTCATGAACCCCGGCAGCCCCACGTATCCCCGCGGCTCGAACCCCTCGATGGGCCGCATCGTCGTGGACGACGCCACCCACCAGATCGTCTCCGCCGAGACCTTCGACCTCTAGCCTCAATTTGGGGTCGGACCCTAAATCAACTTGGGGTCCGACCCCAAATTGCTAGAGGTCCGGGCGGGGCCTCACGCCCTCCTCGCTCATGAAGACGGGCGCCACGACCTTCGTGTAGAAACCCAGCCACACGAGCGAGACGCAGAACCCGGCGAGCACGTCGGACGCGTAGTGAACGCCCAGGTAGATGCGGCTCACGCCCACCATCACGATGACGAGCCCCATGAGGACGCACCACACGTTGCGCATCAGGCGGTCCTTCTCGTAGACCCAGATCATCCACACGAGCAGGCCAAAGAACGCCATCGAGACCATCGAGTGGCCCGAGGGGAAGCTGTAGCCCGTCTCGGCGATGAGGCGGAAGCCGTCCGGGCGCGGCCGCTGGACGATCTGCTTGAGCACCACGTTCAGCACGAGCACGCACGCGAGGTTCGCCGCGACGCAGCGGCCGGGCGCCTTGCCGGGGGCGAAGGCCGTCACGATGAGCGTCATCACGAGCAGAACCGGGATGGAAAGAAGGCCGGTGAACCCCTCCATCACCGAGGTGAGCGGGTCCGAGCGGAGCTTCTCGACGAAGAGCCGGTACGCGAGCTCGTCGAGCTTCATGATCTCGCCCTCGCCGACCTCGCTCAGCAGGTACAGGAAGACGAGCGCGGCGGCAAGAAGCACGAGCTGGCGGGCGTTCTTCTTCGCGAGGGCCCAGGCGTTTCGCGCAAAGCTGCCGGCGGCGTGGGCAAAGTCAGACAAGTGTTGGTCCCTTCTTCGCTGGTTCGTCCCTTAACCATAGCGCGCCGTCGGGCCGTGGGGCTCGGCGGCGCGCCTGGGGGATGCGCGTTGGTTCGTCGCTCGCTTACAGGTGCTTGCGGATCTCCTGCTCGAGCGCGGCCTTGGGCAGCGAGCCCACCATGCGGTGGACGGCCTTGCCGCCCTTGAAGAGGATGAGCGTGGGGATGGAAACGATCTTGTTCGCCATGGCGTAATCGTAGTTGTCGTCGACGTTCATCTTGTAGAAGTCGAGCTCGGAGCCCATTTCCCCGGAGAGCTCCTCCACGACGGGGCCGAGCGCGCGGCACGGCCCGCACCACGGTGCCCAGCAATCCACGAGAACGGGCTTGGTCGCGTCTGCGAGGACCTGCTCGAGCTCCTCGGCGGCGATTTCCTTGACGGACATGGTGGCCTCCTGCTATCCAGCGGCGCAGCAGCGCGCCTGCGTTCTTTGCTTGATGGGGCTTATACCCGAATCCGTCGTGCGCATATGTGGGGTAAGCAAAAAGCGCTAAGGGATTTCCTTATCGAGAAGTGCCGTCAAGCCGCGCCGCGAGTTCACGGCGAGTTTGCGGTAAGCGACGAGCCTTGCGCTGTTTATCGCTCCGGCCGAGAGATGCTCTTTGGCGGAAATCTGAGACTGTGTCATTCCCTGGGATATATCAAGGGCCACCTGGGCCTGCGTCTGGGTCAGTCCCTTGGCTAGAAGATAATTAAGTAATCGATCCGATCTTTCCGCGTTCGCATATCCGTGTTCACTATCGGCGGGAAGAAGCCGCGTCGATAGAAGCCATATGAAGAAAGCCACGAATACGGCTGCCAAGAGGAGCGTCGTTTCGCTTGAAGTCACGCTGGTGGCTCCGACCCGAATCGCGGTGATGTCGTTGTCGGGGAACTGCCTGAGCAGCAGCGCTAGGGAGAAAATGCAGCTATCGAGAAGAGTGCTTGTCTGTAAACACGCGGGCGGGCATAGGGTCCCTGTCCGAAACTTGGGGATGGCCATGGCCACGAGGCAGCAGGCCAGAACCACGAGAGCCACGGGGAACGAACCCCTCCATATCAGCAGCTCTCTTGCAAACAGGCCGGCCCCCAGCGACAAGACAATCCGAGAGGGTGCAATCCCGGTACAATGGGTCTCCTGGGCAGCAGATTGAATGATTGCGTTATGTACTTGAGGAACCAATGCGACGACGGCGCAAGCCAATATCCCAACGACTTGGCGATGGCCTGTGACCAAATCCGCGGCATGGAGAAGGACCGAGACCACAGCTATAGAGGCAGCAGGGGAGACGAGTTGGGACACGGATGTGCGAGGCGATTCGTGAACGGTTGAAACCTGGGGCGGCTCGGCTTCGATGGCGCCGACGCCGAGTTTCTTGAGCGCTCGACTGCGATACGTGCTGACGGTTGAGGGGCTGACTCCCAGGGCTTTTGCAATCTCGACCTGGGTCTCGTTTCGCGATAGGCGCTCAACGACTTCCCGCTCCCGCTCGGTGAGCCTGGCCGTGTCATAGGTCGGAGGACTCTTGCTTAAATCGTTGCTGGGCGCAGGCTTCCGTTGACGGAGCTTCAAAAGGGCGAAGAGCATGACAAGCAAGACGGCTTGTCCCGCAATGAGGACGAAGGCGTCTGACGCGGTTTCTCCGATCCAGCCGAGCGTCACAAGCGCGCTGAGCTCCGTGAGGAGCAGGGCGAGGTAAGTGCCCCATCGTTCTCTCTGCGCCGTTTGGCCAAGGAGCGCGGATTCAATGAGGCCCCATAGGAATGCAACGATGTTTCGCGAGATGCGGCTCGGGAGGGCGAAGCCTGTAGTTGCCATGAATACTGCGGCGATGGCAAAAGCCACCGCCGCATATCTGTGACGTTCTGGCCCGTCTCCCGCCTCTTTGAAAAGCGCCGCTCCTGTCGCTAGTCCCAAAGCGGCAATTGCCGATTCAGACGATAGGCAGCGTGCCAGTGCGTCGGCAGCGAGGCCGGTGCGGGCCTGCGGCACGACTGCGACCGCGATTCCGATGAGCGCCCAAAGGAGCGCGATGGGCGCTCGCAGCCTAGATGAACGAGTTGCGCTAGTGTCTCCGCTCGTCAAATGCTGTCCTTCTCCGCAGTGATTTCATTGAATTATAGATGAGCCGGCCGCATGAGATCCCAATGTTGGTGCCCAACACGGCGAGGATTATGCTGTCGAGCGCGACCGTTTTATAGAACGAGCCGACGAAGAGGCACTCTAGGAGGCGAGCGAATTCAATTGCGAGCGGAATGCCCAGGTAAAGAAGCGTGCGTCGAGACCTGCTGAAGACACCGGGCGCTTGTAACAGGAATCCAAAAAAGCCTATGGGAACGTAGAGGACGGTGTTTGAAAGCAAAAGGCGAAAGGCCGACGACGCCCCGTATTCCTGGAGCAGGAAAGAAATTAGCGAAAACGGGAGCGGGTAAAGCCCAGGGACGGGGTCGTAGGTGATGCCGTTGGGCGTTAAAGCCATGGGGAATATAAGCAGCGCCGTGAGTAAGGACAGCATGCTGCCAAGCATGAGGAGGGCCAAGGTCCTGCCAGCGCTTAGTCCTCGGTGAATCGCCAAAGCCGAGCAGGCAATCGTCGCAACGATAAAGACGATGACGCCGCACAATCGCGTAAGTCCCATCCCTTCCTCCTCTGTCTATCGGGGCGAAACTTGAGGAAAGGATATGCATCGTTTGCGGGGCTGTCTGTCGTTGAACCTTATGAAACAGGCAACGACAGCGCCTATCAGGCAAAAGGCTCGTAGAATAAGTGACCGACAACAAAGGAGTGATGCCGATGCCATCCACGAGAGGCGCCGTTCGCGACGCGTGCATAGCAAAGACGACCGCCGAGCTCGACGGGCTGGCCGAGCGCGGGGTGCGCTCGGGGGGCAACGCGTTCTCCTCGATCCTGGTGTGCAAGGGCGGTCTCACGCCCGAAGAGGCCGGCGGGGCCGAGCCGTTCTCCGGCGCCGACGGGCACGCGCTGCAGGCGTCGCTCAAGGCCCTGGGCTACGCGCCGGAGGAGTGGGAATGGCTTTTGACCTGCGCGGACTCCGGCGCCCCGCTTGAGCCGACGCTCGTGCGCGAGGCCGTCGCGGCGCTCGACCCGGCGACGCTCGTGTGCTGCGACGAGGCGGCCGCCGACGCGGTGCGCAACGCCTTCGTGGACGACCTCGCAATCATCGAGTCCTTTGAGGAGGCGGCTCTCGTGCCCGGCTACGTGGCCCGGGTGTGCGGGATGCGCGTGATGAACCTGGGCGGGTTCGCCGCCGCCTTGGCCGACCCAAAGGCCAAGCAGCTCATGTGGGCGCGCCTCAAGCAGCTCCCGCCCGAGGGAGTNNNNGCCTCAAGCGCCTGCCGCCGCTGGGCGAGCCGTATTAGGTCGCGCTTGGCGCAGTTCCATGAGCCGAGTCCGCGGTCTTCTTTGCGCGTTTCTCGGCCCTGCTGCCTGCTCTGTCGCTCCCCAAAGCCGCCTTTCCCCGAACGGCGTAGAATTAGGATGTCTTTGTCCAGGCACCCAATAGGGGAGGAACCGTACATGACTCAGATTCAGGCGCCCATTGATGCTACCCAGACCTCCGCGTGGAAGGCCCTCGCCGCCCACAAGCAGGAGATGGACGGCGGCTTTAGCCTCAAGGAGGCGTTCGCGAACGATCCCGAGCGCGTGCAGAAGTTCTCCTTCGACATGGATGACCTGTACTTCGACCTCTCCAAGAACCT
>DJRK01000124.1 GCA_002440065.1 Atopobium sp. UBA6362 | reverse complement strand
GCGAGGTGGCCCCACTTGTCGAGGAACCTCTCGGACTTCTCCAGGCGCTCGGGCGTCATGGCCTTGACCTTGCCGGAAGCGATGATCTTGCGCCCAAAGAAGTGGCCGATCATGAAGTTGCACTGGTCGCCCAGGATCGCCGCGGCCCATGCGACGGCGAGCAGCGCGACGATATTGAAACCGCCGTTGTGGGCGAAGAAGCCCGAGGCGAAGAGCAGCGAGTCGCCCGGCAGGAACGGGAAGAAGACCACGCCCGTCTCGATGAAGATGATGAGGAACACGCAGCCGTACGCCATGAGCGGGCCGGCCGCGATCCAGGCCGCGATGGCCGAGCGGGGGTCGTGGAGCAGCTCGGCAATGAAGTTAATGAATCCCATGGGGGTCTCTCCTTTTTGGGCGGCGTTCAAAAAAGCCCTGGTCACAAAACTGCCCCGCGGCAACCGTCGCGGGGCAGCAAGATTTCGATTGAGCGCGCTCGATGGGAACGGGTACCCGCCAGAGGCCCCTTATGGCTGCTGCCTCCCGGCCCTGACCAGGTTCGAGGTGTTGCGTCACCCGCCCCCATTGAACGCGCTCGGGTATCGATGCTATCACGCCCGCCAAAAATTTGGGGACGGATACTAATTTAAAGAAGTATCCGTCCCCAAATTGCATCAGATGCCCACAGCTTGGAGGACGAACATCACGATGGTGAGGATGATCACCGCGACGATGGTGAACCAGGTGAGGGCGTTCCAGATCCGGCTGTTCGCGTGCTCCCCCATCACGTGCCTGTCGCTCGCGATGAGCACCATGAAGATGAGGAGCACCGGCAGAAGGATGCCGTTGATGACCTGCGCGAGCATCATGATGCCAAAGAGGTCGACGTTGGGCAGCACCACGACCACGGCCGAGAAGATGATGACCGCCGTGATGATGCCGCGGTAGACCGGCGCCTCCTGCCAGCTGCGGTCGGCCCCGCGCTCCCAGCCAAAGGCCTCGCAGATGGCGCTCGACGTGATGCCGGGCAGCACGCATGCGGCGAGGAACGACGCGCCGATAAGGCCCGCGCCAAAGAGCAGCGTCGCGTACTCGCCCACGAGCGGCTGCAGCGCGAGGGCGGCGTCCTCGGCGCTGTTTACCTGGATACCGGCGGGAAAGAGCACGGCGCCGGTCGTGAGGATGATGAACCAGCTGATGGCGCTCGCCACGACGGAGCCGGTCACGGTGTCGATGCGCTGGTAGGGCAGGTCCTCGGCGTGGGCGTTCTTCTCGACGACGTTGCTCTGCGCGAGGAAGATCATCCACGGCGCGATGGTCGTGCCTATGTTCGCCACGAGCACGCTGAAGTACTTCGGGTCTGTCGAGAAGCGCGGGACGATCGTCGCGTTGAGGGCGTCGCCCCAGTCGGGCCCCACCATGACGCCGGCCACCACGTAGGTCACGAACACGCAGCTGATGGCAAGCAGGATCTTCTCGATGCGGTGGTAAGAGCCGCTCATCGTGAGCATCCAGATTGCGAGCGCCGCGATGGGCACGCTCACGATGGCCGGCACGCCAAAGAGGCCGAAGCCGGACGCGATGCCGGCGAACTCGGAGAGCGTGACGGTCGTGTTTGATATCAAGAGTGAAAGCATTGCGAACGCGGAGAGACGAACGCCGAACTGCTCGCGGATAAGCGACGCGAAGCCCTTGCCCGTGACGCAGCCCATGCGCGCGGCCGTTTCCTGCGCCACGATGAGCAAAAGGCACATCACCGGCACGGTCCAGAGCTGGCCGTAGCCAAAGAACGCGCCGGCGCTCGAGTAGGTCGCCACGCCGCCGGCGTCCGCACCAGCGAGGGCCGCGACCATGCCCGGGCCCATGGCCGCGAGCACGCGCTTGGCATCGAGCTTGCGGCGGGGCTTGGGCGCCGCGGCGGAGCTCTGGTCCGTACCGGGCTTCTTTGCCGTCGCGGGCTTCTTCGCTGTTCCGAGCACTAGAGGACCACCGCCCCGGAGCAAACCGCGGACGCGCACACGATCGCCGAGAAGAGCACGAGCGCGATGACCATGGCGGTCATCGAGAGCGCGAAGCCCGACGTGTCCTCGTTGCGCTCATCGCGGCGGCGGAGCACGACGAGGTAGACCGGGGAGAGCACGAACGACAGTAGGATGGACGCGCCCGCCGCGCCGAAGCCGGCGGTGAGCGAGGACTGGACCGCGGGCGAGCCGCCCTTCACGACGCTCGTGAGCGCGAGCGCGGCCAAAAACGCGAGCGCTGCCAAGACGACGCCCATGCCCACGCTCTTGACCGTGAAGCCGAGCATGGACGGCGAGTCCTCGTCGTCGGGGTCGTTCTGCAGGAAGAAATTGGTTACATAACTGATGGAGTCATCGGCGACGACGAGCGCCACGGGCAGGGCAGCGCAGGCCAGGAGCACGCCGGCGTAGTCCATGCCCAGGCGCGGCAGGACGGCGCAGAGAAGGCCCGCGCCCACGATCCACAGGAAGAACCACGCGTTGCGGCGTAGCAGCCACACGAGGTCGCCGCCGTGGGACGAGTCGTCGTCCGCCGGGGCGCCGCCCGCGATCTGCAGGTCCTCGGCGTGCTCCTCCTCCAGGACGTCGAGCGCGTCGTCGACGGTAACGATGCCCAGCATGTGGCCGTCGTCGGCCACGACGGGCATGGCGAGGAGGTTGTACTTCGCAATGTCCTCGGCGACGTCCTCCTGGTCGTCCTCGGGGCTCGCGGTGATGACCTCCTCGGTGCAGATGTCGGAGAGCCTCACGTCGGGGTCGCTCACGATGAGCTTGTTCAGGGTGACCACGCCCGAGAGCTTGTGGCCCCCCTCCTTGGTCAGGTAGACGTAGCGGACGGACTCGAAGTCCTCGTCGAGGCCGCGCAGGAGCGCCACGGCATCGGCCACGGTCGAGTCCTCGGGCAGGGAGACGAACTCCGAGGTCATGATGCGGCCCGCCGTGTCCTCGCGGTAGCCGAGGAGCTGGCGGATGGCGCGCTGCTCCTTGACGCCCATGAGGCGCAGGAGCTTCTCGGCCTTGTCGTAATCGAGCTCCGAGACGAGCTCGGCGGCGTCGTCGGGATCCATCTCGGACAGCATGCGCGAGGCCTCGGTCTCGTTCATGTTGCCCATGAGCTCGGCGGCCATCGCGTCGTCGTCGAACTCGGCCATGGCGCCGGCCCGCTGCTCGTCGTCGAGCTGGGCGAAGACCTGGCCGCGCAGGCGCGGGTCGAGGCGCTCGATGATGTCGGCGATGTCGGCGGGGTGCATGTCGTCGAGGGTCTTGTGCGAGACGGAGAGCTTGACGTTGGACAGGTCGCGCTCGACGAGGTCCATGTAGCTCCACGCGATGATGCGCTCGGGGATCGGCTTGCCAAAGGTCCGCGCGAGCTTGAGGACGCCGCGCTCGAGGGCCGGCGAGAGCGAGCGTAGGATGCCGCGGGCCCCCACCTCGGCGCCCAGGAGGCGCAGCTGGGTGGAGTTGGTGTCGGAGAGCTTGAGGTCGTTCACGCGCACGACGCGCATGCCGCGGGTATCCACGATCTGCTTGTTCAGGATGTCGCGGGCGATAAGGACCTCGTCCGGCTGCAAATAAGAGAAGCGAATCTCCACGGCGGGCACCTTGAGGTGGATCTCGTGCTCGTCGTAGGTGTCGACGTACTTGCGCCAGCTGATCATGAAAGGCGTGCGGCCGGGCCCCTTGAAGGCCAGCGACGTCACGCGGGGAAAGACCTCGCCGGTGGCGATGCCCAGGTCGGATACGGAACCGATCTTCTCGCCATCGGCGGCATAGACCGGGTTGCCCATGAGTTGGGACAGGTAAATCATTCGTGCTCCTTACGCTTGGCGCATGCGCGCGGTTGCGGGTTTCACGTCTCGCGCGACGTGACGGAAGCACGCCGCAGGCTCATCGACTCTCAGGTCGGGGTTTCATGCGGACCCTTCTCTTTGGGGTTTTCTTTGCTGAGGCCGGTGGTTCTTGGCCATCGTTTCGCTATTTTACACAACGAGGGACAGGATTGTGTAAGGGTTGCGAACGCGGTTTAGGACCCGCACATCTGGGGAGACTATGGTTCGTGCAGGGAGCGGGTTCACGATGCGGCCCAGCGACTCGGGTCTAGGCGCGTGTCCCCGCACTGTGTGAGCACATATTGCTAGGCAGCTGCCAAAAGTGGAGGCTCGGGTGGTTTCGTCCCCGGGCCTTCGTCTAATCTTGGTGTCGCAATTTGGGGTCGGACCCCAAATTAAATTAGGGTCCGACCCCAAACTGCGGTTAGGCGAAGTGTTTCGCGCGGACGCGGTAGTCCCGGCGGGCGCGGGCGAGAAGCTCGTAGTGCTCGGGCTTGTGCGCGTCGCTCGCGATGTAGCTGTACAGGTTCTCCTCGAACATGCGCTTGGCAGGCTTCTTCTCGCGGCCAAAGCGGCCGCCTGCGACGAAATCGGCCGAGGCCTGGAGCTTGCAGCCCATGCGCACGAGGTTGCGCGCGAGCTCGATGTCCTTCTGTATGGCGCGGTAACGCTCGGGGTGGGCGATGATCACCGTGTAGCCCATGCCCTGAAGCGTGTAGATCGTGCGCTCGTACTCGGCGAAATCCGCCGCGGCACAGCCGGTGTCCAGCTCGAGCAGGAACTCGGGGGTCTCGGCAAAGCGCAGGTACGGGGCCCACTTCTCCACGCCCAGCTGCATGAGCTTCTTGTGCGCGACCTCAAAGCCCATGGCCACGTGGACCTCTGGCGCGGCCTGCGCCGCCGCTGCCGAGAAGACCCTGTACGCCTCGACCATCTTCTCGTAATCGAAGTAGGGGCTCCGGGCGTGCGGCGTGCACACCATCGAGGTCACGCCGACGGCGCGGGCCGCCTCGAGCATGCGAAGGCTCGCATCGAGGTCGCTCGCGCCGTCGTCGACACCGGGCAGGATATGGCAGTGCAGGTCGCGCATCGCTACTCGTCGTAGTTATACGGCTTGGGATTGTAGCCCGACTGCTTGAGGAACGCCATCGTGCTGTCTGCGGGGCTCTCCTCGATGGTGGGCAGCGGCCGCAGGCCCGACGTGGTGGACGAGGCCGGCTCGGCGGCGGGAGCCGCAGGAGCGGCCGCGGCCGGCTCGTGCGTGGGCACGGGCTCGGGCATCGGCGCCGGAGCCTCATGGGTCACGACGGCGCCCGCAGGCTGATGCGACTGCTGCGAGAGCGGCACATCGGGCAGCTTGGGGCCGGAGGAGTGGGGCCGGCCGTCGCGATGGACCCTCTTGCCGTCCTTGTTGTAGTAGTTGTAGTAGTACTCGCTGCGCTCGTTCTCGCAGAAATTGAGCACCGTGCCGATCACGTTCGCGCCGGCCTTCTGCAGCTGGTCGTACGCGGCGAGGATATCGGAGCGCTTGGTGTACCCCTCGCGAACCACGAGCAGCGTCGCATCGGTGTTCTGCGCGATGACGGCGCCGTCTACGAAGGTCGAGACGGGCGGCGTGTCGATGACCACGTAGCCGAACTCCTGGCGCATCTTGCCCACCAGGGTGTGGAAACGGTGGGACGCAAGGATGTCGACCGGGTTGGGGATGTGCGGCTCGACGTCGAGCATATAGAGGCCCTCGGTGCTCGTCTCCACGATCGCGTCGTCCAGCTCCACCTGCCCCGCGAGCACGGCATAGAGGCCGTTCTGCGCATGAACGCCCAGCTCATTTGCGAGCGAGCGGCGGCGCAGGTCGCAGTCGACCACGAGGACGTCCTTGCCGCTCGCGGCAAGGGCCTGGCCCAGCGCGACGGAGACGGTCGTCTTGCCCTCGTTGGGGACGGACGAGGTCACGGCGATGGTGCGCACGGGATCGTCGACGGAGGCGAACCTGATGTTGGCCACCAGGGTCTTCACCGCGTTCTGCAGGTAGACGCGGCTGTCCTTGCCGGACCTAGAGCTCTTCTTGCTGCCAAACATTTAGTTGCGCCTCCCTGCGATCTCGGGGATGCGGCCGATGACGGGCACTCCCAGAAGCTCCTCGAGCTCTTCCTGTCCGCTGATCCTGGTGTTGAGCATGTCGGCCAGGACGACGAGCGCCACGGCGATAAAGAAGCCGGCGAGAAGGGCCACGGCCACATACAGGGTGCGGTTGGGACCGCTCGGGCGCGTGGGCGTCTGGGCCTGGTCGATGACGTTCACGGATTGAACGTCCATGACCTGCTGGGCGATGGACGAGACGTTCTCGGCCAGCGAGTTCGCGACGCGCGCCGCGCCCTCGGGGTCGGAGGAGGTCACCGAGAGGCTCACCACACGCGAAGTCGTCTCGGAGGTGACGTTCACCTTGTAGCCCTTGAGGTCGGAGAGGCCCAGGTCGGCCGCGGTCTCGTTGGTCACGCGGTCCGAGTTGAGCAGCGTGGCGACGTCGTTGGTCACCATCTGCGAGGCGGAAAGGTCGGAGTACAGCGTGGAGGACGAGCTCTCGTTCGCGCCCTTGACGAGCACGTACATGCTCGTGCTCGCCGTATAGGTGTTCTTCATGAAGAGGAAGCTGTAAGCGCCCATGGCCAAAGCGAACACGAGCGGCAGGGCGATGACGAGGCCCAGCCGTTTCTTCAAAAGATTAAGTAGTTCAAGAAGTGTCATGCGATCCCGTGGTCCCTTTCCGCTTCATGGCTCCCGTACATGCATTTTGTCACCCCCCTACTCTACTACATCGCCTCAAGCAACCCGACCTCGCCCCCGCCTCAACAAAAAACACGGCCCCTCCCGTGATTCTTCGCCGGAAGGGCCGTGCTCGTTAGCGCATTGTTTGGGGGCCGCGCGCAAGGCGGCGAGAAGACCGGCCGGGACGCGCGAGCCTTTACTGGACCTGCGTATAGAACGTGTCGATGACCTCCTGGCGCAGGGCATCCTTGTCCAGATAGAACTCGGCGAACGTCTCCCCTTGCTTCATCTCGCCCTCGAGCGAGGTCACGTCGAAAGACGAGATGCCGTGCGAGAGCATGGTGTCCACCAGATAGCTGTACTCGTCGATGCCGAGGTTCGTGTAGGTGAAGTCCCCCGCCTCGTTATAGAGGTCGAGCAGCTTGGTCGGATCGGACTTCGCCATCTGGAGGACCTTGGCCGCGAACGCCTTGACGTACTGGATCTGGCGGGACTGGCGCTCGAGCGAGGTGTAGACCGTGCTCTGAGTGTCGCGGTACTGGACGTAGGTCCGCGCGTCCTTGCCGAGCAAGGTGATGTCCTGACCCTCGACGATGTCGGAATTGGGGAGCGTCTGGAGCGCGTTCAACGTCACGCCGCCGATGGAATCGTTCAGCGCGGCCACCCCGCGGATGTTCAGCGTGAAATAGTAGCTGATGGGCAGGTTGTAGAAAAGACGCGAGACGGTCGCCGTCGTGAGCTCGGAGCTTCGGTTCGCGCCGTCGCCGTAGGAGTACTGCAGGCAGAGCTGCTCGGTCACCTGGCCGGCGTACGATTCGCCGCTGTAGGCGTCGACGGTCACCATGGAGTCTCGCGGGACGCTGATGATCTTCACCTTGCCCGATGAGGTGTCCAGGGCGAGCACCATGACGGCATCGGACTGGCCGCCCTTGAGGTCGCCGTCGGCCGAATCGTCGTAGCCGATGAAGCACACGCTCACGATGTTCTCGTTCAGCTTGTACTTATGGCCGTTGTAGTCGACGACGCCGTCCTCGGTCTGGGCCTGCTGCGCCACCTGCTCGGTCATGGCCTTCTTGCCCTGCTCGACCGAGTGGCGCCACCATGCGAAGGCGCAGCCGGCGCCCACGATGAGAAGGGCGACGATCACGCAGAGCACGATGAGGACGCGACGGGCGATGGACTTCTTGCGCGAACGCGGCTTTTTGTCGGTGCGGTGCCCGTCCTTGCCCACGCGGTGCTTGTGCACCTCGGGAAGCTCGGGCCACTCCGCGCCGTCGTCGAGCGCCTCTTCGAAGTCGACGGGCTGCGGCGAGGTGGGGCGCGGGGTTGCCGCCGGCACCGTGATATCGGGGGCGGCGACGGGCACGCTTTCCGCCTCGGGAGCCCCCGCCGCCTGCGGATCCGTCCCTGCCCGAGAGGGCTCGGGTGCTCGGGCGGCTTGGTCGGGTTCGAGGTCGCCGGCAGGGCCAAAGTGCCTGCCGCGGCTCGGTGAATCGCTCACGTTTCCTCCTTCGTTGGCCGAGGGGTTTCTTAATACGTCTCCTGGTCGGCCGTCCGCACGGCGCTCACGATGAAGCGGCCGTCCGACTCGCCGTGCGTCGTGGAGCACGTGGACAGCTGCAGGAGCTTTGAGTCCGCGTCCAGGGACGCGTCCGGGTTCACGCAACTCGAGATCGAGTCCGGGTTCTGGACGAACTCGAAGTAGCTCGCCAGCACCTCGGGGTTGGAGAAGTCGAACGAGTTCATGATGTGCCGCGTGTCGTAGATATAGCTCGAGACGAGCGTGTAGGTATAGATGTGGCCGGGCACATAGACGTAGAACTCCTTGTTTGCATCAAAGAAGCTCTGGTCCTGGAACTGCAGAAGCGGCTCGAAAGCCCCCTCGTTGCGATGCCCGTAGACCACCGTCACGCTGTCCTGCAGGTCGCGGGAGTTGCACAGCTGGATGAACGGCGAGCCATAGAGGTCTTCTTGCTTGTCCTTGTTGCGCCACAGGTAGTAGAGGTCGTCCGTGGGGCTCTGGAACAGGGGCGTGTTTATGTTGCAGCCCGGGATGTAGAGCCAGGCGAAGATATCGGAGTTCTCGGCCGCGAGCGATGCGAAGTCGATGGGGTTCTGCGCGAGGTCGGAACCCTGCGACGATGCCGCGGACTCCTCCGGCGTGGCCGGGGCCTCGACGGAATCCATCGAGCTGATCGCCTCGTTTTGCTTGGCGTTGTAGTACACGAGGAAAGCCGCGCCCGCCGCAGCGATGCAGAGAAGCACCACCAGCAGGACGACGAGCGGCCAGACGCGCTTCTTTTTTCGAGGGGCTCCGCCAGAATCGCGCTGGCCCGGCGCCCACTCCCCGCGGTCCGGCAGGTCGTTATTTTCCTCGGGCGCGACGCGCGAGCCGGCGTCGCCCGCCCCCTGAGAATCCTCGTCCCAGTGAGGCTCCGAGGCGAAGTGAGAACCCATTCGCATACCTTCCCGTAAAACAAAAGCGGGAGCGCCGCGGCGGACGCTCCCTGCTCTTTGGAATCATTGCAAGTTAACGCACGGGCAAGAACAGCCTACTCGTTGACCTTCTTGCGGAGGGTGACGGCGACGCCGCCGGCGGCGACCACGGCAACGACGGAGATGCCGGCAACGGCAGCGGTGTTAACGCCGGTCTGCGGGGAACGCGCGGAGGTGTCGGTTGCAGCGGCGGAGCCGTTGGTCTTCTCGGCCACGAGGGTGTGGATGGAGAGCTTGTCCTGCGTGAAGGTGATGGTGCCGTTGGCGTCGGCGACCTTGGTCACGACCTCGGTCGTGTCGTCGTCGTGCTGGATGTACACGGTGACGGTGGCGCCGGCGTACTCGGAGCCCAGGGTGTAGGAGAAGGTGTAGGGAGCCTCGGTGCCCTGGTGGGTGATCACGAAGGAGGCGACGATCTTGTCCTTATCGGCCTCGGGGACGTTGGAAGCGATCTCGCCGGAGGCGGCGGGCTCGACCTTGATCCAGTCGTTGCCGGAAACCTTGTTGGCGCTGACGCTGGCAGTCACGGAAGCGGCGGCGGCAGAGGCGGTGGTGCTGGAAGTAACGGTGCTGGGGCTGACGGCCGCCATGGCAGCGACAGGGGTCGCCATAACGGCGATTGCCGTGGCGAGAGCGACGAGCTTGTTCTTGAGCATGGCTTTATCTCCTTCTTGGTTTCTCGTTTAAAGCCTGATTCAGTCACCCAAGACAGGCTGTCTCGGTACAACTAGTGGACAGTTTACACATCTTTTTGATGGAGGGGGTACAAATTCCGAAGATTCATACGCGGTGTACCGATTGTTTACAGCGCCGTTCTACTTCGCGGCAGCGAGCGCGTCGGCAAGCTCGCGGAAGCGGGCGGCGCTCATGGCGTGGGCGGGGACGTAGACGAAACGGCGCTTGCCGAAAGAAGCGACGAGCCCTTCGTCGTCCTGGTAGACGCGTTTGAGCTCGGCGAGCGGGTAGCGCTCCTGCGCCCCGTCTTCGCGCGCCACGTAGACCTCGGAATCCGTCACCACCACGTGGCGGCGCTCGGAGACGCCCCTGGGGTCGAGCGTGCTGTTGCGCGCATAGCCGATCTGCATCTTCTTCCAGTTGGACGTGACCGACGTGCCCAGAATCGAGACGAAGAGCAGCACAAGCGCGAGGCCGAGGTTGCGAGAATCGACCAGGATCACCCCGACCATGATTACCAGGCACAACGTCGTGAAAAGATAAGACGCGGTCTTGGCCATACGGCCGCCCAGGTACGCCGCGGCCTGGTACAGCTCGAGCTCGCTGTACTGGTACGTAGCCGAGAACCGCACGTCGACGTAACGCGAATCATCGAACTTGACCGGTGAAGCTGCCGGGGTCGTGCGCTTCTTGCGGTTGCCCTTCTTTGCCATGTGAGGCCCCTCGCCGTGGATGAATTTCCTCGTGTGCGCAGATGCGCGCTCATGAAATTATATGCCGAGCGATGCGCCCCACCCGGACCATGCCGTCAGCGGGCCGTCCGTCGATTGCCCTCTGCCCCAACGCGTGCAAAAAGCCCCGCCGGCGCAGGGGTCGGCGGGGCAAAGGCGCAAAGCGTCGTGCGCGATCCTACTTGCGGTGCGCGCGGTAATACTGAATGAGCGCCTGGGTGCTGGCGTCCTGCTCGGCCAGGGCGGCGTCGTCGTGGAAGGCCGGCGTGATCTGCTTGGCGAGCTGCTTGCCCAGCTCAACGCCCCACTGGTCGTAGGAATCGAGGCCCCAGACCGTGCCCTCGACGAAGGTGATGTGCTCATAGAGCGCGATGAGCTCGCCCAGCGCGTGCGGCGTGAGCTCGGTGCCGAAGATAGACGTGGTCGGGCGGTTGCCCTCAAAGACGCGGGCGGGCACCATCCACTCGGCCGTGCCCTCGGCGCGGACCTCGTCGGCCGTCTTGCCAAAGGCGAGGGCCTTCGTCTGCGCGAGGAAGTTGCCCAGGAAGAGCTCGTGGACGTCCTGGTCGCCGTCCTTCGTGGGGTTGGCCGTGTTCACGAAGGCGATGAAGT
>DJRK01000100.1:7341-7488 GCA_002440065.1 Atopobium sp. UBA6362 | reverse complement strand
TCGAATCCTGCTGGGCCCACCAATTACTCTTCAGGCAGAGGCTTCTCGCTTCTGCCTGATTTAATTTGACTGGCGATTTACCTATAACCAACTCCTGAGTTTGAAAACGATTCGGTTGCGGTAAGGTGTGCTTTAGCCTGGCAAAGT
>DJRK01000100.1:7022-7307 GCA_002440065.1 Atopobium sp. UBA6362 | reverse complement strand
GAACAGGGCGTTACGGCCCAAGAAGGAAGGCACCCATGTCTCAGGAAATGAAAGCGGTCAAGTATGCGAGTTTCTTCGCCATGCTCGCGGGAATCCTCGGTATCGTCGCCGCAATTTACGGATTCGCCACGAACAAGGCTCAGGTGAGCAATTTGCTCATGCTTCTCGCCAGCGGAGTCGAGATCCTCGTTTACGGGTTCCAGGGGGCTCGAATCGCCAACGTGCCCTCGACCGTCGCAGACTTCAAGAAAAAGGTCCTGTGGTCTATCCTTCTCCCGGTCCTCG
>DJRK01000100.1:6759-7012 GCA_002440065.1 Atopobium sp. UBA6362 | reverse complement strand
GGTGTACTACTTCATCATTGAGGACCAGACCTTCGACGCGGTCCTTATGGGCGGTTGCGCAATCGCGTTCGTCGCTGCTGTCATCCTCGCCGTTCTCACGGCTTCCGCCGCAAAGAAGCTCGAGAACGCCTAGGACTACAATAAAGGCCTGATAAACCCCCAATTTTGAAATTTCTCAAAATTGGGGGTTCCTTTTTTTGAAGCTGTCCTGTATAGTGATTTCTCGCGCAAGGGCGATTGGCTCAGGGGTAGA
>DJRK01000100.1:1583-6723 GCA_002440065.1 Atopobium sp. UBA6362 | reverse complement strand
GGGTCGCTGGTTCGAATCCAGCATCGCCCACCAGATTCGGGGAATTAGCTCAGTTGGGAGAGCGCGTGACTGGCAGTCACGAGGTCAGGGGTTCGAACCCCCTATTCTCCACCAAATGTTTCAGGCCCTCTTTTGAGGGCCTTTTTCTTTGCTAAAAATTTGGAGCGCTAAGGAGCGAGCGGGCCCAGGAAACCCTAAGCCCGCTCGCTCAACCTCTAAGTCGCTTTCATTATCGACCCGTGATGGCCCTTCTCAGCATCATCACGTAGGCCTTCGCGCCCTCGGGGCGCACATGCTGCCCGTCGCTCCAGAACCAGTCGTCGTGGCCCTCGGACTCCGCGTGCCAATCGATGACCTCGACATTGTCGTGGGCGGCGGCGACGTTGCGGAGCACCTCGTTGTTGTTGTCCTGCCAGGCATCGGGGCAGCGGCAGGTCACGAGGTACACCTTCTTGGTGCCGTCAACGGCGGCAATGAGCTGCTCGGCCTGGTCGGACGTGATCCAGCCGTTGTCGGCGATGGACCAGACCACAACGTCACCGGCATGCCCGCCGTCGACGCAGGCCTGGTAGGCATCGGGCCCAGCGGTGAGCTGCCGCCCGATCTTTGCATCCATGAAACCGTTGGGGAATATCCCGTAGAACTCGTCTGCCGCGTCCTCGGGAACGGAGTCGCCCACGAGCGTGACGTTCGCGTCGGTGGCGCCCGTCTCGGTATCCACCGAGAAGTTCGTGGCGTTGATGGAGGCAACCGCGTTCATGAAGTCCTGATTCGAGGCGAACGCGGTCCCCGAGAAGTCGAAGGTCCGCGTCTTGGCCTCCTGCTTAGCCTGTGCCGCCTCCTCGGCAGCTGCTTTGCGCTCCTCAGCCGTCATGACCTGCCCCTCGGGGCGCGCGTTCGAGTCCTGTATGCCGGGGAGCGCATAGGCGGCAACCACGCAGGCGACCGCAACAAGGCAGGCGGCAAGGCGCGCGTACCTTCTCGGGGACCCGGGGTTTGCTTGGATTGGCGACTGTAAGCCATCTGCGTTTTTCTCGCCGAGGCGTTTAGCCTTTGGAGCTGCTTCAAAGACGCGATAGGAGGCTTCCGAGACGCAGGCGACGATCGCGAGCTCGACAGCCCAACCCCACCAGGGCATGACGGTGGTCCGCGTGGCGGGGTTCATCACAAGGAGCAACGGATAGTGCCACAGGTACAGCGCGTACGACCTCTTGCCGATTAAGGACATCGGCCGCGAGCCGAGGACCCTGCCCACAAATGTAGGGCGATGCATGCAGAGCACCCCCACGAGCATGGCTGAGAGAAGCGCGGCGATTAAGATCCCCCCGCGATACGCGAAGGGCGCGAAGCCGTTCACGCGAGCCGCCATGGCGACGAGCCCGGCGACCGCGGCGATACCCGCCGCTTCATAAAACGAGTGCTTGCCCATCACGCGCCCGAGCACCCTGCGAGCCCGCTTGGGGATGACGCCGGCGATGCGGTCCAGGCCCTGGCCCTTGGTCGCGAGGGCCAAAAGACTTCCTGCAAGGAGCTCCGCCGCGCGGGTATCAGGGCCGTAGTAGATCCGCGCCGTGTCGCCGGAGGGGTCGTAGAGCACGGCCATCGCGACGGAAGAGGCGAGCATGAGGGCGGCCACGACGACGCACAGGCGTCTTCGTGAGCTGCCGATCCGCCACGTAGCCACGAGTACGATGGGCCAGGCGATATAGAACTGCATGAGCACGCCGAGGTACCACAAATGCGTGAGCGGGGAGGGAAGGCCAGCGGCCGCGAAATAGCTCACCTTCGCCACGATATAGTGGATGTTCTGGGTGAAGAGAAGCGCAAACGGAGCATCCGACTTGAACTTGCCGAGAAGCGCCGGCGCAAGCGTCAGCGACAGGACGGCCGTCGCCCCCACGACCGCGAGCATCATGGGCCAGAGCCGTGCGACGCGTTCCCTGAGGTACTCGAAGTAGTGGAAGCCGCGCTTGCTCGCGAGCCTGCGCGCCACCGAGAGCGTCGTGAGGTATCCCGTGAGCACAAAGAAGACCGTGACCCCCAGAAATCCCCCCGGGAGCCAGGCCTGGTTGGCATGGTATACGACGACCGCCGCTATCGCGAGCACGCGAAGCCCGTCGAGGGCCTCCACCTTGCGATTCTGGGACATGACGAACTGCTCCAAACACCGTTTTCGAACCTTTAGCCTAAATTGTAGCCGCCCGGTCGATCATAAATGAGCCCCTCATGCCCTTCTTAACGTAGGAGATGACATTACGTCGTCCCCAGAGACGGAGCGCTGTTTCAAATCTGTCGTTCCGGCGGACGGCAGCTAAACGCGGCCCTTCTTGCATATAATCAAAAGGTTGAATTTCCGAACAGCTCAGCAGGGGTGTGTCACTTGATAGCGCTCGCAGACAAGATATCCAAGTCGTTCGGCGGCCGCGTCCTGTACACGGGCGCGACGCTGCAGCTCAACGCCGGCGAGCGTTGGGCGCTCGTGGGCCCCAACGGGTCGGGCAAGACGACGTTCCTTAAGATTTTCATGGGGCTCGAGTCCTGCGACGAGGGCACGGTCTCTTTCGCGAAGGACACGACTGTCGGCTACCTTGAGCAGGAAACCAAGCTCATGGGAAACAAGTCCGCCCTCCAGGAGGTCGTCGACAGCGCCCACGAGGTCAAGCGCGTGGAGGCGCGCGTGCGCGAGCTCGAGGGCCTCATCTCCAGCACAGAGCCGGGCCCCGAGCTGGACCGCATGCTCGAGGAGTACGGGCATGTGCAGGACCGTTTCGAGCGCCTGGGCGGCTACGAGCTCGAAGCCAGGGCGAAGCAGATCCTCGCCGGCCTCGGCTTTCCCGTGGAGGACTTCGAAAAGCCCGCGGAGGACTTCTCCGGCGGCTGGCAGATGCGCATCAGTCTCTCCAAGCTCCTTCTTCGCCACCCCGACCTCCTCATGCTCGACGAGCCCACGAACCACCTCGACCTCGAGAGCGTCCAGTGGCTCGAGACGTTCATCTCGAACTACGACGGCGCTGTGCTCCTCGTGAGCCACGACCGCGCCTTCATGGACGCGTGCGTGAGCCACGTCGCCGCCGTGCTGAACCGCCGCATCACGACCTACACGGGCAACTACAGCTCCTACCTCAAACAGCGTGAGGACAACCTGGAGCAGATGCGGGCCAAGCGCGCCGCCCAGGAGCGCGAGATCGCCCACATGCAGGTCTTCGTCGACAAGTTCCGCTACAAGCCCACGAAAGCGGCCCAGGCCCAGGAACGCATGAAGAAGATCGAGCAGATAAAGAGCGAACTCGTGATCCTGCCCGAGGGCAACAAGCACATGAACTTCAGCTTCCCCGAGCCGCCCCGCACGGGCGACATGGTCATCAGCCTCGAGGGGGTCTCGAAGTCCTTTGGCGAGAACCACGTCTACCAGGACGTGGACCTCAAGCTCTACCGCGGCGACCACGTGGCCCTCGTGGGCCCCAACGGCGCCGGCAAGTCGACGCTCATGAAGCTCATAAACGGCAAGCTCAAGCCCGATACGGGAACGATTGAGCTCGGCCAGAACGTCACGCAGGCCTACTACGCGCAGCACCAGCTCGAGGAGCTGAACGCCGCGAACACCGTGCTCGCCGAGATGGACACCGCGGCGAAGGGCTGGACGACCTCGGAAGAGAGGCGCCTTCTCGGCGCGTTCCTCTTCCACGGCGACGACGTCGAGAAGCGCGTGGGCGTGCTCTCCGGCGGCGAGCGGGCCCGCCTCGCCCTGGCCAAGATGCTTGTGGCCCCCGACCCGCTGCTCATGCTCGACGAGCCCACGAACCACCTCGACATCGACTCCGTGGACGTCCTGGAGCACGCGCTCATAGACTTCCCGGGGACCATCGTGCTCATCTCCCACGATGAGCATCTCGTGCGCGCCGTGGCGAACAAGGTCGTCGACGTGCGCGACCACAAGGTCACGCTCTACGACGGCGACTACGACTACTACAAGTTCAAACGCGCCGAGCTCGAGGCCGCGGCGGCCGAGGCGGAGGGAGGAAACGGGCCCGCCGCGCAAAAGAAGCAGGCCGTTGAGGAGCCCGCGGCCACGAGCGGGCGCAACGTGAAGACCCGCGAGCAGCGCCGCGCCGAGGCCGAGGAGCGCAAGCGCAGGAACCAGGCGCTCAAGAAGGAGAAGAAGCGCCTCAAGGAGGTCGAGGCCGCGCTCGAGCCCGCGCAGAAGCGCTACGACGAGCTCGTGGCCCTCATGGCCGACGAGTCGCTCTACAACGACTCCGCGAAGTTCGACGAGTGCATGAAGGAATACACCGCCCTCTCCAAGAAGATCCCTTCCCTGGAAGAGGAATGGATGGAGCTTAGCGAGAAGATCGAGGGCGCCGATGTCTAGCGCCCGCAGCGGAGTCGGAAAGTTCTTGGGTGCCCTCGGCATGGTTTTACGCGTCCTGGCCTGGGCCATGACGGCACTCGTCGTGGCCGACTCCTTCGTGTCCGGCGCCGTGAGGTCGCTCCTCTTGCCCGTGAACACCATGCTGGGCCGCGCGGTTCCCGACGTAATCTCCGGGGTCCTCGTGTTCCAAACGCCCCTGGGCGGGGCCTTTAGGGGCGATTTCGCCCTCGTCGCCGCCCTCCTATTCGTCCTCGACTGGGCGGCGTGCAAGGCCGCCTCCTCGCTGCGCTGACGCAGCGAGAGGGGAGAGCAGCTTGTTTAGCCTCTATTCAACGACTCAGCTCATAAGCATCGCAATATCCGTGGTGCTCGTGATGTTGTCGGCCACGGTGCACGAGGTCGCCCACGGCTGGGCGGCGCTCAAGTGCGGGGACCCGACGGCAAAGGAGGCCGGCCGCCTCACCTTGAACCCCAAGGCGCACCTCGACGGGTTCGGATCCGTCGCCCTGCCGCTCATCATGGCGCTCATGGGCGGTCCCGTCTTCGCGTTCGCGAAGCCGGTGCCCTACAACCCGACGCGTCTCAGGAAGCCTGACCGCGACGAAGTCCTGGTCGCGCTCGCCGGGCCCGTCTCGAACATCCTGCAGGCGATCTTGGGAGCCGCGGTCTTCTCGCTTCTGTGGGGGCAGCGCTACCTGCTGGCCGCCCTCCTGCCGGGCGACGCGTTCACCTGGGTCCTTCGCGTGGTGACGAGCTACATCTACGTGAACC
>DJRK01000100.1:1347-1521 GCA_002440065.1 Atopobium sp. UBA6362 | reverse complement strand
CGCCGCTCGACGGCTCCAAGGTAATCATGCCGTTCCTCCACGGCGAGGCGCGCGCGAAGTACTACCGGATCCAGCAGTACGCCATGCCCATCCTCATCATCGCGCTCTACGTCCTGCCGAGTTTCCTGAACGTCGACCCCGTGGGCGCCTACCTCGACCTCACGGCGGGCAACC
>DJRK01000100.1:0-1336 GCA_002440065.1 Atopobium sp. UBA6362 | reverse complement strand
ACCTGCTCCTGAGGGTGGCGATGTAGGTGTCCTACAAGGTACGCACGCAGGCGTTCTCCGGCCCCTTCGACCTGCTCCTGCAGCTCGTGACGAGGCAGAAGGTCACGATCGGCTCCATCTCGATCGCCGAGGTCGCCAACCAGTACCTCGCCGAGGTGGAGCGCATGCGCGACCTCGACCTCGACGTCGCGAGCGACTTCGTGCTCGTCGCCTCGACGCTGCTCGACATCAAGGCGGCCTCGCTCGTTCCGGCCGAACCCGCCAAGAAGCGCGCCGAGGTGATCGAGGACGAAGAGGATGACGACGAACTCTCCTCGCTCGACCCCGACGAGGCCCGCGAGGTCCTAATTGCCCGCCTGATCGCCTACAAGCAGTTCAGGGGCGCGGCCGTGGCGCTCGCTGCCCGAAGCGAGGCCGAGAGCAGGATGCACCCCCGCACCGTGGGCGCGGACCCAGACTTCCTCGGCCTCATGCCCGATTACCTCGAGGGGATCACCCTGCGCAGCCTCGCGGTCATCTGCGCCGACATCGACTCCAAGCGCGAGACGTTCCTGCTCGAGTCCGAGCACATCGCGCCCAAGCGCCTGCCCGTCGCGCTCACGATCGCCTCGGTCGACCGGCTCGTCCGCTCCCGCAAGCACGTCACGTTCTCGGAGCTCGTGGGCGAGGACAAGACGCCGGAGGTCGTGGTCGCGAACTTCTTGGCCGTGCTCGAGCTCTTCAAGCGCGGGCTCGTGCGCGTGCGGCAGGACGAGATCTTCGGCGAGATAGACGTCGACCACATCGAGGGGGCGCAGGCGTACAGGATCGACGCCACCGCCATGGCGGAGCTCGACGAGAACACGCGCGAGCTCGTGGCAGAGGCTGCCGAGTCCGGCGACGCCGACGCTCTCGCCGAGATCGCGACCGAGGCGGCCAAGGAACTCGAGGACGAGCAGCGCCAAGGCCACGCATCGGCCCCGACCAGCGGAAATAAGGAAGGATAGCCCATGGAGAACCTCTCGGGCTTCGATCAAAACGAGCTCAAGCCGCTTCTGGAAGCGCTTCTCCTCGTATCGGACGATTCCGTGCCGGCAACCGAGCTCGCCAAGGTGACGGGGGCGGCGCCAGGCGAGGTGGCCCAGGCCCTGGCTGAGCTCTCCGCCGAGTACGCCGATGCCAACCGCGGCTTCCAGCTCCGCGAGGTCGCGGGGGGTTGGCGATTATTCACGCATCCCGCCTACCACGACCAGGTCGCGGACTACGTGCTGTCCTGGGACACGCGAAAGCTCTCGCAGGCGGCGCTCGAGACCCTCGCGGTCATCGCCTACCATCAGCCCGTCACCCGTGAGGGCGT
>DJRK01000008.1 GCA_002440065.1 Atopobium sp. UBA6362 | reverse complement strand
AGCTCCGCGGTGACCGCCGACGACGTCGTCGAGTCCTTCACCCGCGCCACCGCCGAGGGCGGCATGTACGTCTCCTTCCTCACCATGTTCGAGTCGATCGAGAAGAAGGACGACGCCACCGTCACCGTCAAGACCACCATCCCCAACTTCTCGCTGCTCAAGGAGCGCCTGGCGATCATCAAGATCATGCCCAAGACCCTCTCGGCGGACGACGCCAAGGCCAAGCCCGTCGGCTCCGGCCCCTGGATGTACTCCGAGGTCTCCGACACCTACGCCACCCTCGTCCCCAACGAGAACTACAACGGCGAGTTCCCGGCCAAGGACAAGGAGCTGCGCATCGAGTCCCTCACCGACACCACGGCCCGCGTGACCGCCCAGCAGGAGGGCACGACGCTCGTGACCGAGTCCGTCCCGCCCGAGTCCATCTCCCAGCTCGAGGGCGTCGGCTGCACCGTTGACCAGGTTGCCGGCTTCGGCACCCGCTTCATCATGTTCAACGTCAAGAAGGCCCCCTGGGACAACGTCAAGGCCCGCCAGGCCATCATGTACTCCCTGAACACCGAGCAGATGGTGAACAACGCCTTCTCCGGCCTGGCCTCCATCCCGACCTGCTACCTGCCCGAGTCCTTCAGCAACTACCACAAGGCCGCCGTCAACTACACCTACGATGCCGACAAGGCCAAGAGCCTGCTCTCCGAGGCCGGCGTCACCCCGGGCGACCTCGTCCTTCGCACCACCGACAACGCGCAGGTCGTCGCCATGGGCACCCAGGCCCAGGAGGACCTCAAGGCCCTCGGCTTCAACGTCACGCTGACCTCCGACCAGTCCCCGGCGACCTACGCCGCCATCGACCAGGCCGACGACTCCTGGGACATCCTGATCGCCCCCGGCGACCCGTCCTGCTTCGGCGGCGACACCGACCTGCTGCTCAACTGGTGGTTCGGCGACAACGTGTGGATGAAGACCCGCTGCGCCTGGAACACCTCCGATGAGTGGAAGAAGCTCAACGGCCTCATGTCCGACGCCCTGGCCACCTCCGGCTCCGCCCAGCAGGACTGCTGGAACCAGTGCTTCGACATCCTCGCCGAGCAGGTCGTCCTCTACCCGGTCCTGCAGGTCATCACCCCGACCGGCTCCTGGCGCGAGACCGCCAGCCCCAAGGGCGAGTCCGTCTCCAAGGACTTCAAGGGCATCGGCACCACGGGCGTCCAGCTCACCGGCATCAGCACCGTCACCGCTTAGTTTCGCGAATCGAGGCGGGGCCTAGGCCCCGCCTTTATGTGAGCGCCTGCCAAGGGGGCCCGAGAAACATAGTTCTTCGGGCCCCCTCGCTTTTGCTCGCCTGTCCTATACGTTGAGAGGAGCGATTGCATGAACAATCTTCTGCGACTCGTCGGTCGACGCCTCGTCGCCCTGCCTATCATGGCGCTCGGCGTAACGTTCCTGATCTTCTTCCTCATGTCGTTCTCGCCGATCGACCCGGCCTACAAGGCCCTCGGCGAGTCCGCGACCCCTGAGCAGATCGCGCAGTACCACGAGGAGTACGGCCTGGACGACCCCTGGCCGGTCCGTTACGTCCGCTACATGGGCGACCTGCTCCACGGCGACCTGGGCACCTACAGCGCCCGCCGCAGCTCCGTCGCCGAGCGCGTGGCCAACGCCCTGCCCGTCACCATGCAGCTCACCTTCTTCGGCCTGCTCCTGGGCGCGGTCGTCTCGTTCTTGCTCGGTATCATCGCGGCCCTGTACAGGGACCACTGGCCCGACCAGGTGATCCGCATCCTGTCCATCGCGGGCCTCGCCACGCCGTCCTTCTGGCTGGCCGTCCTGCTCATCCTGGTCTTCTCTTCTTACCTGCACCTGCTCCCCGCCTCGGGCGCGCTGCCCGACCCGGCGACGAACTTCGGCGGCTACATGGCGCGCATGATCATGCCGGCCGTCGCCCTCGCCGTGCCCCTGACCGGCCAGATGACGCGCATCGTGCGCACCGCCATGGTCGAGGAGCTCGACAAGGACTACGTGCAGACCGCCAAGGGCTCCGGCCTCCCGCAGAAGGTCATCATCGCCCGCAACGTCCTGCGCAACGCCCTCATCACGCCCGTCACCACCCTGGGCATGAAGATCGGCTACCTCATGGGCGGCGCCGTCGTCATCGAGGTCATCTTCAACCTGCCCGGCATGGGCATGGCGATTCTGGACGGCGTGTCCGGCAACGAGCCGATGCTCGTCATGGGCGTCGTCATCGTCGTCGCGCTCTCCTTCATCATCATCAACATCGTGGTTGACATGCTGTACCTGCTCATCAACCCCAGGATCAGGAGCGTGTAGCCATGCTTACCCAGCGCAAAGAAGACTCCCAGAAGCTCGAGGGCATGGCCAAGAAGGGCTCAGGCCTCAAGTTCTCCGGGCTCAAGAACATGAAGCTGAGCTCAAAGATCGCGCTCGGCATCCTCGTGGCCGTGGTGCTCGTCTCCATCCTCGCGCCCCTCATCGCCCCGTACGACCCGCTCGCCATCGGCATGGCGCGCCAAGCCCCCGACGCCGCGCACATCTTCGGCACCGACGACAAGGGCCGCGACATCCTGTCGCGCATCCTGTACGGCGGCCGCATCTCGCTCGTCATCGGCTTCGGCTCCGTGCTGTTCGCCCTCGTGCTCGGCTCCATCGTGGGCGCCCTCGCCGCCGTCTCGCGCAAGGCGGTCTCCGAGGTCATCATGCGCATCCTCGACATCATCATGTCCGTCCCCGGCATCGCCCTCGCCGCCGTCCTCGTGACCATCCTGGGCAACTCGGTCCCGGCCATCATCTTCTCGATCGGCTTCATGTACACGCCGCAGATCGCCCGCATCGTGAGGGCGAACATCGTGAGCGAGTACGGCGAGGACTACGTCCGCGCGGTCATCGTCTCCGGCGCCCGCGCCCCGTGGATCCTCATGAAGCACGTCCTGCGCAACTGCGCGGCCCCGATCATGGTCTTCACCGTGACGCTCGTCGCCGACGCCATCATCTTCGAGGCGTCCTTGACGTTCCTCTCGGCAGGCATCTCCGAGCCCACGCCCACCTGGGGCAACATCCTGGCCGACGCCCGCGCCGGCGTCCTGTCCGGCCGCTGGTGGCAGGCGCTCTACCCGGGCATCGCCATCATGGTGACGTGCCTCGCGCTCAACATCCTCTCCGAGGGCATCACCGACGCCATGGCCGCCGCGCCCTCCGCCCCCGTCGACTCCGAGAACGCCGAGAGCCGCCGCGAGGCCGACCTCCTCGTCGCCGACCCGGTGCGCGCCTATGAGCAGCAGGCCGAGTCCCTGGCCGCCCGCCTGGCGGCGCTGCGCAAGGTCGAGCTCGCCCGCACCGACCGCCGCGTGCCCGACTACTCCGTCGAGCCCCTGCTGCAGGTCAAGAACCTCTCCATCGGCTTCCCGCGCCACGGCGACGTGAACGTGGTCGACAACGTCTCCTTCGACGTGCGCCCCGGCCAGTGCATGGCCCTCGTGGGCGAGTCCGGCTGC
>DJRK01000090.1 GCA_002440065.1 Atopobium sp. UBA6362 | reverse complement strand
TGCCCTTGCGCTTGGACATGCGGACCGGCTGGCCGTTGCGAAGCAGGTTCACGAGCTGGCCCAAGAGCACCTCGAAGCGGTCGGGGTATCCCAGCGCCTCGCACACGGATTGGACGCGCTTGATGTAGCCGTGGTGGTCGGCGCCCCAGATGTCGATGACGTGATCGACGCGCTGGAACTTGTTCCAGTGATAGGCGACGTCGGAGGCGAAGTAGGTGTACTCGCCGTTCGTCTTGATAAGGACGCGGTCCTTGTCGTCGCCAAAGGTCGTGGAGCGGAACCACAAGGCGCCCGCCTCGTCCTTGTACAGGTGGCCGAGCTCGTCGAGCTTGGCAAGCGCACGGTCGACGGCGGAGGTACCCGTCTCGTCCTTGGCGTAAAGGCTCCGCTCGCTGAACCACACATCAAAGTCGCAACGGGCCGCATGGCAAGTCTCGCGGATGGACTCGAGCATCATCTGATAGCCGCGCTCGCGGAAAGAAGCGCAGCGCTCGTCCTCGTCGGAGGCCAGGAGCGAGTCGCCGTCCATCTCCACGAAGCGGGCAGCGAGGTCAACGATGTAGTCGCCGGCGTAGGCGTTGCCGCCCAGAGCCTCGTTGAAGGCGTCGGTATAGGGGTGGGTCTCGGGGTGCTCGTCCTCCTCGTCGGCGACGTAGGCCTCGCGGTCGGCGAGAAGCTCCGCGCGGGCGGCATCGAGGTCGGAGCCCTTGCCCATGAGCTCATGGAGCTGCAGGTAACGTTTCGAGATGGAGTGGCCAAAGACGTCCATCTGGCTACCGTGGTCGTTGATGTAGTACTCGCGCTCCACTTCGTAGCCGGCGTGCTCGAGCACGCGGCAGAGGGAGTCGCCGAGCGCGGCCCAACGGCCGTGGCCGATGTGCAGGGGGCCGACCGGGTTCGCCGAGACGAACTCGACCTGGACCTTCTGGCCGGCGCCCAGGTCCGATCGGCCAAAATCGTCGCCCTGCTCGCGGACGCGGCGGAAGACGTCGTTGGCGGAAGCGGTGCTCAGGTAGAAATTGATGAAGCCGGGGCCCGCGACCTCGACCTTGGCCAAGCAGGGATCGGCAGGCATGTGGGCCACGATAGCGGCGGCGATCTTTGCGGGGGCGCAGTGGGCAAGCTTTGCCGAGCGCATGGCCACGGTGCTCGACCAGTCGCCGTTCGAGGAATCGGCCGGGCGCTCAAAGCCGAGGTCGGCCACCTCGAAATCGGGAAGCTCGCCGGCGGACTGGGCAGCGGCGAGGGCGGCACGTACAAGTTCCTCAAGCTTCTGGGGCATCGCGACTCCAAACATACAAACGCCTAACGGCGCGCAACCTGCGTAAACTCATTAACTTTACCAGATTCGCACTCGCAGGCCCGAACCCGTCGGCGCATCGCAGGCCAATACAGACGAGATTCACCTAGAGCGGGGCAACTTACCCGATTCCGCGCCCCTTCCGTACCCCAAATGAGCGCTCCACGAAGAAACTCTGACATTTCCGACATTTGCTGAGGAACACCTGACTATAGAGCCTGCTTCACCCAACAAAATGCCAGGTAAACCAGTCCCGATCCATGCTTCATACTCGCGAATCCTGTACAAATGACGGAAAAGTCAGAGTTTTCTTTGCCGCGGCAGAAAAACGCGCCGGAAGACCATCCTCGGTCTCCCGGCGCGTTCAAACACTCGGATCACAGCCACCCAAAGCCCGTAGCTACACGATGCCGGGCCGCTCTTCTTGGCTCAGATCGTGACGAAGCTTCGCGAGGCCGCGCTCGAGGCCCACGGGGTAGGACTGCGGGTTCAAAAAACGCGTGATCGAGGGGTCGAGGTGCATGAGCGAGTTCTTGCAACGCTCGCGCGAACGCTCGATGCTCGGCTCGCCCACGCCACGGCCGTGCTCGACGACGTTCACGAGCAGCTCGCGCGGCGTGCCCGAGATCTCATACGTCTGGTACGGATCGAGGATGTCGCTCATGGTCGAGAGGTCGCGCAGGGCCTCGCCGTCGATGCAGATCATGTCGCCCGTGGGGCACCCGACCTCGTCGTAGAAGCGCAGCACCTGCTGCAAGCCGGGAATCGTGCGCTTATACGCCTGCTCAGAGAGCTTGATGACCGGGCGCCACGCCTCCTCGGGATTTGACCGAATAGCGGACAACTTGTACACGCCGCCGAGCGAGGGCTGGGGGTCGCACGTGGCGAGCTTGGTCCCCACACCAAAGGAGTCGATGGGCGCGCCCTGCGCAAAGAGGGACTGGATCGTGTATTCGTCGAGGTCGTTCGAGACCGAGACCTTCACATACGGCAGGCCCGCCTCGTCAAAGGCCGTGCGCGCCTCCTTGGAGAGCTTCGCCAGGTCGCCGGAATCGATGCGGATCGCCGAGAGCCTCTCGCCCGCCGCCTCCATCTCCTTGGCGACGGTGATCGCATTCTGGATGCCTTTGCGCACGTCATAGGTATCGAGCAGAAGGCAGCAGTTCTTGGGGCTCGACTTGGCGAAGGCGCGGAACGACTCGAGCTCGGTCGGGAACGCCATGACCCAGGAGTGGGCGTGCGTGCCAAAGACGGGTATGCCGTAGATCTTGCCGGCGAGCACGTTCGAGGTCGAGGAGGCGCCGGCGATGTAGCTCGCGCGGGCAACGGCGAGCCCGCCGTCCGGACCTTGGGCGCGGCGCAGGCCAAAATCGGAGACCGGGTGACCCTCGGCGGCCTTCACCACGCGTGCGCACTTGGTCGCGACGAGCGTCTGGAAGTTCACGAGGTTGAGCAGCGCGGTCTCGATGAGCTGGCAATCGATGATCGGGCCGACCACGCGCACCATGGGCTCGCGCGGGAAGACGACCTCGCCCTCGGGAACGGCCTCGATCGTGAGGTCGAGGTGATGGTTACGCAGGTATTCGAGGAAATCCTTCTTGAACATGGGGCCGCCGCCGGGCGCGGTCAGGCCCGCGAGGTACTCGATGTCCTCGTCCTCAAAGACGAAGTTCTCCACGAGGTCGGCGATCTGACCCGTGCCGCAGGCGATGGCGTAGCCGCCGCCAAAGGGATTCTCGCGGAAAAACGCGTTGAAGCACGCCTCCGAGTCGGCGAGCCCGGACTCCCAGAACCCCTGGGCCATCGTGAGCTCGTAGAGGTCGGTGTTCAAGCAGACATCGGTCGGTTTCGTGCGGTCGGTGAGGGACATGGTCTCCTCCAATGGGTTTGTTTACAAAGAAAAGCGCAGCTAAGAGGTGCTGAAAGTCAAAATCAACGGAAACTGGCCCGCTGCATCCCTCTGGCTCTAGTGCACGAGCACCGTCGCGAGAAGCCAAACGATCGCGATGCCCACGACGCACAGGATGACGATCTTTTGGCCGAGGGGCATCTTGAGGTCATCGTCGTCGGGCTCCATGAGCTTGCGGCCGCGCTCGCGGCGCTCGGCATCGGCGGCATCCTGGGCGGCGACGCGGGCCGCCTGGTCCTTCTCGGCACGGAGCCGCTCAAGCTCGGCGCGCTCGGCAGCCTGTTTGGCGGCCTCGGCACGCGCGGCCTTCTCGGCACGGAGCTGCTCGAGCTCGGCGCGTTCCTCGGGGGTAAGCGAGTCGCCTTGTGACATACGCCCTCCAAAAGTCAAGCGCCGGACGGCGCAGAGAAATCGACCCTTTGACTATACCCTTTATCGAGGGGAGCCCTTCTTTGCGAAGACGTCGCTGCGAGCGCATCGCCCGCAATGTCCCGCTATGGTGCACGTCCCTGATACCCGCCACCGCACGCCACCCGACAGCGGTGCCCCGACAGTAGTGCCCACCGCGAAAGTGAAGTCTTCACATTCAAAACGCCAGGAAGTGAAGCCTTCACAATGCCGCGAATCGGCAAAAACCGCCAAATTGCAGCCTTCACTTTCATCGTGAAGGCTTCACAATCGCACGGCGCCCGCTCCACAAAACCGCGAGCACCGCCAAGCCGCAGCCGGCCGCGGTACCCGCGCTCGCGGGCTACTTACCCGCAGGCGCAAGCACCCCCGTGGCGTCGAACGCCGGGACGAAGCTCTCGGACACGGTGCCGCCCTCCTGCCACCAAATGTGCTCGAAGCCCAGGTCGTCCGCGTGACAGAGCGCGATCTCGTACTCTTCCTCGCTCACGGCGCGCGCCAGGTCGCCCCCGGCGCGGCGGCACTCCTCGTTCGGCGTGTATTGGTTCATGATCGAGACGTCGACGGCGTTGCCGGCGATCTCCCACACGCGGCTCAGGACGGCGCACGAGTCGTCCACGTGGCCGGGCAGCACAAGGTGGCGCACGATGACGCCGCGCTTCATGAGCCCGTCCCCATCGACGAGCCTCCCGCCTTTCTCCTCCACAGAGGCAACCATTTCCGCAAGGACGGCAGCAGCAACCTCAGGATAGTCGGGCGCGGCGGAGAGCTTGCCCGCCAACGCGCCGTCGGCGTACTTGAAGTCCGGCAGCCACACGTCCACGACATCGGCGAGCGCACGTATCGCCTCAGGCCGCTCGTAACCGCCCGTGTTGTAAACGACGGGCAGGTCAAGCCCGTTTTTCTTGGCAAGAAGGACCGCGGCCCGCACGGTCGGGGCAAAGTGGCCCGCCGTCACCAGGTTGATGTTGTGCGCGCCTTGGTCGCGAAGCTCGAGCATCATCTGCGCGATGCGCTCGGTGCCTACTTCCAGGCCAAAGCCGCCCGTAGAGATCTCGTGGTTCTGGCAAAAGACGCACTTGAGCGTACAACCCGAGAAGAAAATCGCGCCCGAGCCGGACTCGCCGGAAATCGGCGGCTCCTCCCAAAAGTGAAGCGCCGAGCGAGCGCAAAGCGGAGCCGCGCCCATCCGGCAGAAGCCGAGCTGCCCCGACGCGCGATCCACGCCGCAGCGCCGCGGGCACAACTCGCACGACGCGTAGGCCGATTCGTCAAGAAACGATGCCGCGTCCTTCATCGGCTGCGATGCCTCCAACGGTGCTTCTCCTCGACCTTCTCGGCCTCTTCCTCAAAAGCGTCGTCGGCGGGGGTGATGAGCTCGTCCTCGCCGGTACGCGGGTTGTAGTGGTGCAGCAGCACCGGCTCAAAGAGGTGCAGGTGTCGCGCAAAAAGCATCGAGACGACCATGAGCGCGCAGAAGATGACGATGCGCGGCACGGTCCCCACCTGCGTCATCACGACGGATCCGAGGCACAGAAGCAGCGTCCACGCATACATGACGAGAACGGCCTGGCGCTGGTCGAAGCCCTCGTCCATGAGGCGGTGATGGATGTGGCCGCGGTCGGCCTGCCCCACGCTCACGTGCGCGCGCGTACGGCGGACGATCGCGGAGAGCGTGTCGAGGATGGGCACGGCGGCGATCACGAGCGGGACGATCATGGTGGTGAGGCCCGCGAAGCGCGTGACAGAGAGGAGCGAAGCGCAGCCGAGCGCGAAGCCGAGCGTAAGGGACCCCGAGTCGCCCATGAAGATGGACGCGGGGTGGAAGTTGTAGCGGAGGAACCCCAGCGAGGAGCCCGTCACGGCGATGGAAAGCGCCGCAGAGTCGAGGCGCCCCGCCATGACCGAGAGCACGAACATCGTGAAGCTCGCAATCGCCGAGATGCCCGCCGCGAGGCCGTCGAGGCCGTCGATGAGGTTGATGATGTTCACATAGGCGACGAGGTAGACCACCGTGACCGGGTAGGCGAGCCAACCGAGCGAGATGAAGCCGTTCGGCGTGAACGGGTCCGCGATGTCGCCGATCACGAGGCCGCCGGCGACGGCGATCACCGCGGCGATGATCTGCCCCGCGAGCTTCTGCTTGGGCTTGAGCGATACCTTGTCGTCTATGAGCCCCGTCGCGAATATCACGACGAACGCCAAGACGAGCATCCAGTAATTGATGCGCATGCGGGGAGACGGCACGAGGACCACGGGCCAGCCCCAATGCATCGTGCCCACGTACTGAAGGGCAAAGGCCGCGGCGATGCCGGCGAAAATCGCGATGCCGCCCATGCGCGGAACGGGTTTTTTGTTCACCCGTCGGCCTGTGGGCCTATCTATGGCGCCCAAGCGAATCGCGATCTTGCGCGCGATCGGGGTCACGAGCAGCGCAACGACGAGGGATATGGCAAAGAGGGACGCGTAGGGGACCCATTCCGGCACGATTCCGCGCACTATCCTCTCCCCTCTTTGCTTCGAGATTACAAACAGATGAACCGAGTTTACTAGAAACGGGCAAAGAAGACCCGGCACAGGCAGTCGCGGACACATTACGCCCGCACGCGGAACGCGCCTCAAAGTCAAGACTTTTCCTTGCGGCGGCTCCGCGTATATTGAATTTGTCGCTTCCCCGCGGCGCAAACTGGGTGAACCGACAAGCGTTTCTTGGGAGCCTTAAATCTCGTGTTCAGTACGGGTATTCCCCGTTGTTGGGAAAGCCGGAACGCGCGATGCGGGCACCCACCTTTTGAAGGTGGGTTCATTATTCGCCGCGGGGAGCGGCTTTTTTGACTAATTTTGGGGACAGGTTCGTTTTT
>DJRK01000043.1 GCA_002440065.1 Atopobium sp. UBA6362 | reverse complement strand
TCAAGTGGGAGCTCGAGGACCTCTCGCTCAAATACCTCGACCCGGACGGCTACCGCGAGATCATCACCTACCTCGACAGCAAGGCGGACGTGCTCAACAGGTTCATGTCCGACGTCGAGAAGAAGATCACCGACCGGCTCACAGAGTATAACTTCCACGCAACGGTGCAGAGCCGCATCAAGCACACCTACAGCATTTACCGCAAGATGTATACGCAGAAGCGCGGTCTGGACGAGATCTTCGATCTCTGCGCGTTCCGCGTCATTGTGGACGATATCCCCGACTGCTACAACGTTCTCGGCCACATCCACGACATGTTCCGCCCCGTGCCGGGCCGGTTCAAGGACTACATCGCCACGCCCAAGGCCAACCTCTACCAGTCGCTCCACACCACCGTCGTGGGCCCGGACGGCCGCCCCATCGAGATCCAGATCCGCACGGTCGAGATGCACGAGGCGTCCGAGTACGGCATCGCCGCCCACTGGCTCTACAAGAAGTCCGGCAACTCGCGCGGCCGCATGAGCGCCGAGGACCGCTCCATCGACTCCACGATCAACTGGATCCGCAAGAGCCTCGACTGGGCCGTGGAGGACGACGTCGAGGACGCCCACGAGTTCCTGGACAACCTGCGCGTCGACCTCTTTGAGCACGAGATCTTCGTCTTTACCCCCAAGGGCGAGGTGCTCTCGCTGCGCCGCGACTCCACCCCGCTCGATTTCGCCTACGCCGTCCACACCGAGGTGGGCAACCACTGCGTGGGCGCCAAGGTCAACGGCTCGGTCGTTCCCCTTACCTACAAGCTGAGCATGGGCGACCGCGTCGAGATCCTCACGAACAAGAACGCCAAGCCCAGCCACGACTGGATGAACATCGTCGTCACGCCGTCGGCCCGCTCAAAGATCCGCAAGTACTTCTCGAGCGTGTCCAAGTCCGACGACGCCGAGCAGGGCCGTGTCGAGCTCGCCCGCGAGTTGCGTCGCCGCGGCTACGGCATCGGCTCCAAGCGCACGGCGAAGGCCATCGAGCGCGCGTGCGAGGCGCTCAAGTTCAAGGACGAGTCGGACCTCTTCGCCGCGGTTCACACGGGCAAGCTCACGGCCAACCTCGCCGCGAACCGCATCGAGGACATCCTCAAGGAGGGCTCGCCGGAGCAGCTCGAGGCCGCGGCCAAGGAGGCCGAGCGCCAGGCTGCGCGCAAGGAGGCCATGGCGGGCAACCGGCCCATCATGAAGTCCTATGCGATCACCCAGGCGGCGAAGGGCAAGAAGCGCCGGAGCAACTGCGGCGTCGTCGTCAAGGGCGACCCGGACCTGCTCGTGCACCTCGCGCATTGCTGCAACCCGGTCGCCGGCGACGACATCGTGGGCTTCATCACGCGCGGCAGGGGCGTCTCGGTCCACCGCACCTCCTGCCCCAACGTCGCGGGCCTCATGTCGCACCCCGAGCGCATGATCGAGGTCTCCTGGGACGGCTCGGGCGCCACGGAGTTCCGCGTCGAGATCGTGGTCGAGGCCACCGACCGCATGGGCCTGCTCAAGGACGTGACCATCGCGATCGGCGACGCGGGCGGCAACATCCTCTCGGCCGCGACGCAGACGTCGAGCCAGGGCATCGCGCGCCTGCGCTTCCTCGTGAGCATCTCCGACGCGAGCCTGCTCGACTCGCTGCTCGCGTGCGTGAGCCGCGTCCCGTCCGTCTACGACGCGCGCCGCCTCATGCCGGGCGAGGGCGCGAACCAGCTCAAGAGGAGGGGCTAGCATGGCCGAGGGTTTCGACGGCGGGGCCGCAGCGAGCGCTGCGGGTTCGCCTGCCAAGAAGGACGAGCTCCGCTGCTTCGTGGTGAGCCCCATCCAGACCAACTGCTACGCCTACGTGAGCGGCGGCGCGTGCCTGGTCGTGGACCCGGGCGACTCCGGCGCTGCCGTCGCCGAGCGCCTGGGGGACGTGCGGGTGGACTACATCGCCGCGACCCACGGGCACGGCGACCATGTGGGAGGCGTCGCCGCGCTCAAAGCCGCGACCGGGGCGCCTTTTCTCATCTCGGCCGCCGACGCCGAGATGGCGACGCACGCGGGCGAGGTCTCCGAGTTGGGCATCGCCTACGACGACGATGCGCCGCTGCCCGACCGCGAGCTCGCCGAGGGCGACGTGATTCACGTGGGCACGGCGACGTTCACGGTCATGGAGACGCCGGGCCACACGCCTGGGGGCGTCGTGCTTCTTGGCGGCGGGAGCGCCGCTGGCGTGGCGTTTGTGGGGGACACGCTGTTCCCGGGCAGCCACGGCCGCACGGACCTTGCCGGCGGCGACGAGGCCGCCATCTGCCGCTCGCTCGCGCGCATGGCGCGCGAGATCCCGCCCGAGACGCAGCTTCTCTGCGGCCATGGCCCCTCGACCACGATGGCCCGTGAGCTTAAGCAGAACCCTTTCTTGCGCTAAGCGCGTCTCTGCCTTCGCGTTTTGCTCGCACCGTCCCGTAGCCTCCTGCGCGACCGAGTCCCCGATGAGCGATCCCCGCTGAAAGTGAAGTCTTCACTTTCAAAACCGTGCGATGTGAAGTCTTCACTTTGGCCCATTTGGCTCAAAACGACCAAAGTGAAGCCTGCAGAATGAAAGTGCAGCCTTCACAAAGAAGACCGTGCCTGTAGAAGGTTGGGCGCGCGCCGGGTTTTCTCGTTTTCCGGCGCGCGCCGATGGTTTATATTGGCTTAGATACAAGTTGCGTCGCAGCGGTAAACACACCCCAAACGAAGCCCACCGCATGCAATTCGCTTATTCGAGCGCCGAGCACACCTCGGGCTTCGTAAGTGCGTCTACCGCCGCAGTTTTGCGGAGGTGCCCCGGTATGCACATGAGTCAGAGAAGGAACCCGGCCGTCATCGCGGGTCTTGCAGGCGCTTTTACCTGCGTTTTCCCTTCTGCTGCCCATGCCATGGCCTTGAGCGACGTGCCCTCCGCCGTGCTTTCGTCGCCCGAGACCGCCTTCGTCGCGGGCGGCGTCATGGGCGCCGTCGTCGCAGGAGCGGTCTCCGGCATCGTCTGCCACGCGCTTCTCTCGCGTGATGCCCGTGCCGAGCACGGAGCGGTCGAGGACGAGGACGCCTTCGAGACGCAGAAGACGGCCACCGTTCCCGTGGCCGCCGCCGCGCTGGTTCTGAGCGATCGCGATTCCGTCGCCGCCCTGGACGACGAGCCTGCAGCACAGAAACCTGCCAAGAAGGCCAAGCACTTCCGCACCTCGGCGGACGCTTCCCAGCAGAAGCCCGCCGCGGCAGCCCCCGTTGCCGCGGCATCGGTGCAACAGCCTGCCGAGCCTTCGGAGGCTGTTGCCGCGCCTGCGGAGCAGGCGCCCGTCGCGCAGAAGCCCATCGCCGTCGCGACCGCGCTCGCGGCGGCGCAGCGACCTTCTTCGAAACCTGTGCCCCAGCCCGCGTCGCAACCCGCCCCGGAGGCTCGCAAACCCCGCTCCCACGAGGCGACCGACTACGAGCAGATCGCGACGAACTACGTCAACCGCGCGACGTTCCGCGAGCGCATGGCGACGCGCGCCCAGGGCGTGGCCGAGACCCTGCGCGAGCGCATGGGCCGTTCCATGATGGACGGCCTCCCCGTGATCTCGCGCGCGGACGGCACCGTCGCGGACGTGGGCACTTCTTGGTGGAACACTTCGGTGGGCCTCGCCTCCATCGCCAAGGTCGACGACTACGTCGCCGACGACGCCACGGGCGACCTCGCCATCCCCTCGGACTTCAGCGAGACGCCACAGCAGCAGCTCGTCGAGGCCGCCCAGAACGCGGCCGCCGAGTTCGCGAAGGGCGACGTCGCCGAGCGCGTGCCCTTCGTCGACGAGGGCGTCTTCCCCGAGAAGCACCCCGACCCCAAGGCCTTCGCCGAGGACGACTGGGCGAGTGCCCTTCGCTGCATGGACGAGCGGATGCGCGGCCAGATGGCCGTCGTCGAGCCCATCATCCCCATGGCCTTCGAGGACATCGTGGGCGACGCCGATACGCTCGACGAGCCGGACGGCCTCGAGGAAAGCACGACGTTCATCCCGTTCAAGACACCCGCGGGCCACCCCGAGGTCGTGGACACCGAGACCTACGTGGACTACCTCATCGGCGACGAGTTCGGCCGCAACTCCTCCAAGGCGGCGCGCTCCGGTGCCGGCAGGTTCCTGCGCCTGCTCGAGGGCGGGACGAGCACGAACCGCCTGAACCGCGTGGACGACGCCCCCTCCCGTCCCCGCGCCAAGCACTTCGCCCACCCGGTCCTCGCCGCGGAGGCATAGCGGTAGATGAGAGACAGGAATACGCGCTCGTTCACGAGCCAGGTCCGCTGGGCCGTCTTCGTCCTGTTGTGGATCTGTTTCATCTGGGGCCATTCGCTTGTCCAAGGGGTCGAGTCTTCCCTGGAAAGTGGGCTGATATATCAGCTGACGGAGCCTTTGTTCCGGGCGCTGGGCATTATAGACGCTGCTGCGTCTACCTTTATCATCCGCAAGCTCGCACATTTCTCGGAGTACGCGGTCCTCGGCATCGGGATTCGTAACCTCGCGGTTTCGATCGGATCTTCGCGGCGCGTGCTCGTTGCTGCGGCGTGGGCTCTGGGCTGCTTGGTCCCCCTGTGCGACGAAACCATCCAACTTTATGTGCCGGGCCGCAATGGTTGCCTGCGCGACGTGCTCATCGACCTTGTCGGCTTTGCTGTCGGCGCCCTTCTAGCGCGCGCGATCACATCTTGCGGCCGCCGCAGAGTCCCCGTCGAGTAGATATGCTCCGAGACTCGAGGCTAATATTTCAGATCAGTTATCCATTGTTACGTAGCCTTAAACCCCTTCGACACGAGGCGCATATCTCCAGCTGCGGGGGTCTATCCTCCTAAGCACGCGCTCCCTCATGGGAGCTAGCCTCTTTTTCATGTGAGAGGCTGCGATTTTTTGGGAGGAGAATAACATGATTAACTCTGTATCCAGGCGCCAGTTCCTCGAGCTTTCCGGCATCGTCGCCGCTGGTCTTGGCCTTGCGGGCTGCGGTAACGGCTCTAGCTCCGATTCCGGCTCTTCGAGCGATACCATCAAGGTCGGTATCATGGGTCCGTACTCCGGCTCCGTCGCTCAGTACGGCGTTGCCTGTCGCGACGGCGTCCTGCTCTGGTTCAAGCAGCTCAATGCCAACGGTGGCGTGAACGGCAAGCAGGTCGAAACCGATGTTCAGGACGAGAAGGGCGACGCCACCGAGGCGGTCACCGTATACAACAAGCTCGTCCAGGACGGCGTGACCGCAATTGTCGGCGACGTTACGTCCAAGCCGACCGTCGCCGTCGCGCAGAAGTCCGTCGAGGACAACATGCCCTGCGTCACCGCTTCCGCGACCGTCGCGGATGTCATCTCCTACGGCAACAACTTCTTCCGCGCCTGCGTGACTGACCCCTTCCAGGGCAAGGTCATGGGCGAGTTCGCCGCAAAGAAGGGCTATAAGACCGTCGCCACCATTTTTGATTCCGGCGACGACTATGCTTCCGGAGTTGCGGAGGCCTTCAAGGAGGAGTGCGAGTCCCAGGGCATCACGGTCGCAAAGGAGGCCGGCTACGCCTCTGGAGCCACCGATTTCAACGCTCAGCTTACCGATATCCTCTCCGCAAACCCCGACGCTATCCTGTCCTCAAACTATTACCAGGATGACGGCATGATCGTCACCCAGGCTCGCCAGCTCGGCTACAAGGGCGTCTTCCTCGGCGCTGACGGTTGGGCGGGCATCGTGGGCGGCGACCAGGACTACGCCTCCACGGCCGACCTCGAGGGTTGCTTCTACTGCTCCTCGTTCGTCGCTTCCAACCCGGATTCCTCCGTCCAGGACTTCATCAAAGCCTATAAGGACGAGTACAACGAGGCCCCGACGAACTTCAACGCGCTCGCCTACGACGCCGCGGCAGTTGTGACCGAGGGCCTGAAGGCCGCCGAGGAGAAGGGCCTGAAGCCTGGTTCTGACGACTACAAGCAGGCCGTCATCGATGGCATCGCCTCTTGCAACGTGAAGGGCGTCACGGGCAACATCTCCTATAACGGCACGGGCGACCCGGTGAAGTCCACTTTGATCATCACCTTCCAGAACGGCGAAGAGGTCATCTCCGACACCATCGACGCCTAACCGAAGGCTCGCTCCAAGCAGCGATATGGGGCACCGAGAAGGGCGCGCGTCCGTCTCGGTGCCCTTGACGTAGGTATCCGATCCGACAAAGAAGGGAAGTGCTTGCCGTGACGTTCTTGACTCAGATCCTCAACGGGCTGTCTCTGGGCAGCATCTACGCGCTCGTCGCGCTGGGGTACACGATGGTGTACGGCATCATCTTGCTTCTCAACTTCGCCCATGGCGACATCATCATGGTGGGCGGCTACATCGCCTGGATCGCCATGAGCGTCCTGGGCCTGCCGCCCGTGGTCGCGGCCCTCCTGAGCGTCTTGGGCTGCATGGTCCTGGGCGTTCTCATCGACAAGGTCGCGTATGCGCCGCTTCGCGAGGCGCCGCGCCTCTCGATCTTGATCACCGCCATCGGCGTCTCGTATTTCCTCGAGAACGGCGGGCAGCTCGTCTTTGGCGCTGCGGCCAAGGTCGTCCCCTCCTTCGGCGACTTCGGCTCGGTGTCGCTCGGTGACGCTAGCCTCTCGGGCCGCGCAATCCTCACGGTGCTCGTGACCGTGGCCGCCACGGCCGTCCTCACCTTCCTCGTGCAGAAGACCAAGCTCGGCAAGGCCATGCGCGCGGTCTCAGAGGACATGGGCGCCGCTCGCCTCATGGGCATCAACGTTAACCACACGATTTCCTTCACCTTCGCCGTGGGCTCTGCGCTCGCCGGCATCGGCTCGGTGCTCTACTGCATGGCCTATACGCAGGTGACGCCTACGATGGGCATCATGCTTGGCACCAAGGCGTTCGTAGCGGCAGTCCTGGGCGGCATCGGCTCCATTCCCGGCGCCGTGATCGGCGGTCTCATCGTGGGCTTCGCCGAGGTCTTCGTTTCTGCGATCGGTCTCTCGGTCTGGCAGGACGCCGTGGTCTTCTTGCTGCTTATCGTCGTCCTGGTCGTCAAGCCGACGGGCATCCTTGGCCGTCCCATGACGGAGAAGGTCTAGGGGGTGCATCTATACATGAAGGATTATTACAACAAGGGTGAGGAGAGACCCGTTCTCTCTGCCGAGGTGCGCGAGCGAACCGGTGTCTACCGCTCGCTTCCCATGTCTGCGCGCTACGCGATCAACACCGCACTCGTGGTGCTGTTCCTCTTCATTGGCGAGGGACTAATCGGTGGCGGCGTCGTGAACCGTTACCAGACCGGCGTGCTCGAGCAGGTCGGCATTTACATCATCATGGCCGTTTCGCTGAACATCGCGACAGGCTATCTGGGGCAGCTACCCTTGGGCCACGCCGGCTTCATGAGCGTGGGCGGGTATTCCTGCGCGCTGTTCATCATCCATATGATGCCGATCTTCGGCCTCGACGCCCGCGCCATGGCGACGTGCGCGAGCCCGGCCGCAGCGCTCCTCTTTGTGCTCGGAGTCGTCTTCGGCGGCCTGTGCGCGGCCGTCTGCGGACTTATCATCGGCATACCGGCGCTGCGTCTCAAGGGCGATTACCTCGCCATCATCACGCTGGGCTTCGCCGAGATCATCCGCGTTGTTATCAACAACATCGACGGTGTCCTGGGCTTCGACTTTACCGGCGGCGCCAAGGGCCTCTCGGGCATCCCGGGATATACGAGCTTCCTGAACGTTTTCATCACGGTCGCGGTGGTCATTTTTCTCATCCATACCATGATGAAGTCCCGCCATGGACGCGCGATTCTG
Organism: Atopobium sp. UBA6362; assembly: GCA_002440065.1. Classification (GTDB taxonomy): domain Bacteria; phylum Actinomycetota; class Coriobacteriia; order Coriobacteriales; family Atopobiaceae; genus Paratractidigestivibacter. Next base: position 235 of record DJRK01000043.1, on the reverse strand, counting down.
GCCATTCGCGACAACGAGATCGCGGCTGAGGCCTCAGGCGTCCATACGACCTATTACAAGACGCTCGCCTTCGTGGTGTCGGCCTTCTTCGCCGGCGTCGGCGGCGCGCTGTACGCGGGCTGCATAGGCGTCATGGACCCGTCCAAGTTCGGCTTCATGAAGTCCGTCGAGATTCTCGTCATGGTCGTCCTCGGCGGCATGGGCTCCATGCTCGGCTCGATCATTTCGGCGACTG
>DJRK01000152.1:6543-14764 GCA_002440065.1 Atopobium sp. UBA6362 | reverse complement strand
CCGGTGCCCACGCCGGCCACGATGACGTCGACGGAGCCCTCGGTGTCGGCCCAAATCTCGGGGCCGGTGGTCTCGTAGTGCGCCTTGGGGTTCGCGGGGTTCACGAACTGGCCGGCGATGATGGAGCCGGGGGTGTTCTCGTGGATCTCGTCCGCCTTGGCGATGGCGCCCTTCATGCCGTCCGCGCCGGGGGTGAGGACGATCTGCGCGCCATAGGCGGCAGCGAGCTTGCGGCGCTCGATGGACATGGTCTCGGGCATGGTGAGGATGAGCTTGTAGCCGCGCTCGGCCGCTACCATGGCAAGGCCGACGCCGGTGTTTCCGCTGGTAGGCTCGATGATGGTGCCGCCGGGGGCCAGACGCCCCTCCTTCTCGGCGTCCTCGACGATCGCCTTCGCGATGCGGTCCTTGATGGAGCCGCCGGGGTTGGTGGCCTCGTACTTGCCGAGGATGGTCGCGTTGCCATTGGCGAGGTCGGAGAGGTTCACGAGGGGCGTGGAACCAATGAGGGCCTCAATCTTGTGGGCGGTACGCATGTTGTGCCTCCAAATGCCTTGAAGCGTTACTGGTCACGAGGTCAGCCGCCCGCGGGCGGGTCTCTCGCTGGAAAAGAGGATGGCACTTATAAACCTAGCATGCAAGTAGGAATTAAGAAAAACCTAGTTTTGAGGTAGGAATTACTTATTTGGGAACAGCGGTGGTGGGAACGGCCGACTAGTAAAGCGGCAGTCCGCCCGTGATGGGGTCGATCTTCTCGGCGGGAAGGGGCTCGAAGGCGAGGCAGGTGTAGGTAGGCTCGCCGTGGAACTCGGTGTGCCCCGCGTCGCGGATGAGCGCGACGGCGAACCCCGCCTCGCGACCTTGCGTCGCTATGTCGAGAAGGGCCTCTTCGCCGTCGACGTAGACGCAGATCTTCGCCACGCCGGCATCGAACCAATCGGTCAGCGGTGAGCAGTCGTTCTCGTCGTGCTCGAGATAGGCCCATTCGTCCGTTGCGCGGATCTGGTCGGTACGCCCCTCCCGCGCGATGGCCATGAGCACCGCCTCGACGCAGGCGTGCCCGGACTGGGCCGCGATCTTTCCCTTGCGCATCTTGAGGTCGCGGCGAACGACGATGACTTGCTTGGACTTGTAGCTTGAACCGGGCATGGCCTCTCCTATTGCTCCGACGAGACGTAACTGGAATCCAGGGTGATTTTACATATGGCGTCTGGGTAGCGCTCGGCGACGGTGTTCTGGATGCGCTGCTTGAGCTCCCGGTCGTCGATGCCGAGGTCGGAGGGCCTCACGCAGTCAAAGATGACGTTGGTGTGCGTAGGGCCGGGGACGCGGCGCAGGTCATGGATGGAGAGGCGCGGGTCTATGCGGCGGACCTGGTCGTCGATCCAGTGGCGCATGTCCTTGACCTCGGGGTCGTTCGTCACGATCGGGTCGTAATGCAGCGTCATGATGATGCCGAGGTCCCGCTTGAAATCCTGTTCGATGTTGTCGAGCAGGTCGTGGTGGGCGAACGCGTCGCCCTCGCCGGCCATCTCGACGTGCGCGCTGGCAAAGATCCTGCCCGGGCCGTAGTCGTGGACCATGAGGTCATGTGTTCCCAGGACCCCTGGATAGCTCAATATCTTCGTGCGGATCTGGTTGACGAGCTCGGGACTCGGCACCTGCCCGAGCAGCGGGTTCACGGTGTCTGTGATGAGCCCGATGCCGCTCGCGAGGACGAAGATGCCTACGCCGAGGCCTGCCCAGCCGTCGAGGTTGATGCCCGTGAGCTGGGTAATCGCCGCGCACGCCAGGATGGCAGCGGTCGTTATGACGTCGTTGCGGGAATCTGCTGCCGTCGCGAGGAGCGTCTCGGAGTCGATCTTCTTGCCGATGGCGCGGTTGAAGAGCATCATCCAGAGCTTGACCGCCATCGAGCCCACGAGCACGGCGATCGAGAGCAGGCTATAGTCGGCGGGCTCGGGGTGGAGGATGGACGTCACGGACTCTTTCGCGAGGTTGAGGCCCAAGGCGGTGATGATCACGGCGACCGCAAGGCCCGCCAGGTACTCGAAGCGCCCGTGCCCGTAGGGGTGGTCGGCGTCGGCGGGTTTGCTTGCGAGCTTGAACCCGAGCAGGCTCACGATGTTGCTCGAAGCGTCGGACAGGTTGTTCACGGAGTCGGCGACGATGGCGACGGATCCCGCCAGAAAGCCGACGGTTGCCTTTGCGGCGCAGAGGGCCACGTTGCAGATGATACAGACCATGCTTGCCAAGAACCCATAGCCGGTGCGCGCCTCGGTGGACGAAGTGTCCTCCGGGTTCTTTATAAACAGCCTGATGAGCAAAGAAGTCATATGGATCACGTCTCCTACGCCAAGTTTTAAGGCAGAAGGGTAACGCGGCGAGATTAGAACAACTGTCCTACAAATGGGACATTCACATATAAAACAAGTCACCATCGGTGTACTTCTCAAGAATTGATGTGCGCGAATTTCCTGCAGGTAGATGGCCTTGTAAACCGTCTGCCGGAACAAAAGTACCGTTCAAGATTTTGACGGAATTCTGACACGCCGATTCGAATTTTCGCGAAGATGCCGCCTGAGCTGCGGCTCTGTCAGGAAAAATCTCAGAAGTGTATTCATGATTCGCAAAAAAGAGCAGCTCAAGCCCCTTGCAAAGTACACGTGTTCTGGATAGACTCGCCATCCACACAATCTACGAGGAGGAAGGAACCCCATGGAACAGATGCTCTCTTGTCTTGCGTTGGCCGCAGTTGCGGCGGCGCTTATCTGGGCCTCTGTTGAGGACCTTCGCGCAAGGACGATTCCTAACGCTTGCCCGCTTGTTGTGATCGCCGCCTGGTCCGCCAGAGCTCTGAGTGGGGCAGATGCGAACGTTAGGCTTGTCGAGGGACTTTGGGGGCTTGCCGCGATCTCGACGCTCCTTATCGTGTGCGATCTTGTGAGCAAAAAGCTGTTTGGAGCGGAGGGCGTCGGCGGGGGAGACGTGAAGCTGCTCGGGTCGCTGGGGATGTGGACCGGTCGGATACCGGGGCTGTTCATGGTCGGCGCCTCGTGCCTGATCGCCGTGCTCGGGCTAGGGACGGCGGCTTTCGTGTCCCGCCTTAAGCCTAAAGAAGGTGATGGCAGTTGGCTTCGCAGGGGGATTCCCATGGCGCCGGCAATAGCCGGAGGCTTCTTTATTACGCTTTACGCAAAGGCGATGATGGGCGATTACACTTAACGAACTGTGTCGTTGTGCACTGATTTAGACGAAACGAGGAACTCCGCCCATGATCAAGCTCGTGCTCTCGGACTTGGACTCAACCCTTCTCTGGAAGGGGGAGAGGCATATCGCGACGCCTCATGCGCTCGAAGCGATCCACGCTCTCCAGGATGCGGGCGTTTGCTTCGCTCCGGCAACGGGACGCCTGTATCCCGAGCTCGAGGGGATGTTCGCCGGGGACCGCGACGCGTTTCGCTCGGCGGTGGTGAGCAACGGGCAGCTCGTGTACCTCGACGGTGAGCTTGCCCAGAGCACTCCCACGCCGCGCGAGGGGCTTGAGGAGCTGCGCATGCTTTTGTCGGATGTCGACGACGTCTACCTCGTGGTCGTTTTGGACGGCGAGCGAATCGGCGTCGACGTCGACCTTGACTACGTCCTTGCCCACCCGGACAACTTCTGGCATGTGAGAAGCACCGTCGACAGCGTCCCGGCGACTCCTTGCTTCAAGGCGAATGTACGTGTAGTGGGAACGTGGGAGCGGGCGCTTGAAGTGGCGGACTGGCTTAATTCCGAGTTGCCTAGCCTCGAGTTTACCTGTCCTATGCCGGGCTTCGGTCATATCGACGTCGTTCCAGCGGGCGTTGGGAAGGAGAAGGGCGGTGACGTGCTCGTAAGAAAGCTGGGGATCGACCCGAGTGAGGTCTGTTGCTTCGGCGATGCCGAGAACGACCTGAGCGTTCTGACGCACTACCCCAATTCCGTTGCCGTGGCCAATGCGATGCCGAGCGTGGCCGCTGCCTCGAGGTGGCACATCGGGCCCGCGAACGAGGACTCCGTGGCGGACGCGTTTCTCGATATCGCTCGGGCAACATCCGAGGGGCGTATGCCAGATTTCATGCAGGACTAAACGGATTTTTGGATGCCCCTCGAAGGGCGACCAACACGCTCCGAGTAAGACAGACCGCACGTAATTCGCGCGAAAGGTGATAAATAACCATGAAGATCATCGACAAGATCGCGGCCAAGCAGACCTTCTCCTTCGAGATTTTCCCTCCCAAGGGCGACCTGCCTTTGGAGAAGGCTTATGAGGTTTCGAGCGCCCTGGCGGCGCACAAACCCGACTGGATTTCCGTTACGTACTCCGCCGGCGGCTCCGGGAACTCTCAGAACACGGCATCCATTGCCGCCTCTATTGAGAAGGACCTGGATACGACCGCCCTGGCCCACCTCACGTGCATGGGTTCGACCAAGGCCGACGTCGACGCCTTTGTGACGGGGCTCGAGCCCTCGGGCGTACAGAACATCCTCGCCCTCCGCGGGGACCGCAGGCCGGGCCGGGACGTGGTCGATTTTGCCCATGCCTCCGACCTCATCGCCTACCTGCGCGAGACGGAGCCGGGGCTCTGCATCGGCGCGGCGTGCTACCCGGAGGGGCACGTTGAGTCTCCCTCGCTTGAGGAGAGCTATCGGAGCCTCTACATCAAGCAGGAGGCGGGTGCCGACTTCCTCGTGTCGCAGCTCTTCTTTGACAACGAGGACTTCTATCGCTTCCGTGAGCAGTGCCTGCGGCACCGCGTGAAACTCCCCATCGTGGCGGGCATCATGCCCTTCACGAGCGTGAAGCAGATCCAGCGAATGGCGTTTACCTGCGGCGCATCCATTCCCGCCAAGGTCATCAAACGCCTGGCTGCTGCCGGCGACGACCCGGCGGCCCAGGCTCAGGCGGGTATCGAGTACGCATGCGAGCAACTCGAGGATCTTGCCGCGAACGGCGTGGACGGCCTTCATATCTACAGCATGAACAAGCCCTCGGTGGGCAAGGCGGCTCACGACGCGCTTGTGGCCTGCGGATATCTGAGCGAGTAGGGGACGTCGTGACGCCCCGCCGGCAGCCCGGCCCCTACAACGTCGAGGACTTCGACGTCAGGTCGGTCGATCGCTCGGAAGTACTGCGCTATCTGGGCTACTCGGGCCAGCGCATGACCCCCGAGCTCGAGGACCGCATCGATGAGGTGGTTGAGCGCTGTCTCCAGATTGCCCGATGTCGCGGCGTTTGGCGCGTCTTTGATGTCTCGGGACGCGAGACACGCGGCGACGGCACGTTCGTTGTGCGTCTGGACGGCACGGCGCTGGAGCTCTCCGGAGAGTCCATGCGTGAGTACCTCGGAGAGTCCGGCGATGCGGCGACGGGTGCCGTTGCGGTCGGCGTTATGGCCGTGACGGTGGGGATGGACGTCGAGCGCGAGCTCAGGAGGCTGTCGCTCACCGACCCGGCGGCCCACGTGATCTTTGACGCGGCGGGCACGACGACGGTCGAGCGGGCGGCCGACGCCTGCGAGGCGAGCCTTGTGGCCGAGGCAGCAAGGCGGGGGCTTCATACGGGCTATCGCTTCTCGCCCGGCTATGGAGACCTGCCGCTAACCGTGCAGCCCGTGCTTCTCGATGCCACCGATGCCCGACGCCGCTTGGGTATCACGCTGTCGCCCCAACTGCTCATGACGCCTACGAAGAGCGTGACGGCTATCGTGGGGATGTACGAGGAGCCGCAGGCCGCTGGCCACGAGAAAGGGCTCTGCCGCGACTGCGCGTGCAACGATTTCTGCAAGTTGCGCCCCTGCCGTCGCCACTGAGGCGGAACGCTCGGAGCACGGCCCCGTGAGCCGGGCCTATGGGCTTGGTTCTGCGAGCCCGCGAGTCAAAGCGCCCTGATTCCTGGGGCCGCACGCCCGATGTACGACAGATAGAGAATTGGAAAGGTCCACCATGTCCGATACGCATTCAGGGAAGAAGCTCAACTGCTCTTGGCCAAAGGGCCGCTTGGAGCCCCGCCGCCTTCGCGTGAAGGACGACTACCTGCGCCGGGTGCTTGCCGGTGAGGAGTTCCTCGTCTTCGACGGCGCCATGGGCACACAGCTCCAGGAGCGCGGGCTCGCGGCCGGCGAGCTCCCGGAGCTCCTGTGCCTTACCAACCCGGACGAGATACGCGATGTCCACGCAGCTTACGTGGCCGCCGGATCGGACGTGGCGACGACGAACACGTTCGGCGCGAACCGCGAGAAGCTCGGCGACGCGGCGACGGTGGAGGAGATCTTTCAAGCGGCCGTTGGCTGTGCCCGCAGGTCGGGGGTCCGCTACGTTGCGGCCGACATCGGCCCGACGGGCCAGCTCCTCGAGCCCATGGGCACGCTGCCCTTCGACGACGCGTACGAGCTCTTTGCGGAGCAGGCGCGTGCCGCCACCAAGGCGGGCGCCGACCTGTTCATCATCGAGACCATGGCCGATCTTGCCGAGACCAAGGCGGCCCTTCTCGCCGTGCGCGAGAACTCCGACCTGCCTGTCTTCGTGACCATGACGTTCGCTGAGGACGGCCGCACGTTCTTGGGTACGACGCCCGAGGTCGCCGCCGTGACGCTCTCGTCCCTCGGCGCCGACGTCGTGGGCATCAACTGCTCGCTTGGCCCCAAGGACCTGGTGCCGCTCGTGGAGCGCATGCTTCCCTGGGCGAAGTGCCCTGTCATGGTCCAGGCGAACGCCGGCCTTCCGCGCGTGGAAGACGGCGTTACCCTCTATGACGTCCACCCGACCGAGTACTGCGAGGCCGTTGCCCAGATGGTCGACGCTGGCGTAACCGTCGTCGGCGGTTGCTGCGGCACGTCCCCCGATTACATCCGCGGTGAGCGCGAGCTTCTTGCCGGGCGGACGCCCGCGCCGCGAGAGACCCACGATTGGTTCTGCGTCACCGGCCCGCAGAAGCTGGTTTCCTTGGCTCCCGGGCAGGTCGGCGTCATCGGCGAGCGCATCAACCCCACGGGCAAGAAGAAGATGAAGGAGGCCCTGCGCACCGGCAACCACGATTACATCATGGGCGAGGCCATCTCCCAGACCGAGGCGGGCGCGCAGATCCTGGATGTAAACGCCGGCTTGCCCGAGATAGACGAGCGCGCCGTGATGGTTCAGCTCGTCTCGGAGCTCCAGGGCGTGACGACGCTGCCCCTGCAGATAGACGCGGCCGAGCCCGAAGTAATCGAGGCCGCGGTACGTTCGTATCCTGGCAAGGCGCTCATCAACTCCACGAACGGCAAAGAAGAGACCTTGGCCGCGGTCCTGCCCATTGCCAAGCACTACGGTTGCGCGATCGTGGGCCTCACGCTCGACGAAGACGGCATCCCGTCCACGGCAGAGGGCCGCGTCGCGGTTGCCCGCAAGATCGTCGCCGCGACCGACGCCATCGGTATCCCTCGCCAGGACGTGGTCATCGACTGCCTCTGCATGGCCGCCTCCACGGACCAGACGGCGCCTCGCGCGATTCTGGACGCGATCTCTGCCGTCAAGCGGGAGTTCCCCGGTGTTCGTACGGTGCTTGGCCTCTCGAATATCAGCTTCGGCTTGCCGTTCCGCCCGCTCGTGAACGCCACGTTCCTGAGCGGCGCCTTTGCGGCGGGCCTGGACATGGCGATCATGAACCCGCTGGTCCAGCGGATGATGGACGTCGTCGATTCCTGGCGCGTGCTTTCGGGCGAAGACGAGAGCGCTCAGTACTACGTTGCCCATTACGCCGATCGCTCCGACAAGCTCCCGGCCGGCGGCGCCGCTGCGGCGGGGTCCGCTTCCGGAGCGGCGGCGGGTTCCGCGCCGAGCGCTGATGCGGCCCCCAAGTCCGCCGAGGAAGAGGCCCGAGCCCTCGTCCTCGCCGGGCGCAAAGGCCCTATGCCCGAGGTCGTCGCCCGCGTCATCGCCGAGCACGACGCGATGTACGCCATCAACGAGGTGCTGATTCCCGCTCTCGACGAGGTGGGCGCGCGGTTCGAGAAAGGCACGTTCTTCTTGCCGCAGCTCATGGCGAGCGCCGAGGCCGCTAAGGCCGGGTTCGAGACCATCAAGGAGGCGTCGGGCGGCGACGGGGACTCTACGGTTCCCGCGAAGGGCAAGGTCGTGATCTGCACCGTGCAAGGCGACATCCACGACATCGGGAAGAATATCGTGCGCATGCTGCTCGAGAACTACGGCTACGATG
>DJRK01000152.1:993-6472 GCA_002440065.1 Atopobium sp. UBA6362 | reverse complement strand
AGCTTGTGGGCCTCTCGGCGCTTATGACGGCGACCGTTCCCGCCATGGCCGAGACCATCGAGCTCCTGCACAAGGAGACCCCCTGGTGCAAGACGGTCGTCGGTGGGGCGGTGCTCAACCCCGAGTACGCCCAGATGGTGGGCGCGGACTACTACGCCAAGGACGCGACAGAGACCGCTCGCGTCGCGGCCGAGGTCTTGGAGTAAGCCGTCGGTCTTTGGCTTGGCTTGGCTTGGATTGACTCGGTTCGGCGTGGCTTGGCTTAGCTCGGCGGAGCATGACTCGACGGCGGCTCGACTCAACGGGTCGGGGTTCAGGTCTTCTTGGCCCGTTCCCCGACTCATTGAGTCCGCTGACCTGCCTGTTCGGCCTGTAGGCTAGCTCGTTGTTCGCCTGATCGCGTCGTGCCACCCGGCGAGAAGCGCCTCGGTTTCCGACTGGGCCATCTGCCGACGGAAGACGTCGTCGCTGGAGCGGAGTTCCCGCAGTTCGTCCGTCCCGCTCCAGAAGCCGGTGGAGAGTCCTGCGAGATACGCCGCGCCGAGCGAAGTGGTCTCCAGGTTTTGCGGTCGCCTGAGCTCGCAGCCCAGGATGTCCGCCTGGAACTGCATGAGGAAGTTGTTCGCGCTTGCGCCGCCGTCCACGTTGAGGACGTCGAGCCCGGCGCCCGCGTCGGCCGCCATCGCGTCTGCGAGGTCACGAATCTGGTAGGCGAGCGACTCGAGCGCGGCCCGTGCCAGTTCCGCGCGCCCCGTCCCGCGCGTGAGACCATAGATCGCCCCGCGGGCCTCGGGCTTCCACCACGGGGCACCCAGCCCGGTGAACGCGGGCACGATGTAGACCCCGCCCGTGTTCGGGACGCTCTGCGCGAGCGCCTCCGTCTCCGCCGCGGAGCCGATGATGCCCAGCTCGTCGCGGAGCCACTGGATGAGCGCGCCTGCCACGAAGACCGACCCCTCGAGCGCGTACTCGGGTCCCGTGGACCCCGGTGCGCTCGCGGCGATGGTCGTCACGAGGTTGTGCGAGCTCGTGCGCGCGTCGCGCCCGGTGTGCAGCAGCATGAAGCAGCCGGTGCCGTAGGTATTCTTGGCCTGCCCCGCCTCAAAGCAGCACTGACCAAAGAGCGCCGCCTGCTGATCGCCCGCCACCCCCGTGATCGGGATGCCGGCGGGCACCCCGGGGTAGCTCGTCTCGCCAAAGAAGCCGGAGCTGGGCCTGACCTCGGGCATCATCGAGGCCGGGATGTCCCACATCTCCAGCAGATCCTCGTCCCAGCGCCCCTTGTGGATGTCGTAGAGCATCGTGCGGCTGGCGTTCGTGGGGTCGGTCGCGTGGACGAGCCCGCCCGTGAGGACCCAGATGAGCCACGTGTCCACCGTGCCAAAGAGCAGTTCGCCCGCGCGGGCCCGCTCCTGCGCTCCCGGCACGTTGCGCAGTATCCAAGCGATTTTGCTCGCCGAGAAGTACGCGTCGGGGAGAAGCCCCGTCTTTGCGCGGATCATCGCCGCGACCTGGGGGTCGCTGCAGGTCTCCTCGACCATCTGGGACGTGCGGCGGCATTGCCACACGATGGCGTTGCACACGGGCGCGCCCGTCGACGGGTCCCAGACGATGGTCGTCTCGCGCTGGTTGTCGATGCCGATGGAATCGATGTCGTCGGCGCCGAGTCCGTGCTTGTTCACAAGCTCCGTGAGGCACCCGAGCTGCGAGAAGAGGATTTCTTGCGGGTTGTGCTCGACCCATCCGGGGTGGGGGAAGATCTGCTCAAAGAGACGCTGGACCACGTCGACCATGCGCCCCTTGCAGTCGATAAGAACGGCGCGCGAGCTCGTGGTCCCCTGATCGAGTGCGATCACGTACTTCTTGGTCATGGGGCTGCCCTCCTTGGGGTCGCGGGTTGCCGGGTCGTGAGGTCGCTAGATTTCGATGTCGGTGTCGGTCGGGCTCGTGCCCGGCTTGACGGGAATGCGCGAGTCGAGCCAGCCGGCCATATCCTCAAAGACTGTTCCCCGGCCCTTCTCGTTCAAGATTTCATGCCGCATGTGCTCGTAAATCTTGCAGGTGACGTCTGAGCAACCGGCGTCCTTGGCGAGCTTGGCCGCCGCGCGGACCCCTCGGCCCATGTCGCCTACGGGGTCGCCGTCTCCTGCGATGTAAAGGAGCGGCAGGTCGTTGGGCGTGTTTTGCGCGCAGCTGCGCGAACATGCCTCGGCCGTGAGGGCCGTGAGCGACGCGTAGCCCCCGGCCGAGAACATGAACCCGCACTCCTCGTCGTCAAGGTATGCGCGCACGTTGTCCTTGTTGTGGGACAGCCATTCCAAGCCGGTGGGGCCGGGGACCTTCTTGCTGTAGCCACCGGCGCCCATCGAGTCGAGGAGCTTCGAGCGATGGTCTTCTCCGCGCACGGCCGAGACCGCCCGCGCGACGGCATGGCCGGCCTTGGAGACCGCGATGGGAATCGTTCCCGTGCCGCAGACGACGGCCGCGGCGAGCCCCTCTCCATGGCGGCCCAGGTAGCAGCGTGTGATGAAACTGCCCATCGAGTGGCCAAAGAAGACGTACGGCGTTTCAGCGGGGAATTGCTGCGCCACAAGCCCTCTGAGCTCGTGCTCGTCGGCGATGAGAACTTCGTTGCCGTCCTTGGCGGGCATGCAGCCGCGCTTGTGCGGGGGAGCTGACGCACCGTGACCTATGTGGTCGTCTCCGCACACGGCGTAGCCGCGGCCCACGAGGAAGCGCGCGAACTCGTCGTAGCGGCGGATGTGCTCGCTCATGCCGTGGACGACCTGGACGATGCCGCGTGGGGCGGCTCCGGACCCGTTTGCGCAGCTATCGGGCTTCCAGAGCCGAGCGTGGATGGTCGATGCACCGTCTGCTGAGGGGAAGGTGAGATCCTCGATGATCATGGGTGCCTTTCGGTGGGCGTGGTCGGGTGGATTCAGTGTTCCCTTGGACGGGGCGCGGCTATCGCGCAATCGGTGGGCGCGGCCGTTGCGGCTGCTACCGGCCCTGGCTGGCTCGAATCGGGCCTCGCGTATCGATGGGTCCCGAAATCGACCATGCCCACCCGAATCTCCCAAGGCCGTTTCTCGAATAGAAGCCAAGGCTAACTCACGGGTGGGCATGGTCGGTTTCGAGCCGTTGCCCATTTTCCGCTCCAGAGCCCGCCCGCGGGCGCCTTTGGGCAGCCGCTCGCCCGCTCGTCGCGGGCAGCCCAATCGGTCAGCGGCGTCCCATCCTTCCCAGCGGCGTTGTGGCCCGTCGCGCCGCGGTGCTATCGTTGACGGGCAAACAAACAGTTCGGGAGGACCGCCCTATGCTTACCAGAAGGAAGTTCCTGCAGCTTGCAGGCGCCGCGACTGCAGCTACGACCCTTGCCGCCTGCGGCTCGACTGCCAAGACCCAGGAGCCTGCGTCCCAGGCGGACGATGCCGAGGCCGACTCCGCCCCCGTCGCCGTTCGCGCCGCCGCCCTCAAGGGGCCGACCGCCATGGGCCTCGTCCGCTTCATGAGCGAGTCGGATGCCGGCAACCTCAAGGACAACGACTACTCCTTCCAGATCGTCGCCTCGGCAGACGAGGTAGCCCCGCTCATCTCCAAGTCCGAGGTCGACATCGCGGCGGTCCCCGCCAACCTCGCCTCCGTCCTCTACAACAAGACCGAGGGCGGCGTCCGCGTCATCGCCATCAACACGCTGGGCGTCCTTTACATCTGCGAGTTGGGCGACGACGTCCAGACCGTTGCCGACCTCAAGGGCCGAACCATCTATTCCGCCGGCAAGGGCGCCACGCCCCAGTACGCCCTCGAGTACGTTCTGCGCCAGAACGGCCTCGACCCCGAGTCCGACGTCACGATTGAGTGGAAGTCCGAGCACGCCGAGTGCGTCGCCGCCCTCGCCGAGGACGCGACGGCGCTGGCCATGCTCCCGCAGCCCTTCGTGACCACCGCCCAGACCAAGAACGACCAGATCCGCGTGGCACTCGACCTGAACAAGGAGTGGGAGTCGGCGGGCGACAACGGCAAGCTCATCACGGGCGTCGCGATCGTGCGCTCCGAGTTCGCCGACCAGAACCCCGCCGCGGTCGACGCCTTCCTCGGCCACTACGCCGAGTCGGTCGACTACGTGAACGCGAACGTGGCCGACGCCGCCAAGCTCGTGGGCAGCTACGACATCGTGCCCGAGGCCGTCGCCGCCAAGGCCATCCCCGCGTGCAACATCACCTACGTCGACGGCGCGCAGATGAAGGACGAGCTCTCCGGCTACCTCGAGGTCCTCGAGGGGCAAAACGCCCAGGCCGTCGGCGGCAAGCTTCCCGGCGACGACTTCTACTACGGCGCCTAAGCCGCGCCTGGCCGATCGGCGATGCCCGCCCCAAACATAAATAACGCAACAAAGAAAACCGAGGTGCCGAGGGCCCGCCGCTGGGCCCTGCGACTCGGCGCAATTTGCTTCTGGCTCATTGTGTGGCAGGTCGCGGCCGCCGCGATCGGCTCGCGCATCATCCTCGTGGGCCCGCTCGAGGTGCTCGCGCGGCTCGGCGAGCTCGCGCTCGACGCCTCGTTCTGGCGCTCGATAGGGATATCGCTCGCAAGGATCGCCCTCGGTTTCGCAACGGCGACCGTGGCGGCCGTGCTCCTTGCAGCCGCGGCGAGCCGGGCACGTGCGGTTCGCGAGCTTCTTGCCCCGCTGGTGGGAGCCGTAAAGGCGGCGCCGGTAGCCTCGTTCGTCATCTTGCTGCTCATCTGGGTGCCGTCGCGCAACCTCTCGGTGATGATTTCGTTCTTGATGACATTTCCCATCGTGTACACGAACGTCCTCGAGGGCATCGACCAGACCGATCCCCAGCTGCTCCAGATGGCGGACGTCTTTGGCGTGCGCGGATGGGACCGCGTCCGCACCGTGTACGCGGCCGAGGTCCTGCCTTACCTGCGTGCCGGCCTCTCGCTCGCGGTGGGCCTCGCGTGGAAAAGCGGCATCGCGGCCGAGGTCATCGGCCTGCCCGACCCGAGCATCGGCGTCCACCTGTACGACGCGAAGGTCTACCTCGATACGCCGGACCTCTTTGCCTGGACGCTCGCGATCGTGGCTTTGAGCGTGGCGATCGAGGCCGTGCTTGGCCGCGTCCTCGCCGCAGTGGAGCGCAGATGGGAGACGAGGCCGTGAGAGACGCCGCTGCAAAGAAGGACCCCGCGTCCGCCGGCTCCTCGTTCGCCTATGAGTTGCGCGACGTGTCGGTGGGTTACGACGACCGCGCCCCCGTGCTCGCACACGTAAGCGCCGAGTTCGAGGCCGGTCGCGTGCACGTGATCAAAGGCCCGTCCGGCGCGGGCAAGACCACGCTGCTCAACCTGTTGATGGGGCTCGTTGTGCCCCTCGCCGGCGAAGTCGTGGGGCCGTGCCCAGCCGTTTGCTCGCAGCCCACCTGCGACCTGCAGCCCGCCGTCCAGCTGCGGCCCACCTGCGACCTGCAGCCCGCCG
>DJRK01000152.1:744-947 GCA_002440065.1 Atopobium sp. UBA6362 | reverse complement strand
CCCGCGACCCGAAGTCCGCCGTCCATCCGCGCCTTGCCGCCGTCTTCCAAGAAGACCGCCTCTGTAACGGCCTCACCGTCACGGCGAATATCCGCCTGCCGCACGCCCACCTGCGCGGCGCCGACCTCGATGCCTTTCTCGACCGCTCGCGCGATGCCCTCGCTGCCGTCTGCCTGTCCGAGGCGGCCGTCGACCCCCGCCCC
>DJRK01000152.1:353-727 GCA_002440065.1 Atopobium sp. UBA6362 | reverse complement strand
GGCGGCCAGCGCCGCCGCGTCGCGATCCTGCGCGCCCTTCTTGCCGATGCCGACGTGCTCTTCTTCGACGAGCCCCTGCGCGGCATGGACGCGGCGACGGTCGACGCCCTCATGGCCTATGCCTTGCCGCTCTTGGCGGGGAAAACCGTCTTTTGGGTCACGCACGCCCCCTCCGAGGCCGGCTATTTTCCCGATTGCGTGCATTGGCGGGTCGAAAATAGCTCCCTCCTCCCCGCAACGCCCGCAAAATAGCTAAAGTAAGAAAGTCTATGCATCCTGCTCGGTACCCAAGGAGGGCCAATGGCTGAGCTGCAAGTCAAGCCAGGCACAAAGCTGCAGATCGCCTTCGACGCCCCCGTGGGCCAGCAGGTCAA
>DJRK01000152.1:0-317 GCA_002440065.1 Atopobium sp. UBA6362 | reverse complement strand
CGCGAGGCCATCGACGACGCCTACTTCCTCATCAGCGTCCCGGCGCTCGCCGGCAAGCCCCTCATCCTGGACGAGAACCAGAAGTTCCTCATGCAGTACCAGGTGGGCGACCAGCGCTTCATGATCGCGGGCTACCCCGAGGCCGTCGTCAAGCAGGGCATCCGCACCTTCTGGAAGATGCGCCAGGTCGCCGAGCAGCGTGTCTTCTTCAAGCGCAAAGACGAGCGTTTCAAGGTCGCCATGCGCGTCGAGTACCAGCGCGACCAGGCCGAGACGGACGCCTACGCCGACGCCATGACGATCGACGTCTCGGCCGG
>DJRK01000038.1:1125-4206 GCA_002440065.1 Atopobium sp. UBA6362 | reverse complement strand
ACCACAAAAAAGCGCGCCATCGCAGAGCCGCCGCATCTTGCCCAGATGGCCCCGTTTGCCGGCCTAGGACCAGGGATCGGGCTCGAAAAGCGGCTCGCTCACCGGTCGACGGTCCGAGTAAGGGTCGTAGCCGTCGTCGTCCTCGTTCTCGGCGCGGATGAACTCGCTTTTCTCCTCTTCGCTCGCGCGCTTGTCCGCGTCGTCGTCCTTCTTGGCCATTTAACGCTCCCTCACTGCTGGCCGGCGTCCGTGGCCGGCTCCTCGAACTGGCTCGCCTTGACCGCGGACGCGTCGTAGAGGTCCGCGCAAGCGATGTATTTCGCCGGACTGTTGTCGAACTTGGAGAGGTCGACGCCGCCCTTGAAGCGCGTGGGCACGAACGCGAGCGCCGTCACCGAGACGCCGCCCTGCTGCGACCCGTCGACGATGACCGCCCAGCTATACGAGTCGGCCTCGCCGTACGCGCACATGAAGCTGCGTCCCTGGGCCTCGTAGCCGAGCTTGGCCAGGTCGTCCTGCGTCGCCGTTTCCTTGAGGCCCGTGAAGCCGCACGCCTCCATGACCGCCTTCACGCCGGCATCCGTCTGCGCCGCGCCCGACGGGAGCGTGGCGGCCGAGAACTCGTAGCGCACGCCGCCGATGGGCGCGCCCGCCGCGAGCACGTCCTCGGCCGAGCCGCCGGGGTTGTCCACGATCTCGGGCGAGGACGTGAAGTAGAGCGCGTCGCCCTGGGGGCCGGTGTAGATGGCGTGCGCATCGCCGTTGGGCAGTCGCGCGCCAAAGACGAGGGAGTACTTCTCGTCGCCCAGATAGCTCGAGACCTCCTTGGACGTGCAGTCGAAGTAGGCCCCCAGCGACGGAACCGACGTGGGGTACGGCGACGAGACCTTGAGCTCGACCTCGCCGCCCTCCTCGAGCTTCTCGCCCGCCTCGGGGCTGGTCGAGACGACCGTGTTGCGCGCCTCGCTGGACTTGATGAACGTGACCTTCGCGGTGAGGCCCGCCTTCTGGACCGCGGTCTTCGCGGCCTCGAGGGTCTGGCCGACCACACTCGGCACCACGTAGGGCGTGGCCACCTGGATCACGATCTCGTCGGTCGAGGCGAAGGGCGCGCCTTCCTCGGGGCTCACGGCGACCACGGTATCGGGCTCGGCGTCCGAGTTCACGGACTGGATCCGCACGTTCGCGGCGCCGGCGTCGTAGAGCGCCTTCTGCGCGGCGTCCGACTGCAGGCCCACGACCTGCGGAATCGTGCGCGCGACGGCGACGGTGATCGTGGCCGCACCGGTCGTCTGCGCGCGGCGGCCAGGCTCGGGCGTGCAGGAGACGACCGTCCCGATGCCGTCGTCGGCCGGCTGCTGGGTGACCTCGACCTTGAAGCCCTTGGCCTCGAGCTGCTGGGTCGCCGCGTCCTGCGACAGGCCCACGACCATGGGCACGGTCTTGCCGCCCCACAGCTCCTCTTTGTAGGTGTACCAGGCCGCGCCGCCCGCCGCGCCAAGAAGCACGACGACGATGAGGAGCACCGCCCACACGGGCATGCGGCGCCTGCGCGTGCTCTTCACGGGCGAGGCGAGCTGCACGGGCGCCTGGGCGACGGTGAGGTCGTCGAGCGAGGCCGGCGAGCGGTAGGGATCGTCGAGCGCGTCGATGCCGTCGGTCAGGGGTTCCGCGGGGGCGTCGCCGGGAAGCACGGTCGTGGGCGCGGCGGCCGAGACCGTGACGGGCGCCTGGGCGGGATCGAGCTCCGTCGTGGGCAGCGAGCCCAAGAGCGCGGTGCGGGAGCCCGCAGGCGCCTGGGCAGGCGCGGGCATGGGAGCCTGGCCCGCCGCAAGGACGGTCGCGTCCGGGTCGGGGACGGAGGAGGGCGCCGGGCTCGACGGGCGGGCTTGGGCCGAGAAGACCGTGGCGTCCGGGTCGGGCTGGGCGGCGCGGGCCGGGGCGAGCGCCGGCCGCGTTGCGTCGGGCGATTCGGCGGCACCCCCTACGAGCTGCGTTTTTTGCGGGTCGGTATCGTTCATAGCGGCCTCCAGGTCGCTCGGTTTTCTTGACGCCTAATCGTAGCGCACCTATCGCGTTTCCTTGACTCCGCCGCGCAAGAAGCGCGTTCGCTTGATTGGGCGGCGTCGCGCAAGCCTCAAACGAACGCGATTTGTGCGCGAAATCGTCAAACGAACGGGATTCTTGCGCGGGAGCGAGCCCTGGTAGTCAAACGAACGTTATTTTTGCGCGGCGGCCGGCCTCCGCAATCAAGGCAACAGACAAGTTGCGCGGCAACGGGACCCCGGGACCCCGGGACCAAGCGGACGGGAAAGTTGCGCAGCGACAACGCGCGCGAGGCGAGTCGCCGCAACGCCGCCCACCCCCGCAAACAAAAACGGGACGACCGCGCGCCCCAGCCGGAACCCCGGTCGGGGCGCGCGGCCGCCCCTCAGCGGCGTCGCGCAGCCTACGTTACTTGCGGCGGGCAACCAAGTGCTGGTCGTCGCCCGCGTCGACCAGCACGGTATCGCCCTCGTGGAGCTGGCCGTCGATGATGAGGTTCGCCACGTTGTCGACGACCTCGCGCTGGATGAGGCGCTTGAGCGGACGCGCTCCGTAGACCGGGTCGAGCCCGTCGAGCGCGAGCAGCTGCTTGGCCGCGGACGTGAGCTCGAGCTGGATGCGGTCGCGGTCGAGGCGCTCGCGGACGTCCTTGAGCTGGATGTCCACGATCTTCTCGATGTCCTCGAGGCCCAGCGGCTGGAAGACCACCACGTCGTCGATACGGTTGAGGAACTCGGGCTTGAACTGCTCGCGGAGCGCCTCCATGGCCTTCTTGCGGCCCTCCTCCGCATCGCCCGACGCGCCGGCGCCCGCGATGAACTGGCTGCCCACGTTCGAGGTCATGATGATGATCGTGTTCTTGAAGCTCACCACGCGGCCCTGGCCGTCGGTCAGGCGACCGTCGTCGAGGACCTGCAGCAGGATGTTGAACACGTCGGGGTGCGCCTTCTCCATCTCGTCCATGAGGATGACGGAGTAGGGGTGACGGCGCACTGCCTCGGTGAGCTGGCCGCCCTCGTCGTAGCCCACGTATCC
>DJRK01000038.1:0-1113 GCA_002440065.1 Atopobium sp. UBA6362 | reverse complement strand
CCGATGAGGCGCTGGACGCTGAACTTCTCCATGTACTCGGACATGTCGATGCGCACGAGCGAGCGCTCGTCGTCGAACAGGCACTCGGCGAGCGCCTTGGCGAGCTCGGTCTTGCCCACGCCGGTGGGGCCGAGGAAGAAGAAACTGCCGATGGGGCGGTCGGGGTCGGAGAGCCCGGCGCGGCTGCGGCGCACGGCGGCGGCCACGGCGCGGACGGCCTCGTCCTGGCCGATGACGCGCTTGTGAAGCTCGGCCTCGAGGTTCTTGAGCTTGTCCATCTCGCCCTGCATCATCTTGGACACGGGCACGCCGGTCCACGCGCTCACGACCTCGGCGATCTCCTCGCTCGTGACCTCCTCCTTGAGAAGCCCGCCCGCCTCCTGCTTGGCGGCCAAGGCCTTCTCGGCGGTGTCGTAGTCGCGCTGCAGCGCGGGGATCGTGGAGTAGCGCAGCTCGGACGCGCGGGCAAGGTCGCCCTCGCGGGTCGCGCGCTCCATCTGCGTCTTCGCGTCCTCGATCTGGGCCTTGAGGTCCTGGACCCGGTCGATCGCGGACTTCTCGTTCTCCCAGTTGGCCTTCATGCCGTCGAGCTTCTCGCGCGTGGTCGCGATCTCGCCGCGGAGGGTCTCGAGGCGTTCCTTGGAGGCCTCGTCCTCCTCCTTCATGAGGGCCTGCTCCTCGATCTGCATCTGCGTGAGCTGGCGGTCGACGGCGTCGATGTCGGACGGCATCGAGTCGAGTTCCATGCGCAGCCGGCTCGCTGCCTCGTCCACGAGGTCGATGGCCTTATCGGGCAGGAAGCGGTCGGAGATATAGCGGTTCGACAGCTCAGCCGCGGCCACAATCGCCGAATCGGTGATGCGCACGCCGTGGTGAATCTCGTACTTCTGTTTCAAACCGCGCAGAATGGCGATGGTGTCTTCCACGCTGGGCTCGCCCACCAAAACCGTTTGGAAACGGCGCTCAAGAGCGGCATCCTTCTCGATGTATTTGCGGTACTCATCAAGCGTGGTGGCGCCAATGGCATGCAGCTCGCCGCGAGCCAGCGCGGGCTTCAGCATGTTGCCCGCGTCCATGGAGGAATCGCCCGTGGAACCAGCGCCCACGATGGTG
>DJRK01000070.1 GCA_002440065.1 Atopobium sp. UBA6362 | reverse complement strand
CCGGTGTACGCATGAACGGTGGTCATGATACCGGAAACGATCGGATACGCTTTGTTGAGCGCGTCTGCCATCGGGGCGAGGCAGTTGGTGGTGCAGGAGGCAGCGGAGATGATGTTGTCATCAGCGGTGAGCTGCTCGTGGTTGACGTTGTAGACGATGGTGGGCAGGTCGTTGCCGGCAGGAGCGGAGATGACGACCTTCTTGGCGCCAGCGTTGATGTGGGCCTGAGCCTTGGCCTTGCTGGTGTAGAAGCCGGTGCACTCGAGAACGACGTCGACGTCGAGGTCGCCCCAAGGCAGGTTGTTGGCGTCGGCCTCCTTGTAGATCTTGATCTCCTTGCCATCGACGATGATGGAGTCCTCGGTGGCCTCGACCTTGTGGTCACGGGAGTAGTTGCCCTGCGTGGAGTCGTACTTCAGCAGGTAAGCGAGCATGTCGGGGGAGGTGAGGTCGTTGATAGCGACGATCTCGGAGCCCTCGTGACCGAACATCTGGCGGAAAGCCAGACGGCCGATGCGACCAAAGCCGTTGATAGCAACCTTTACTGCCATGCCTTCTCCTTTCACGAGGCCGCGGGGCTTGTCCCCCCAGCCTGCTTCTGAATGGCAATCAATGCCATGGGTTAGTGTACCTCAGAAGGGGGCCGCTTTATACCGCTCTCAGCAAATTGAACGAAACAAAATGGCCATTTTGTCCGAAATTTTAGTCATTTTGACCATGAAATCGCTAAATTTCGACCACAACTCGACCCGTTCGCCGAGCTAATCGGGCCGTTTGCGAAGAATCCCGCCGCGCAGCGGCTTCGGGCAGCGGGCAAGCGTTATTTGCCCGAGGGAGAGGCTACCTCCCCTGCCCGTGCTCCGCCTCCTCGACGAGTTCCTGGAGCCTGAGCAGCCGGTGGTACATCGCGGACTTCGAGGCGGGCGGGTCGAGCACCTGCCCCAGCGCCGCGAGCGAGAGCTCGGGGTTCTCCCTGCGCGCCTCGCAGAACGCGCGAATCGCGGGGGGAAGAGAGCCCATGACCTGGGCCTTCTCGGCACGCTCTATGAGGAGGAGCTGCTCGGCGGCGGCGTCCGTCGAACGGGCCTGGTTCGCCATCTCGGCGTTCACTCGGCGGTTGACGTCGTTCTTCACGGACTTCTTTGCGCGGGCGACCTCGACGACGCGGGCCATGCGGCCGGCGCCCATCCCGCGCAGGAGGACGATTATGTCGTCGAAGCTCTTGAGGTAGATCGCGTAGGCGCCGCGGCGGTGGTTGAGGCGCGGCGTGACGCCGAAGGAGCCGATGAGCGCGGCGAGCTCGCGGGCGAAGTCCTCCCCCGTCACGGCGATCTCCAGGTGGAAGTCGCCGCGCGGGTCGGCGATGAAGCCGCCCGCCATGAACGCGCCCCGGACGAAGGACGCGATGGCCGCGCGGGTGCGCAGGAGGTTCCGGGGGACGCCCGTGGAGAGGCCGTGGCCCGGGACGAGGATGCCGAGCTTCTCGAGGTCCTCGGCGAGCTCGTCCTGCTCGGGGATCTCGATGAGGTAGTTGCGGGTCTTGTGCAGGACGCTCCTGCGCACGGTGAGAGAGGTCTCGAGGCCGAAGAGCTTGTGGGTGAGCTTGATCGCCGTGCGCGCCACGGCGCCGGTCTCGGTCGCGACGCGGATGGAGTAGCGCCCCGCGCCCCTGAACGAGAGCGTGCCGCACACGCGGATGAGGGCCGAGAGCTGGGCGGACTCCGCCAACTCGGTGGGGCCCTCCAGGCGCGAGAGCTCGTCTTTGACCTCGGCGGTAAACGACATACTAGCTCGTCCTCACGTTGGCGAGGGCGAGGTCGCGGTGCGACAGGCTCACGTGGTAGCCGCCGCGCTGCAGGTAGTCGGCCGTGGCGTTCGCGATGGCGACGCTGCGGTGCTGGCCGCCGGTGCAGCCCACCGCGATCGAGAGGTGGCTCTTGCCCTCGGCGACGTAGCCCGGCATGGCAACGTCGAGCAGACGGTACCAGGCATCGAGGAATTTCTTGGTGACGTCGTTTTGCAGCACGAAGTCGCGGACCGGGGCGTCGTTGCCCGTGAGCGGGCGCATCTGCGGGTCGTAGAAGGGGTTGGGCAGGAAGCGGACGTCGATCATGAGGTCGGCCTCGACGGGCATGCCGTGCTTAAAACCGAACGAGAAGACACGCACGTCCATGAGTTGTTGATCCGTGAGCTCGGAAAAGGCATGTTGCAGCCGGTTACGCAACGCGGCCGTACGCAGCCGACTCGTGTCAATGACCATATCTGCGACATCACGTATGCTCTTGAGCTGGACGCGCTCACGCTGGATGGCGTCCGTCGTCGACTCGCCCGGCATGGCGAGCGGATGCCGGCGACGGTTCTCGCTATAGCGACGGATCAAAACCTCGTCCGACGCCTCGAGAAACACGATTTTGCAGGTAAGTTCATGTGCCTCTAACGTTTTGATTGTATCGAGAAGCTCATCGAACAGCCCTTGACTGCGCAAATCGCAGGTAACGGCCAGGTGGCGACCGATACCTGCATTGATTCCCACGAGCTCCGCCAGCTGCAGAATCAAGCGCGGCGGAAGATTGTCGATGCAGAAATAGCCCATGTCCTCGAACGCATGCATGGCCTGCGTGCGTCCCGAACCCGACATACCGGTGATGATGACGATATCGGGCACGCGGTCGGCGAGCTCTTGCGCGGTGATATCACTGGAATCGGGCATACGGGTCACTCCCTGAACGGACGGTTTTGCTCCCCAGTATAGCAAGGGGCGAACACCTGGGCCTATAGGGGGCTTCGGTCCTCGGCACCACGCGGCGCGGAAGAGGAGGGATTCCAGGTCTGCAGCGTGTCGTGAACCGCCTGCGCCACGTCACGCGGTACCCCCTTAACGGCAGCGATGTCCCCGACGCTCGCAGCACGCAAGCGCTTCATGGATCCGAAATGACGCATG
>DJRK01000050.1:37690-56858 GCA_002440065.1 Atopobium sp. UBA6362 | reverse complement strand
ATTCCGATGAGACGGACAATGAGCCGAAAAACGAAGACGATGGGGGAGCGGCTTAATTCGGCAAGAGGCCTAGCGATGCTTCCGTTGGATTGGCGGTCGTCCTCGGACGTTCCGCGCAAAAAAGCCGTAAGTCTGTGACCAACAATGGGCCTGTGGAGTAGCCCACAGATTCGTCTATCGCTGACCTGCGGTTTTCTTGACCTGAAAGCGTCGTCTACTCGGCAATCCCCTGTTGATCACAGACTTACGGTTTTTGTCCCGACGGCCTCTCGACGCTGCCTACTCGCGGGAAGCTGTGGGGTTCACCGACGGTACGGACGGCCACTCGCCCTCCCAGCCCATCTTCGACATGGTCGACCTTTATAGCTCTCACGTAAAACTGATCTTCTTCTATAGCAACTACTCCGAGACGGCGAAGGAAGAGACGTACCAACGGGTCCTGGGCCTTCTCAGCGCGTACGGCGAGACGATGGACAACGAGGACCACGGCAAGAACCTCATTCATAAGCTCATCCTCGAGGGCCGCTTATCCATCGTTGAGATCTAGTATCCGCTGATTGACGGACGCGATTCCGATGGGCCCTATAAGCAGTCAATGGAGCTTAATCTTGTTGCGGTTCAATCAGAAGCCGTCTGATGAGCGCGCCGCAAAACTTACATCGGTCGCGTCTAACTGTCTCCTTGAGCAGAATAGAAGCCAACACGTTAATCTCCACCATGCTGGGGCGCGAGGCCGGACCCTCCGCGAGCTCGCCCGAAGGGGACGCCTTGTTTGCGTTCTTGGAACCGACGAGTTTGATGCTTGGTGAGATTCTTTGCCAGCTTCTCAAGGTTTTGTCAGGCTGCTGACGGGCCTCAATAAGCCACCGTCTCTGGGTTTTCCTGCTTCTGAGCCATGCTCGAGCTGAGCTTCGTCGACTTTGACTAAAACTTAACCAGCTGGGAAAATGTAGATAGAGTGTTCTCAGTGATACGGCCTCGTGGACTCTAAGTGAGGCGAGGACTAGGAAGGTCGCCGGCGTTTTGCGCTGGCGGCCTTCTGACTTATAGGGGGGATATGTGGCCAAAGAGTTCCATACGATTGGCGAGCTGCCGCCCTTCTTCAAGGTCGGGGTATCCAAACAAACGGAGATACCAAGCTATGACTCATGCGCGATAGCTACTATGCGGTGGTCAATGGCTATAAGGTTTCTTTCCTTGACGGGAAGCCATAGAGGCTGGTTGTGGGCATGGGGGGATGTTCTGTATTTATTCCACTTCAACCTCTGATTCGATGAATCGTGCCAAATGCGTGGCACGATTAGGCACGATTCATGTACAATTTGGCACAAAAAAGGAGGGGCGATGGATAAGCGTGAACTTGAGTTGCTGATTGCAGACGGCGAGGGGATGTCTCTCGAGTTCAAACGCTGCGGTGGCAAGGTCGAGCGAGACGTGTTCGAGACGGTCTGCTCCTTTGCCAATCGCCAAGGCGGCACTATCCTGCTCGGCGTGACGGATGATGGGGATATAGAGGGCATCGAGGCCGATCGCGTTATGCCGCTGGAACGAAATCTCATCAACGTCACCAGCAATCCAAGTCTGTTCGCCCCTTCGCCGACCGTGGAGCCCGAGAGAATCGATGTCGGCAACGGAAGAACGGTGATTCGCGTCTGGGTACCGATGGGGCCAGAGACGTATCGCTTCAAAGGCCAGGTCTTTGATCGTGTAGCCGACGTAGATGTTCGTCTTACGAGCGATATCCAGATTTCGAGTCTCGCAATTCGCAAGCGGGGGCTGTATTCCGAGCGCCGTGTCTATCCGTGGATAAAAAAGACCGATTTCAGGCCCGACCTCCTGAAAAGGGTTCGCGAGCTGGTTGCGGTGTCCCATGCAGGGTCGCACCCATGGATCTCCATGACCGACGAAGAGCTGCTTCGCGCTTCTCGTCTTTGGTCTCGTGATGCGGAGACCGGCGAAGAAGGTTTTACGCTGGCGGCGGTTTTGCTTCTCGGCACCGATGAATTGATTTTTGATGTTGTCCCTGCATATCGGACCGAGGCGCTGCTGCGCCGTGACGATACGGACCGGTATGACGACCGCGATACCGTCCAGACTAACCTCATCGACTCGTACGACAGGCTCGTGGACTTCGGCGAGAAATGGCTTCCCGACGCCTTCGCGCTTGACGGGACGCAGCGCGTGAGCCCCCGCGATGTGATTATTCGCGAGCTCGTGGCGAACACCCTCATGCACAGGGAATACTCGAGCCCTCAGATGGCTAAGCTAGAGATTGGCCGGGGATACGTGCGTACGCGCAACGCGAGCCGCTCTATCTACACGCGGCCCGTGACGCTGGACAACTTCGACCCCACACCGAAGAACCCCGTCATCGCGAGTTTCTTCGCGCAGATTGGCCGTTCCGAGAGGCTCGGGAGCGGTACCCGAAAGCTCTATAAATACTCGAGGTTCTATACGGGCGAGGACCCGAGGCTGGTCGACGGGGATTTCTTCGATGCCATGATTCCCGTTCCTGATGTTATGGCTGCTAAGCCTAGGGGAGCATCGGATGCTGCGGGTGCGCGTGTTTCTGATGGGAGCGTGATTGTCGGCTTCATTTCGCGCGCTGGGGTAGCCGCCAAGTCGGAGATTTCGTCTGCGACCGGTATTGCGCCGAGAACATTGGCGAGAAGGCTGAATGAGCTTATGGAAAAGGGCGTGATTATGCGCGAAGGCAAGGGTAGGGGAACTCGATACCGCATGGGCGGTCGAAGCATCTTGTAGATGTGATATTGGTTTTCTGGCATGCGCGGCTCGTGCGTCGCGATTGAGAAAGAGGGAAGCGTGACCAATGCGGATAGATCAGCTGTGCAGCGGGCGTTCGATGCGTACGTTGCAGCCTTCGATATGAGCGACACGTGTATCGCGATGAAATACGACCACACGATGCGCGTGGCCAAGCTGTGCGAGAAGACTGCTTCGGCCAAGGGCATGAGTGCCGCTGACGTGGATACTGCTTGGCTTTGTGGTCTTCTTCATGACATCGGGCGCTTTGAGCAGCTGAGGATATGGAGGACGTTCAAGGACGCTGCTTCGTGCAGCCATGCGCGGCTTGGGCTGGCGGTGCTGGACGGTGATTCGACGTTTAACGGGAAGGCGTTGGCTGGCGCTGACGGACGGATGAAGCTCTTCTGTGTCGACGGGGATATCGTTGCTATCGTGCGCTCCGCCGTCGCGTTGCATAGCGACTTGAGCCTTCCCGATGACCTTGATGCGCGTACCCGCTGCTTCTGCGAAATCGTGCGCGATGCCGACAAGGTGGATATCGTGCGGGTCTTTGGGCAGAGCGATGTTCACGATGTGCTTGGCCTGACGCCGGGGGAGTTTGCTAATGGCGAGATTTCTGATGCGGCGATGACGGCGGTTCGCGAGCGTCGCTGCCTTTCGCATGCTGATCGCAAGGGCAGTCTTGACGGGCTTATTGTAGTGGCATGCTTGCCGTTCGAGATCGTGAACGATTCTGCGAAGGGTGAACTGGCGCGGCTGGGGTATCTTCGTGAGCTGCTCGATCGCCCATTCGGCCTCGCGCCCACGTTTTCCTCCGCGGAGACGCGCCGGAAGTACGCTGAGGTTCGTGGTGCGCTGCTCTAGTGTCTATGCCGCCTGTTTGTCCACTCGAATTTGGACATGATGAGGCTTTGCGGGACGGAATTCTGTGATACGTCTGTCTGAAAACTGGACTTGTAGGCAATTTTCCTGCAGTGGGGGAATAGCTGGAATATCGGTAACCGCTGGACCTGGACTTTTGGGGTGAGGGGCGACTGCGATATTCAACCATATGCCCAAAAATCGCCTACAACCCTGATTTTCGGGTCGTCGCCGATGCGAATGACCATCTAAAGCGGACGGGGACAAAGCGATTTGCTATCGATCGGTCTCAGTCGTTTGATTCTTGCGTTTACACGTTGCTGATTTCTGTAGCAAAGGGAGTAAATGCTCATTCTTTCTTTTCAAACCGGCTTCATGTATAAAATAAAAGCAGAAATATCAGTCATATTTATAAAAACTCGTAATTTTATAAAATAGAAGCACAAGAGCTGCTTTCAATTATTGCTTGGTGGATTGATATGGCATATAGGACTCTCGGCACTTTGTTTCATATGGACAAAAGTACTTCGGCTCTAGCGAATAATCGTAGCCTGGCAAAAGAGCGCAGGTCTGCCGATTCCTCGTTCCGCCTTGGGATTTCAGCAGGGGACGATGAGCTGTTTTTTGCCGTGCCCCGTGAGCTCTCCGTCCTCAACGAATCGGTGCTCCGAAAAGAAAGACGCGTTTCCTCGCTCTATGCCTCGTTGCCACCTGTTGCAAGGGGCGCGCTGGTTCGCAGCCTTGTGATCGACGAAGTGGTAAGCACAAATGCTCTCGAGGGAATCCACAGCACCCGGCGTCAGATCGACGAGCTCTTATCCGAAGCACGCGATTATCCCAGCCTTTCGGATAAAAGGTTCATGGAGCTCGCGAACTTGTATGTGGGGCTCACTTCCGAGGAGCAAGCTCTCCCTACATCGGCGGAGGACATAAGAGGCATTTACGACAAAGTGATGCAAGGGGAGAATTTGGGCGATAACGCGCCCGATGGGCTCTTATTCCGCAAATCGGGCGTCGATATCATCGGAGTCGGCGGGCGGGTGCTTCATCGCGGGCTGGAGCCTGAGGGAAAGATAATCTCGGCAATCGCCGCGATGATATCGTTGGCATCTTCAGATGAGATTCCAGAAACGTACAGTGCGATAGCAGCGCATTATCTGTTTGAGTACATTCACCCGTTCTATGACGGTAACGGTAGAACTGGGCGTTATCTCTTGGCGTTGTATCTGAGTAGGCCTCTGTCGCTTCTTACAGCATTATCTCTTTCTAGAGCAATCGCGGAAAATAAGGCTCCCTATTACCGCGCTTTCAAAGACTCGGAGAATCCTTTGAACCATGGGGAGCTGACGCATTTCGTCATGTGCCTTATGGAGTATATTTCGAACGCGCAAGATGGTTTGATTACTGATTTAACTGAAAAGATCGGTCAAATCGATGGGATTCATCAAATTATCGAAGAGCTCGATATGAATGAACGTGAGCATGCGGTTCTCTTTATGTTGGCTCAATTCGAGTTGTTCGCGGCGTTCCCAGACGCTTACTTGCGCGAAATCGCATCGTACCTGGGGGTCTCCGATCAAACAGCCCGCACTTGTTTGAAGAAACTTGAGGAAAAGGGATACGTTAAGTCCATATCAAAACGACCTCTTCGCTTTGTGCTCGGCAAAGAAGGTTTGAAGCTTTTGAACATTGGTGCCTAGTTTTCCCAAGGAAAGCCGGGAATTGCATTATGAATGAACCCAATGCTCCTGAAGCTTTGAGCTCGCAAGTTAATAGAAGCAAAAACGCCAGTATGGGTCTCCAAGGAAGTTGTGCCGGCAACTTTTCTTCGGTTTTGCGCGGGTTTATGAAGGTTGGGGGAGTAGCAAAGGCCTGCTGAGCGTGTTTAAGGGACGTCCAAGCGACCCCTATCTGGCGTTTTCCCAGTTGATGGGTACTTGTAAAGATATAAATTATGCAATGATGCACGCAATAGCGGAAAAAGGTGTAAGTCGCGTTGTGCATCGAACCTGCCCTTGCAAAACGGGACATAAAACGGTCGAATTATGTCTCGTTTTGCAAGGGCAAGGGGGCAGGCGGGCGTAGCAGGTAGCACGGGGGCGCGGGTGCCGGCAAGGAGCTATTTGTCCGCGAAGGTCACGTTGCAGGAGCCGCCTTCGGGATGGACGAGGTCGGCGAGGGTCTTTGAGTCGAGGTAGCTCGAGGTCACGCGCCCGAGGTCGCGCCATACCGTCACCGTCGAGCACGAACCGATCTGCGGGCAGATTGTGCCGTTCGAGCAATCGAGGCAGTTCACCGGGGCGAGCGACCCTTCCGCGGCGCGCAGCAGCTCGCCCAAGGTGTACTCCTCGGGCGGCCTCGTGAGCTTGTACCCGCCGCCCTTGCCGCGCTGACTCTGAACGTAGCCGGCTTTGTGCATAAGCGAAATGACCTGCTCAAGGTACTTGCGCGAGATGTTTTGGCGCTTGGAGACGTCGCCGAGGGAGACCCACCCGTCGTGGCTGGCGAGGTCCGCCATCGCACGCAGGGCGTAGATGCCCTTTGTGGAGAACATGCTCATGTTCGTCTCCCTTCTTGGTCGGAAAACTTGAATGGGTGCGCAGGGCCTCGTGCGAAGCCCTGCGCGAAAATCCGTGCGAAGAGCTACGCGTCCTTGCGCGCCTCGAGCATCTCCTCGAGCGTGCGCCAAGCGAGCTCGGCGCACTTCACGCGCGCGGGCATGTGCGCGATGTCCTTGAGGATCGAGGCATCCTCGAGGGAGTCGAGCTTGGGGTCGTCCTCGGAGACCTCGCCGCGCACCATCTGCATGAAGAGCTTGCAGAGCTCGATGGCCTCCTCGGGCTTCTTGCCGATCATGAGGTCGCTCATGATGTCGGCCGAGGCCTGGCTGATGGCGCAGCCGTGGCCCGTGAACGCGGCCTCCTCGATGGTGCCGTCGTCGGCGAACTTCACGCTGAAGGTGAGCTCGTCGCCGCAGGAGGGGTTCACGCCCTCGTGCGTGCAGTCGGGGCACTCCATCTGGTACTTGTAGTCCGGGTGGGACACGTGGTCCATGAACTCGGCGTTGTAAAGGTCAGTCACGGCCATGGAATACCGTCCAAACTTGGTTCAGGCCATCGACGAAGCGGTCGATGTCGTTCTTGTCGTTGTAGAAGGCGAGGCTGGCGCGGCAGCAGGCGAGGTTCTCGACGCCGAGCCAGGTGAGCAGGGGCTGGGCGCAGTGGTGCCCCGCGCGGATGCAGACGCCGGACATGTCGAGGATGCTCGCCACGTCGTGCGGGTGGACGCCGCGCACGTTGAAGCTCACGACGCCGTGGTGCTCGGCCGGGTCCTTGCTGCCGATAAGCTCGACGAAGTCCAGCTTGGAGAGGCGCTCCCACACGTAGGCGACGAGCGCGGCCTCGCGCGCGGACACGGCCTCGTAGCCGACCTCCTGCGTGAGGTAGCCGAGCGCGGCGCCCGTGGCGTAGATGCCCGCGGCGTCCTGCGTGCCGGCCTCGAACTTCTCGGGCACGGGGGCCCAGGCGGCGCCCTGCTCGGTCACGGAGTCGATCATCTCGCCGCCGGTGAGCACGGGCTCCATCTGGTCGAGCAGCTCGTGGCGCCCCCACAGCACGCCGATCCCCATGGGGCCCAGCGCCTTGTGGGCAGAGAACGCCAAGAAGTCCGCGCCGAGCTCGCGCACGTCGACGGCCATGTGCGGCACCGACTGCGCGCCGTCGACCACGAGGTAGCCGCCCTGCGCGTGGACGGCCGCGCCGAGCTTCTCGACCGGCAGGCGGATGCCCATGACGTTCGAGACCTCGGCGCAGCTCACGATGCGCGTGCGCGGACCGACCTTCTGGGCGATCTCCTCGTCGGAGATGTGGCCCTCGCGGTCGGGGTAGAGGTAGACGAGCTTGGCGCCGGCCGCGCGGCAGGCCTGCTGCCAGGGGATGAGGTTGGAGTGGTGCTCCATCACGGTGATGCAGACCTCGTCGCCGGGCGTGAGGACCGTGGGCGCGAAGGACTTGGCCACGAGGTTCAGGCTCTCGGAGGTGTTGCGGGTGAAGACGACGTCGTTCGCGAGGGGCTTGCCGGCGTCGTCGACCGCGCCGATGAGGCGGGCGACCTGCTCGCGCACCGCGCCGATCTCCGCGGTGGCCTGCACCGAGAGGCTGTAGAGCCCGCGCAGGGGGTTCGCGTTCATCTGCTCGTAGAAGCGGCGCTCGGCGTCGAGCACGCAGGCGGGGCGCTGCGCCGTGGCGGCGGAGTCGAGGAAGGAGACCTCGGGATGCCCCGCGAGCAGCGGGAAGTCAGCCTTGTAGGGGTTGGCGTCGATCTGCGCCGCGGTCTTCGCGTCTAGCATGCGCGCGCCTCCTCTGTGCTGGCGTCCGAGCCGGGCTCTGCGGCGCCCTCGTCGAAGTCGTGGGCGACCTCTGCGCCCAGGACCTCCTCGGCGCGAAGAAGTGCCGCCGCGTGGGAGGCCTCCTCCGGCGCGTGCATGATCGCGTCCTCGAAGATGGCGCGGACGAAGAGCTGCTCGGCCTCATGGCGGGAAAGGCCGCGGTCCATGAGGTAGTCGATCTGCTCGGGGGAGACGCTGCCGATCGTGGCACCGTGGTTGCCCGCCACGTCGTCCTCGTCGCACAGGATGACGGGCATGGTCTTGTTCACGACGTCGTCGCCCAGGACGAGCACGCTCTCGGCCTCGTTGCCCTTGGCGCCGCGGGCGCCGTGGACGAGGTCGATCGTGGCGCGCAGGGACTTCTTTGCCGCGCCGTCGAGGGCGCCGGACTCGTGGATCTCTGCCCTGGTGTTTCGGCCGTGCTGGCGCACGACGTGGTTGATGTCGAGCACGTCGTCGCCCGCGGCGTAGTAGCGGGTCGAGAGGTCGATGCGGCCCGCCTTGCCCGCGAGGTCGCAGGCGAGGCCCATCGCGACGGTGCCGCCGCCCAGGGCGTACTGCTGTACCTCGATGCGGGCGCGCTCGTCGGCGTGGATGCCCACGCTCTCTAGGTGCTGCTGGCGCGCGCCCGTGCCCAGGACCTCGACGATTCTCACGTGCGCACCGGCCTCGGCCCACACGCGGAGCAAAGAGGCGCTCGTGCCCGCGGGGGCCTCGGCGCCCTCGGCGGAGCCGGACGCGGCGACGACGATCGTGGCCTTGGCGCCCTCGCGGACCATGACGCCGGTGTCGGCGACCTCGCCCTTGTTCGCGTCGACGGAGACGACGATGGGCTCCTCGCGCACGGTGCCGCGCGCGACCTCGACGTAGCGGGCGTCGGCCGCCTGGGAGGTGACCCAGTCGGTGACCTTCTGGCCCATGCCGCACTCGATGCCGCCGAAGAGCTGCGGCAGCGCGAAGTACACGTTGCCCTTGCGGGAGAGCTTGGGAACCTCGAGGGTCACGTCGTTCGCGCGCAGGCGGTTCCAGGTCTGCGCGGGCGGGGTGTTCACGCGCTCGAGCGAGACGGTCGCGGCCTCCGTGCGGGCGGCCTCGGCGCGGGTCTCGGCGACCGCGGTCTTCTTGGTGTCTTCTGCCATTAGCCGATGGCCCCTTCCATCTCGAGCTTGATCAGGTTGTTCATCTCGACGGCGTACTCCATGGGGAGTTCCTTGGAGACGGGGTTGGCGAAGCCGTTCACCACGAGGGTGCGGGCCTCGGCCTCGGAGCAGCCGCGGCTCATGAGGTAGAGGATCGTGTCGTCGGAGATGCGGCCGATCGTGGCCTCGTGGCCTACCTGGGCCGTGGAGTTGCGCACGTCCATGGCAGGGATCGTGTCCGAGCGGCTGATGTTGTCGAGCATGAGCGACTGGCAGGAGACCGAGCAGCGGGCGCGGTCGGCCTTGCGGCCCACGACGACGGAGCTACGGAACGTGTTCACGCCGCCGTCCTTGGAGATGGACTTGGTGTTCACGGTGGCCGTGGTGTCGGGGCCGTTCATGACTACCTTGCAGCCGGTGTCGAGGTCCTGCGTGGCGCCGGCGAAGGTGATGCCGGTGAACTCGCAGCTCGAGCGCGCGCCCTCCATGATCGTGGTGGGGTAGAGGTAGGAGACGTGGCTGCCGAAGGAGCCGGAGACCCACTCCATCTTTGCGTCGGCGCCCACCTTCGCGCGCTTTGTGTTGAGGTTGTACATGTTCTTTGACCAGTTCTCGATCGTCGAGTAGCGCAGGCGCGCGCCGTCCTTGACGAAGAGCTCCACGGCGCCGGCGTGGAGGTTGGCCTCGAAGTACTTGGGCGCGGAGCAGCCCTCGATGAAGTGCAGGTCGGCGCCGGGCTCCACGATGATGAGCGTGTGCTCGAACTGGCCCGCGCCCTCGGCGTTCAGGCGGAAGTAGCTCTGGAGCGGGTAGTCGAGCGTCACGCCCTCGGGGACGTAGACGAACGAGCCGCCCGACCACACGGCGTAGTGGAGCGCCGCGAACTTGTGGTCGGTGGGCGGGATGAGCGTGCCGAAGTACTCGTGCACGACGGGCTCCCACTTGGGGTCGTGCAGCGCGTCCTCGATGGTCGTGTAGACGACGCCCCGCTTGGCGACCTCCTCGCGCATGTTGTGGTAGACGATCTCGGAGTCGTACTGGGCGCCCACGCCGGCCAGGCTCTCGCGCTCGGCGGCGGGGATGCCCAGGCGGTCGAAGGTGTCCTTAATGTCTGCGGGCACGTCGTCCCAGCTCTTGGCCTGCTTGGTCTTGGGCGAGACGTACGTGGAGATGTGGTCGAGGTCGAGCCCGGCGATGGACGGGCCCCAGTTGGTCGCCATGGGGCGGGCGTGGTACTTGTCCAGCGCGTCGAGGCGCATCTGGAGCATCCACTCGGGCTCGTCCTTCTTGGCGCTGATGGCGCGGACGATGTCGGGCGTGAGGCCGTCGGCGTAGCGCTCGTAGCCCTCCTCGGACTTGGTGAAGTCGTAGAGGGAGCGGTCGACGTCGGCTACCTGCGTGCGGCTGCGGGTCTGTTCGTTGCTCACTCCGCATCACCCTGCTTCGCGGGGATGAAGCCGCGCTCGGCCGCCTCGCGCTCGAAGCGCGTGAAGCCGTTCGCGTCGATGTCGGCGATGAGGGAGGCGGGGCCCTCGGCGATCATGTGGCCCTTGACCATGACGTGGGTCTTGTCCACGTCGAGGCGCTCGAGGATGCGGGTGTTGTGCGTGATCACGATGAGCGCGCCGTCGCACTGCTCGCGGTAGGCCGCGATGCCGCGGCTGACCACGCCCAGGGCGTCGACGTCCAAGCCCGAGTCGGTCTCGTCGAGGATGGCGAGCTTGGGCTGCAGGAGCAGCAGCTGGAGCATCTCGATCTTCTTCTTCTCGCCGCCGGAGAAGCCCACGTTGAGCTCGCGCATGAGGAAGGACTGGTCGAGGTCGAGCTGGTCGGCGATCTCGCCCACGCGCTGGCGGAACTTGCGCGCGGTGGTCTTGAGCTCGGGGCGCATCTGGCAGATGGAGCGCAGGAAGCTGTACAGGGGGACGCCCGGGACCTCGACGGGGGCCTGGTAGGACAGGAAGATTCCGGCGAGCGAGCGCTTGTCGGCGGAGGCGTCGGTGACGTCGGCGCCGTCGAACTCGATGGAGCCCGAGGTCACCTTGTAGGTGGGGTCGCCCATGACCACGTGGCCGAGCGTGGATTTGCCGGCGCCGTTGGGGCCCATGAGGACGTGGCACTCGCCCTCGCCCACGGAAAGGTCGATGCCGTGAAGGATCGGCTTGTCCTCGGTCCCCGCCGAGACGCCGCTCACGTTCAGAAGCTGGCTTGCCATTCTCTCTCCTTATGCTCTGCGCGGGGCCGGTTGGGGCCCGCGCTCGTCTGCGTGTCTCCGCGCCCGTTGGGCGCAGCCTAATTCATACTAGTTAGTAGGGATTTAATCGCAAGGCTTAGCCGAGAAAAACCTCTCGCCCGGGGCCCAAAAACACGCCGACCCGACAATTCCTACCTTTCGGGGAGTATTTGGGGACAGGTTCGTTTTTCTTCCAAATGAGAAATTTGGGGACAGGTTCGAAAAATGCTCAAATGAGTAAATTTCGAACCTGTCCCCGTTTTTATCCAAATGGAAGAAAAACGAACCTGTCCCCAAAAGCTATCGTTTGCTGTTGGAGAGAAAGGAACCGAGAATGGATGCAGTCCTCGCCACGCTCAAGGCGAGCGTCGAGTCGCCTTATAACCTTGCCTGGGGCGTCTCGATCGCGCTGATGCTCACACGCCTGGATGGGCGCGCACGCCTGTGGTCCACGCTGCTCGGACGCCTTTGCGCGGCCCTCGCGGCGACTTGGCTCCTGGGTACCGTGAGCGACCTCGTGTTCCCCAACTCGATCACGTGGACGGTGCTTCCCGCCTGCGCCTGCGCGCTGCTCTTTCGCGACTTCCGCCCGCCCGCGCGCATCGCGCGCCTGTGCCTGCTCATGTGCGCGTGGATGTACTCGCTCACGGCGGCCGAGGTGGTGAACGCGCAGGTGCACGGCGGGATTCGCGTGGCGTCGCTCGTCTCGCTGGCGTACATGCTGTGCGTCCTTCTCGTCATCCAGCTGCTCGAGCGCAAGGGCTCGCTCGAGGGCCTCGACGTCTCGCTCGCCTCCGTCCTGCCCGTGGTCGTGGTGTGCGCCTCGGGCCTCGCGGCGCGCGCCATCCTCTACCTGCGCAGCGACTTTGGCATGGGCTCGTACTCGGTGGGGACCCTGGAGAGCATCCTCACCTGCGTAAACGGCCAGGTCGCCGAGCTCGTGGTCTACTATGCCGTGCTCCGCCTCGTGCGCGGCTTCGAGGAGCGCCGCCGCCTCCAGGCCGAGCAGCATCTCATGGACGGGCGCCTGGCCGCGCTCGACGCCTACCGCGAGAGCGGTGAGAACCTCCGCATCCTGCGCCACGAGGTCAAGAACCAGTACGCCTATATCAAGCTTTTGCTCGAGAAGCACGACTACGAGCGCGCCGAGGAGTTCTTTGGCGAGATGTCCATGCGCGCCAACCCCACGTTTTTGCACGTGAACAGCGGAAACGACCTCGTGGACGACATCGTGAACCTCGAGCTTTCCCGCGCGACGGCGGCGGGCGTGGACGTGGACTCGCGCATCGCCGTGCCGCCCGAGCTGCCCTTCGAGGAGATAGACCTCGCGAGCGTCCTCATGAACCTGCTGGACAACGCCATCGAGGCCTGCGCCGGCGTCCCCGCCGGCCAGAGGTCCATCCGGCTGGGTATCCTTGCGGACCAAGGCTCCCTCATCGTCAGCGTCTCCAACCCGGCGGCGACGGCGCCCGTCCAAGCCGAGGGCGGCCGCCTGCGTACCACGAAGTCGAACGCCGACCTCCACGGCTACGGCACCGGCATCGTGCGGAAGATCGCCGAGAAGTACGACGGCGTCGCCGACTTCTCGTTTGACTCGGGCGTCTTTACGGCTAAGGTAATGCTCGCGCTCGCCGAGTGAGGGCGCTTTTTTCCATGTTTTATCCAGGAGCTGCTGGGAGGCCTCATGCTTCAGTTCCATATCGCCGTGTGCGACGACGAGCCCTTTGCAGCGTCGTCCATCTCAGCTGCCGCGGAGCGCGAGCTCTCCCATCGGGGCGCCCAGGCCGACATCGAGGTCTTCGGCAGCGTGGAGCCCCTTGCCCGGCGCCTCGACGAAGTGGGCTTTGACCTGGTGCTCCTCGACATAGAGATGCCCGGCGAGGACGGCATCGCCTTTGGGCGGGCACTGCGCGAGTCCGGAGCCAAGACCGAGATCGTCTTTGTCTCGAACAGCGAGGATCGCGTGTTCGAGTCCCTGCCGCTGCGCCCGCTCTCCTTTGTGCGCAAGAGCCGCTTCACCGAGGACATGGCGACCGCCATGGAGGCGTTCGTCCGCGCGTGGAAGGCCTCGCGTACCGACCGTGTGGTCACGCTCAAGATGGCCCATTCCATGGGGACGTTCTCCGCGGACGAGATCCTCTACGTGGAGGCCCACGGGCGCGACAAGATGATGCACATGACGAACGGCCGCGTCGAGACCGTGCTCGTGACGCTCGACGAGCTGGCGAGCCGCCTGGCGCCGCTGGGGTTCTACCGCGTGCACAAGGGTTTTCTCGTCAACTTCGCCCATGTGAGCCAGCTGAGCTCCAAGGGCATCCAGATCGGCGGCGAGCTCGTGCCCATCGGCCGGTCCAAGACCGCGGAGGTCAAGCTCGCCTACATGGACTACCTTGCCAAGAAGAACGCCGTCATGATGTAGCACCGCCGCTCACCGGCAAAACAAAACCGCTCGCCGGTCGAGAAAAAACGCCGTTCATGACGCGAAACGTGCAGGTCGTGCACAAACGGGCGCGTTTGACGACGCGCGGCGCAGTTCGTACGGCGCCTTAAAACAACCCAAGCCGTCTTCCTATCTTTAAGCCAAGAGGTCGATGCCTCGCCTCTTGCCTCCCTTTTTCGCGGGGCCGCCACTCTTCCTGCGGCTCCGCGACCCGTTTGGGCGCGGCGGCAAGCGGGCCTCGGGCATCTCACTTTCTGCCCGCGGGCAGACGCGTTTCGCCCCACGCCGGGGCGAGGGAAGAAGGGAAGAACATGAAGCTCAACGTATCGCGCAGGGGATTCATCCTGGGAGGCGCCTCGGCCGCCGTCCTGGCGGGCCTCGCCGCCTGCAGCATGCCTGGCACCGGCTCCGAGCAGGCGAGCCCCGCCGGAACGGCCGAGACCCAGTACTTCAAGAGCGACTACGACTACACCGAGGACGGCGAGAAGAAGCTCCAGCAGGCCCAGCACGATCTGTACAAGCAGCTCGTGGGCGAGGGCACCGTCCTTCTCAAGAACGAGGGCCAGGCCCTGCCGCTCTCCACGGCCGACGGCACCGTCAACGTCTTTGGCAATGCCGGCCCGCAGTACATCAAGATGCTCGACGAGGCCTTCAAGGAGGCGGGCTTCCAGTTCAACGACGCGCTCTGGGACTTCTACGCCAACGGCTCCCAGAACGTGACCAACTGGGCCGTGAACGAGAACCCCTGGTCCGACGTCGAGGGATCCGGCGCGCTCAAGGGCGCGAGCGGCGTCGCCGTGGTCGTGCTCGGCCGCCGCGGCCGCGAGGCCTCCGACAACCGCGCCGAGGAGGGCGAGGGCGATTACCTCGCGATCTCCAAGGAAGAAGAGGAGATGCTCGACGGCGTGGCCAAGCTCCGCCGCGACGGCGCCTTCTCCAAGATGGTCGTCCTCATGAACACCACGAACACCATCAGCTGGAAGGACGCCGACTGGCAGGACGCCATCGACGCCCTCGTGTGGTGCGGCAGCTACTACGACCCCTATTTCAGCGCGCATGAGCGCGAGTGGGCGATCGACCCGCTCGTGGGCGTCCTCAAGGGCGACTTCAACCCGAGCGGCCGCATGACGGACTCCATCTACAAGGACAACAAGGCCAACCCCGTCATGGCCAACTTCGGCAAGATCGACGCCGACCTCTCGCGCCTCTCGGCCGGCAAGTCCGACGAGGTCCAGCGCCGGATCGACGCTTGGAAGCCGAGCAACGACAAGGGCAGCCACTGGCGCCGCAACTACGTGTACGCCGAGGGCATCTACATCGGCTACCGCTACTACGAGACCCGCTATGAGGACAAGGTCCTGGGCGTCGAGCACGTGGGCGACTTCGACTACGGCTCCTACGTCGCCTATCCCTTTGGCTACGGCCTCTCGTACACGACGTTCGAGTACTCCGACTTCTCGGTCTACGAGTCCGACGAGGGCTTCGACGTGAGCGTGAAGGTGACGAACACCGGCAAGACGGCCGGCAAGCACGCCGTCACGGTCTACGCGCAGGCCCCCTATACCGCCTACGACGAGTCCAACGGCATCGAGAAGGCGTCGGTCGAGCTCGTGGGGTACGAGAAGACCAACGTCATCGACCCGGGCAAATCCGCCGACGTGAAGGTCTCCGTCAGCAAGAAGGACCTCTGCTCCTACGACGCGAACGCCGCGAAGACCTACATCCTCGAGGCCGGCGACTACTACCTGACCGTGGGGAACGGCTCGCACGAGGCGGTGAACAACATCCTCGCCGCCAAGGGCAAGGGCACCTCCGACGGCATGACCGCCGCGGGCGACGCCTCCCTCGTCTACACCTGGAACAACCCGTCGACCGAGGACAAGGCCTTCTCGACCTCTGCCGCCGGCCAGAAGATCACGAACCTCTTCGACGACGTCGACCCCAACAAGAACGCCACGATGAAGGAGCTCAACTCCATCACCTGGATGTCGCGCTCCAACTGGGAGGGGACGTTCCCCAAGCAGGCCACCCACCTCGTGTACACCGACGAGGTCGCCGACATGGCCAAGCCCGTGACGTACGCCGCCGGCTCCGGTGACCCGACGTCGGTGGCTTCCCACGAGTTCGGCAAGACGGACCACAAGCAGGTCCTCGTCGACATGCGCGGCAAGGACTACGACGACCCCGACTGGGAGGAGCTCGTCTCCAAGCTCACCTATGAGGAGATGGTCACGCTCCTGGCCGACGACGCCGAGGTCGAGCTGCCCGTGATCGGCAAGCCCAAGACCACGAACGCCGACGGCTCCAACGGCCGTTCCACGACCTTCGCCGTCTCCGGCCTCACCGGCATCCCGTACCCCATGACCTCCTGGCGCACCGCCGCCTTCAACCACGAGCTCAGCTCGCAGGTGGGCGCCATGATCGGCGAGAACCTGCTCCACGCCTCCACGGTCGAGGAGAAGGCCCTCGGCCTCTACGGCTTCAGCTGCAACATCCACCGCTCCTCTTACTCGGGCCGCAACTACGAGTACTACTCCGAGGACCCGTTCCTCTCGGGCCGCGCCATCGCCTGCGAGGTGGGCTCCTTCGTCGACAAGGGCGGCGTGACCTTCATGAAGCACTTCGCCGCGAACGACCAGGAGACGTTCCGCCACGGCGTGCCGTCCTGGTCCAACGAGCAGGCGCTGCGCGAGATCTACCTCAAGCCCTTCGCCATGGCCATGGTGGACGGCCACGCCAACGGCCTCATGAGCGGCTTCAACCGCCTGGGCATGTGGTGGACGGGCGCGAACCCGGCGCTTCTCGAGCAGTTCGCCGAGGGCGAGCAGGGCTACCGCGGCATCACGCTCACCGATGCCTTCGAGGCCGACTACATGAACACCATCGACGGCGTTCTCAACGGCACGCACTGCTGGCTCGGCGGCAACGGCTACAAGAACACCGACGAGCTGCTGCTCCAGGACGACTACAAGAACGACCCGATCATCCAGGACGCCGTGTTCAACGTCGTGCACCGCATCCTCTACGTCCAGGCGAACTCCCTTGCCGTGAACGGCCTCACGGGCAGCACGAAGCTCGGCGAGGCAAGCGGCGACGCGAAGCCCGCGATGATCGGCGGCGAGAGCATCACCGACCCGGAGGCGACCCTCTTCCCGGCGACCACCGCGACTTCCTTCAACGCGGACGGCAGCTTCTCCTTCTCGATCATCACGATGGGCGCGACCTCGTTTGCCGGCAAGTGGACCTACGACGACGGCTCCGGCCTCGCGATGAAGCTCGACGACGGCTCCGACCTCACGGTCGAGGAGAAGGACGGCGTCTTCTACTGGACCAAGGAGATCGACGCGGGCATCCTCGGCAAGCGCAAGGGCATAGGCGCCATCTCGCGCTACGAGTTCGTGAACGCCGTGAACTCCGCGTGCAAGAAGAGCTACAAGGTTCCCGAGGAGCCCACCTACGAGGTCAAGTACTCCGCCGGCAGCGATGCCGTGAC
This sequence comes from Atopobium sp. UBA6362, assembly GCA_002440065.1. Taxonomy (GTDB): domain Bacteria; phylum Actinomycetota; class Coriobacteriia; order Coriobacteriales; family Atopobiaceae; genus Paratractidigestivibacter. The sequence continues at coordinate 39,539 of DJRK01000050.1, read as the reverse complement.
CGGCACCGACCCGGCCGGCGCCACGGTGAAGACGGGCGAGTCCTTCACGCTGCCCGAGTGCCCGTACTCCGGCAAGTTCCAGGTCTTCGAGGGCTGGAGCGTGAACGGCGCCGTCTCCCAGCCGGGCGACGAGGTCAAGGTCGAGGGCTACACCGACTTCGACGTCAAGGCAACCTGGTCCGACGAGGTCCTCGTCGCCGGCGAGGCGCAGGACGACTACAAGTTCTCCTTCGTCCAGGACGCCACCGTGCCCCTCACGCTCTACTGCAACGGGAAGGTCAAGCTCGACGGCCTCGACTCCAAGTCCAGCTCCGGTACCTGGGAGATCTCGGGTTCCGGCTCCGCCGCGACCCTCGTCGTCAAGAACGAGAAGGGCGAGGCCGTGGGCGCCAAGGACGTGGACGGCGTGGTCACCTACGTCCAGAAGGCCCTCTACTACGACTGGGGCCAGCCCGACGTGGGCTACGGCTCGGGCCTCTTCTACGCGACCTACACGCACCGCATCCCGGCGAGCGACCTTCTTGCCAAGTACAACGGCGTGTTCGGGACGTCGTACTCCACGCTATCCGTGACGACCGGCTCCGCGACCTTCGCCGAGCAGGACGACCCCACGGTCCCGTCCAAGAAGACCCCGTGGTAGGTGTCCTCGTCTGATCCTCTCCCGGGGCCGGGCCGCCTCATCCTCTTCCCGGGCGGCCCGGCCCTCCTCGCGCTATCTGGAACGGAGCTTCTTTTATGGCATCCAGCACCACCAAAACCAAGAAAGGCAAGCGCAGCGTCAAGCGCATCGTGGGCATCGTCGTCTCCGCGGTGCTCGCCGTGGCGCTCGTGGCCGTCATCGTGGCGGCGAACACCGTGCTGCCCAAGTTCAACCAGATCATCAACTCCTACTTCGGCGTGGAGCAGAGCTGGGACAACTCCGGGGTCGATACCGACGGCCTCGACCTCACCTACAACAAGGCCGACTACGACCGCGGCTCCATCGCCGACGCCGAGAAGACCCTGGACAAGGACATCTCCGGCGAGGGCTACGTCCTTCTCAAGAACGACGGGTCCCTGCCGCTTGCCCAGGGCACGACGCTCTCCTTCGTGAGCGGCAACTCGCGCGACCTGGGCGTGAAGGCCAAGTCCATGCTCGAGACCACGCTCGGCATCGAGGGCGGCAGCACCGACGCCCTCACGCCGGCCATGGAGCAGGCGGGCTTCCAGGTCAACAAGACCCTGACCGACTTCTACGCGAACGGCAAGGGCAAGGACTACGTCATGGGCCCCGGCTCGGTGAGCTACGGCGACGACGAGGACTTCTCCATCAACGAGTGCCCGCTGTCCGTCATGCGCGACGCCGGCGTGCTCGACTCCATGCAGGGCACCACGCCCGTCTACGTGCTCAAGCGCGTGGCCGGCGAGGGGCGCGACATGCCGCGCTCCATGTACAACCACGCCTCGAGCGACGAGGACAAGGCCAAGAGCTACCTCGAGCCCGACTCCACCGAGCTCGAGATCCTGCAGTACCTGAACGACAACTTCGACGACACCGTGCTCGTGGTCAACTCGAACGCGGCCGTCGAGCTGGGCTGGCTCGCCGACTTCCCCAACATCAAGAGCGTGCTCATCGTCCCCACGACGGGCACCTACGGCGCCGAGTCGCTTGCCAACATCCTGGCCGGCAGCGTGAACCCCTCCGGCCGCACCGTGGACACCTACGCGGCGGACGCCGGCAAGAGCCCGGCCGCCCAGAACTTCGGCGACTACCAGTACCTCGACGAGAGCGGCAACCTCACCAAGTACAACTACGTGAGCTACGAGGAGGGTATCTACGTAGGCTATCGCTACTACGAGACCCGCTACG
>DJRK01000050.1:20748-37569 GCA_002440065.1 Atopobium sp. UBA6362 | reverse complement strand
ACACCTTTGATTGGTCGGGCTTCTCGACCAGCTGGGCCGGCAAGACCTGCACCGCGACGGTGACGGTGACGAACATCGGAGACGTGGCCGGCAAGGACGTCGTGGAGCTCTACGCCCAGAGCCCCTACACCGACTACGACCGCGCCAACGGCGTCGAGAAAAGCGCCGTTCAGCTCGTGGGCTACGCAAAGACGAAGCTCCTCGAGCCCGGCGAGAGCCAGCAGGTGAGCGTCACCTTCGACGAGTCCGAGCTCAAGGCGTACGACTCCGAGGGCGCGGGCACCTACATCCTGGATGCGGGCACGTACTACGTGACGGCNNGCCCACGACTCCCACGACGCCGTGAACAACGTGCTTGCCGCCAAGGGCGCGGGCGTTGAGGGCAACAAGGCGCTGGTAGACACCTACGTTCCCGCGAACGCCGACGTGGACACGACCACCTATGCCACCGATTCCGCAACGGGGGAGGCTATCGGCAACGAGCTTTCCGACGCCCGCGGCGACGCGACCTACCTCACCCGCGCCGACTGGGTAGGCACGTTCCCCACGCACGACGGCGAGGTGACCTCACAGGTCTCCACCTGGGGCAACGAGATCAATGGCGACGACGGCGTGAGCTACACGTACGGCAAGGCGGCCTCGGCCGATCTTCTCGCCAAGCTCGACTCCACCGACTCCGGCAACCCCGACGTCCAGGCATGGGACGGCGAGCTCACCTACGGGGCGGACAACGGCCTTTCGCTCATCGACCTGCGCGGCCTCGACTACACCGATGCCAACTGGGACAAGCTGCTCGACCAGCTCACGCCCGAGGACTACGAGACCCTCATCCTGCACGCCGGCTACGGCACCGACTACCTCGCCTCCGTGGGCAAGCCCGCCGGCACCGATGCCGACTCCACGAGCGGCTGGAGCTGGGGCGGCACGGGCATGACGTTCTGCAACCCCATGACCGTGGCCCAGACCTGGAACCAGGAGATCGCGTATCGCCTGGGCAGCATGATCGGCAACGAGAGCCTGCTCGGCGGGGCCACCGGCTGGTATGCCCCGGCGATGAACATCCATCGCACGCCGTACTCCGGCCGCAACGGCGAGTACTTCTCGGAGGACAGCTTCCTCGCCGGCGCGATGGCGTCGCAGGAGGTCAAGGGCGCTGCCGAGAAGGGCGTCTACACCCTGATGAAGCACTTTGCCTTCAATGAGCAGGAGAACCACCGCGGCGACCGCGCGGGCCAGTACTCCATGGCCACGTGGATGAACGAGCAGTCCGCCCGCGAGCTCTACCTCAAGCCGTTCGAGACCTGCATGAAGGTGGGCGACGTCGAGCTCAACTACCTCAAGAAGAATGCCGACGGCTCCTACGAGAACGCCACGCGCACCATCCGCGCCTGCCAAGGCATGATGACGGCGTTCAACCGCATCGGCGCCACCTGGGTCGGCGGCTCGTACAACCTCATCAGCGGCATCGTCCGCGGTGAGTGGGGCTTCGACGGCTGGATCATCACCGACAACGCGGATACGGGCGTGTTCATGGACGCCGGCCAGATGATTCAGGCGGGTGCCGACTCCAAGCTCACCGTGAGCGACCCTGCCGGTACCTGGAAGTTCGACTCCTCCGACCCCGTGGCGTACCGCTACGCCCGCAACGCGGCGCACCACCTGCTCTATACCATGGCGAACGGCCACTCCATGAACGGCGCCATGCACGGCAGCAAGTTCGTGTCCGGCGGCGCCGGCGGCCTGCAGAAGGCGGATCTGCTGCGCTGGGGTCTCACGGGCGGGGGTGCGGCCGGCATCGCGATCATCGTCGCCATCAACGTCGCGCTGGAGCTCCGTCGCCGCCACCGCTAGCAACTTTTGGGACAGGTTCGTTTTTCTTCCAAATGAGAGCTTTTGGGGACAGGTTCGAAAAATGCTCAAATGAGTAAATTTCGAACCTGTCCCCGTTTTTATCCAAATGAAGGATTTCGAACCTGTCCCTGATCCCTTCTATACTGGGTGCATTGGCTCCGATGAGAGGCGGCATATGTTTATGTATGAGAGCGGCGTCTTTAGGCCTTAGGCCGTGCCACGCCATACTTGTGCCCATTCCCTTCCATCTTTTTTGGAGCGACAGTTGAATCTCTTTGGCTCTCCGACGCGACGGCTCGTCGCGGCGAACTTCTTTATGCAATTGGGTTTTCAGTCCACGTACTTCGTGGGCGTGATCGGGTGCGCCACCTATGTCCTAGGAGCGGGCGCCGCCGAGGTCTCCGCGCTGGTGTTCTGCTTGAACCTGGCGCTCATCGTCGGCAGCTTCTGCGCCGGCGCCGTCGTGGACGCCGTGGGGCCCAGGCGCGCTCTGGCGGCTACCCTCGTCGTCCTCGCGGCCTGCGGCTTCGCGGGCCTGCTCGTGCCGATAAGCTATCCCGTGCTTTACGTCCTGGCGGTGGCGGTCGGCCTGCTCTTTGGCACGGGGACGACGGCCGTCGACGCCTACCCGCGCTACCTCTCCGAGGACGCTTCAGCGCTCCTGCGCATGAACAGCCTGAACAACACCGCGACGAGCGTGGCCGTTATTGTGGGGCCGGCCTTGGGCGGCCTCATAACGAGCGCGGCGACGAACCAGGCGGTCTTTGCCCTTCTGGCGTTGTCGCCGTTGCCGGCCGTCGCGCTCGTCTTGGCCACGCCGGAGGCGAAGCGCGCCGAGACGGGCGCTGCGGCCGATGGCTCGGGCGACCGGGCGGAGGGCGGTCTTCTTGCCACGCTATCCGAGGGCGTGCGCGTGACGGCGAGAAGCGCCGACCTGCGGCTGATCTTCCTCATGGGGTTCATGGGCTTCTTTGCCTACGGCGCGTTCGATTCGCTCGAGAGCCTGTTTTACCGAGACGTGCTCAGGGTGGGCGCCCAATGGATGGGCTGGCTCTCCGCCATCGCCGGCATCGGCGGCACGGTGGGGTCGCTGCTGGTCATGAAGGTCCCCGGGAAGCGGCTCACGATGGGGCTCCTGGCCGTGGCGCTCCTGGTCACGGGCGTGGGCTCGGTCATCTATGTGGGCACGGGGAACGTGTGGGTGGCCGCGGTCGGGCAGGCCGTCTGCGGCGTGGGCTTCGGCGCCATGGGGCCGGTGCGCGCGACGCTTACGCAGGAACGCTGCGAGCCCGGGCATGTGGGCCGCGTCATGGCGACCATGCGCGTGGGCCTGAACGGGGCCGGCGTGCTGCCGCTGCTTGCGGCGCCGTTCCTCGCCGGCGCGCTCGGCGTGCAGCCGGTGCTTCTGGGCGCGAGCGTGGCCACGGTCGTCATCGCGCTCGCCTTCTGGGCCGTTGCGCGGCGCCGATAACCCCTTTTGGGCCGGGCTACTCGATGGTTCCGTATAAATCAAACAAATCTCGGACTTCCAATTCCGAATCCTGGGGAAACGCCGAGACTGCCTCCGCAAATGTTTGATTTGTCTGGGACCATCGAGTAGCGAGGCCTTTTGCGGCCCGGTTTCATCGCGTGTCCGCGCGGTTAACGTCCCGTCAAGACTCGGCCGCGCCGCCGTGGGCGCGCTACCATGGCCCCTGTTCACGCGAGGAGGCCGCTGCTTTGGATACTTGGAAGTCGTTCGGTAAGTTCATAGGCTCTCACCTGGCGTTTATTGCGCCGATCTGCGTTGCGCTGGGCGTTCTGTTCCCGGCGCAGCTCGACTTTCTCAAGCCGTGGGTGACGCCGCTTTTCGCGTTCATGACGTTCCAAGGCGCCCTGGGCAACAATCTCGCGAACCTCGGCCGCGCCTTCGCGCGTCCCGCGTCGATGCTCGTGACGCTCGCGGTCTCGGTCGTGGCGATGCCGCTCGTGGCCTTTGGCCTGGGCACGCTGTTCTTTGGCAACGACCCGAACCTTGTCTGCGGCATCGTGCTCGAGTACTCGGTCCCCGTGGCCGTGGTCTCCACCATGTGGATAAACATGTTCGGCGGCGACCTCTCGCAGGGACTTGCCACGCTGCTCGTGTCCACGGTTCTCTCGCCCGTGACGATCCCGCTCACGCTCAAGCTGCTGCTGGGCCAGACGGTCCAGGTCGACGTGGCGGGCATGATGTGGGACATGCTCGCGCAGATCGCGCTGCCGGCCCTTGCGGGCATGGTCGTGAACGACGCGACGCACGGCTGGGGCAAGTCGACGCTCTCACCGGTCCTCTCGCCTGCGGCCAAGGTTGCGCTCGTGCTCGTGATCCTGTCCAACTCGACGGGCGTGGCTCCCTACATGCGCAACCTAACGCCGGAGCTCGTGGGCGTTGTCTTCTTCATAGGGATCTTTGCCACGACGGGGTATTTCTGGGGGCTCATCATCGCGCGCCTGTGGCACCGCTCGCGCGAGACGCTCGTGACCATGACGTTCCAGACAGGCATGCGCAACATCTCGGCGGGCGCGGTGCTCGCCGCGGAGTATTTCCCCGGCGAGGTGATGTTCCCGGTCATCATGGGCACGCTGTTCCAGCAGGTGCTCGCCGCGTGCTTCGGCAACTTCATGCGCTGGCTCCTCGACCGGGAAGAGACCAGGGAGGCCGACGCCGCGCCCGCGCCTTGCGAGGCGCTCTCCGACTAAAGTCAACTGGTATCTCATATAAGAACAGGAATCGAAATATACGTACCACCTGCGTAAACACATAAAATTACAGGTGTTATCTACTCACCGTTCACCGAGCGATATCCTCCGTCCGCGCCATCGTTTCTTCACGGTTCCTCAACAATTTCCGGCAAACCGCTAAGGTTGCAGGAGTTGAATTCGATGCACGTTTTGAAGGTTTTGGCGCTTCGCAGTCGAGAGCTTGGGCATGGCGAGCAACCGTTTTCGGACCACACCCTCGGAAAGGGGATAGACATGGGGCTCTTTGACCTGTTCAAGAAAAAGGACGCAAACGCCGAGAAGCCCGAACGAGACGTCGCCGCGACTGCTGCCGCGGCCGGCGCCGTTGCCCTTGTTGCCCCCGTGAGCGGTGAGACCCTCCAGCTCAAAGAGACCACCGAGCCTCTCTTCTCGGCCGAGATGCTCGGTAAGGGCATTGCCATCAAGCCTTCCGGCGACACCGCCTGCGCGCCCGTCTCGGGCACGGTCACCATGCTCATGCCCCACGCGGTGGGCGTGACGACCGCCGGCGGCGTCGAGGTCCTTATCCACGTGGGCGTCGAGACCGTCAACATGAAGGGCGAGGGCTTCGAGAGCCTCGTCGCTCAAGGCGATGCCGTCGAGGCGGGCCAACCCACCTTAAGGTTCGATGCCAAGAAGATCGCCGCCGCCGGTTGCGAGGACACCGTCTTCGTCGTGGTCACGAACACCGCCGAGTGCGCCGACGTCTCGCCCGTGCCGGACGGCCACGTCGAGGTCGGCGATCCGGTCGTGCACGTGACCAAGTAACCCGGTCGCGGCAGTGCCCGCGCAACGCTTCGAGTTCCAAAACCCGGAAACCTGTTTGCGGCGTTGCTGATGACGCCGCCGGATGATTCTGCTGCTTTGCCGCCAATTGCCTCACTTTGCGGTCTCCGCGCCGCTTTGTGGTGCTGGTTGGCGTCGGACCGGCCCGCTCTGCGGAGAGGCGGGCCGTCCCGGCGCATCGAGGGGGATTGAGTCCCCAAAACGAAAGAAGCAAGAGAAAGAAGGTCTTTACCATGATGAAGTACCTGCAGAAGCTCGGCAAAGCGCTGATGCTTCCCGTCGCGGCGCTTCCCGTGGCCGGCATTCTCATGGGCGTGGGCTACCTGCTCGCCCCCGGTGCCATGGGCGTTACGGGCGCGGCGACCACCGGAGCCGCTTACACGGTCGGTTTCCTGCTCATCAAGGCGGGCGGCGCCCTTATCGACAACATGGCGTGGCTCTTCGCCATCGGCGCCGCCGTCGGCCTGGCCGACGACCACGACGGCACCGCCGGCCTGGCCGGCCTCGTCGCCTTCCTGATGATCCAACAGCTCCTCTCGCCGGCCGTCGTCGGCGCGATGCGCGGCATGGACGCCGATGCCCAGGCCGCTTGGCTCCTCACCGCCGAGGGCATCGCCTTTAGCAAGATCGCCGGCAACTCCTTCATCGGTATCCTGTCCGCCATCATCGGCGGCACCTGCTACAACAAGTTCAAGGGCACCCGCCTGCCCGACTGGCTGGCGTTCTTCTCGGGCAAGCGCTCCGTCGCCATCGCCACGGCCGTCGTCTCTATCCTCGTCTCCGTCGTCCTGCTCTTTGCGTGGCCGCTCATCTTTGGCGCGCTGGTCGCGCTGGGCGAGGGCATCGCCTCCCTCGGCGGCATCGGCGCCGGCATCTACGCCTTCCTCAACCGACTGCTCATCCCGACCGGTCTGCACCACGCCCTCAACAACGTCTTCTGGTTCGACACCATTGGCCTGGGCGACCTGACTCACTTCTGGGCCGGCGAGACCTCCGCTGACGTGTCTTGGAGCCTCGGCATGTACATGTCCGGCTTCTTCCCGTGCATGATGTTCGGCATTCCGGGCGCTGCCCTGGCCATGGTCCAGACCGCCAAGAACAAGAAGGCTGCCATCGGCCTCGTGGTCTCCGCCGCCATCTGCGCCTTCGTTTGCGGCGTTACCGAGCCCTTTGAGTTCGGCTTCATGTTCCTGTGCTTCCCGCTCTACGTGGTCTACGCTGCCCTGTACGGCATCTTCACCGTCATCGTGTACTACGTGAACTTCCGCGCGGGCTTCTGCTTCTCGGCCGGCGCGACCGACCTGCTCTTCTCCGCCAGCCTGCCCGCCGCCGCCAACACCTGGCTCATCATCCCGCTGGGCATCGCCGCGTTCGTGGTCTTCTACCTGGTGTTCCGCTTTGCCATCACCAAGTTCAACCTCATGACCCCGGGCCGCGAGGACGAGGCCGGGGACGCTCCCGCCATCGCCGCGACCGTCGCGGGCGACGACAAGTTCGCTGCTATCGCCGCGGGCGTCCTGGCTGCCGTGGGCGGCAAGGAGAACATCAAGAACTATGACTTCTGCGCGACGCGCCTGCGCTTTGAGGTCGTCGATTCCTCTAAGGTCGACGAGGCTGCCTGCAAGGCCGCCGGTGCCGCCGGCGTCATCCGCCCGACTGTCGAGACCGCGCAGGTCGTCATCGGCACGCAGGTCCAGGCCGTCTACGATGAACTGAAGAAGCTCGTCTAGCCCCTGCTCGCCATTGCGCCCAATCTCCGCAGGCAAGCCCGTCCCGGTTGATCGGGGCGGGCTTCTTTCGTGAGCGGGCGACGTGCCCTCCGGGCCCGCGAATGGCCTCGTGCGGCCCATGACTTAAAGAACTCTGACTTTTCCGACATTTGTACGAACTTCATGAGCATCAACCTATGTAGCAGGCAGAAAACCGCAGGAAAAACGACGGTCCCGTGCCGTGCTACTCGATGATTTTGTACAAATGTCGGAAAAGTCAGAGTTCTTTAAGTTTTGGTCTCGTGCGGTCACGGAATCGCGGGAAACGGGGCGACGAATCATGCCCGGGGCGCTGAGATTTGCTTTTGGCGTGCCCCGTCTTTGTTGCCGCTGGGGGTCGGTCGGGACGCCCCGGCCTGCCGCCCGCCTGACGTGCCGTAGAATGCAAAGGCTAACCTGCAAGATAGGAGGACCTATGGCTCTCAGCAGAGAGGACGTCGCGGGCATCGCGGACTACGCGCGCATCGCCTTGACCGACGCCGAGCTAGACGAGATGACCTCATACATGAACGACGCGGTAGCGCTCCTCGAGCCCATCCGCGAGTACGACCTCGACGGCGTGGAGCCCACGTTCCACCCCATCGGGGACCTCTCCAACGTCATGGGCGCCGACGTCGCGGACGACCCCCGCGCGCTGCCCATCGACGTCGCGCTGCGAAACGCCGGCTCGAGCCGCGACCGCTACTTCCGCGTGCCGTCCATCCTCGGCGCCGAGGGGGGCGATCGCTAATGGCGAACCTCGACGAGCTCTCCGCGGCCCAGATCGCCGCCGGCGTGGCCGCCGGCGACTTCTCCGCCACCGACGTGGCCCGGGCGTCCCTCGCCGCCATCGAGGCGCGCGAGCCCGAGGTCCAGGCCTTCCTCGAGGTCTCCGCCGACCTCGCCCTCGACGCCGCGAAGGCGACCGACGCCAAGCGCGCCGCGGGCGAGAAGCTCGCGCCGCTCGCCGGCGTGCCCGTGGCCTTCAAGGACAACATGCACCTCGTGGGCACCCGTACCACCTGCGCCTCCAAGATGCTCGAGAACTACGACTCCACGTTCACGGCCACCTGCGTCCAGCGCATGCTCGACGCCGGCGCCACGCCCATGGGCAAGGCGAACATGGACGAGTTCGCCTTCGGCTCCTCCACGGAGTCCTCGGCCTTCCACCGCACGAACAACCCCTGGGACACCGAGCGCGTGCCCGGCGGATCCTCGGGCGGCTCGGCGGCCGCGGTCGCCGCGGGCGAGGTCACGATCGCGCTGGGCTCCGACACCGGCGGCTCCATCCGCCAGCCGGCGTCTCTCTGCGGCGTCGTGGGAATGAAGCCCACGTACGGGGCCGTGTCCCGCTACGGCGTCGTGGCCTTTGGCAGCTCGCTCGACCAGGTCGGCCCCTTCGGCCGCCGCGTCGAGGACGTCGCCCTCGCCATGAACGCCCTCGTCGGCCCCGGCCGCGACCCGTACGACTCCACGAGCCAGGACTGCCCGGTCGACTTCCTCGAGCACCTGAACGACCCCATCGAGGGCCGCACCGTGGGCGTCGTGCCCGCGCTCATGGAGGCCGCCGGCCTCACTGACGAGGTCAAGGCCGCCGTCGAGTCCGCCTCCCGCGCGCTCGCCGACCAGGGCGCGAACATCGTCGAGGTCGAGCTGCCCAACATCGCCTCCGCCATCGCCGCCTACTACGTCATCGCCCCGTGCGAGGCCTTCTCGAACCTCGCCCGCTTCGACGGCGTCCGCTACGGTTACCAGGAGCAGGGCTGCGCGAGCCTCGCCGAGCAGACGTCCCTCTCGCGCGCCCACGGCTTCGGCGAGGAGGCCAAGCGCCGCCAGATGCTCGGCGCCTACCTGCTCTCCTCCGGCACCTACGACAAGTATTACTATCCCGCTCAGCAGGTCCGCACCCTCATCACGCAGGACTACGCCCGCGCCTACGAGAAGTGCGACGTCATCCTTATGCCGGCCTCGCCGCGCACCGCGTTCAAGTTCGGCGAGATGAGCGATCCCACGCAGATGTACGCGTCCGACATGTTCACCATCTCGAACAACATCGCCGGCAACGGCGGCATCTCCGTGCCGCTCGGACTTGGCGAGAAGACCGGCCTGCCCGTCTCGGCCCAGCTCCAGGGGCCGGCGTTCAAGGACCGCTCCCTTCTTACCTTCGCGCGCGCCATCGAGCGCGCCTACGATGCCGCCGGCGCCGTGGCGCCCGACTTTGCCGGGAAGGGGGGTGAGCTCTCGTGAAGAAGCTCGCCGAGGTCCTCAAGGACTGGGAGGCCGTCATCGGCCTCGAGGTGCACACGGAGCTGACGGCCCTGGACACCAAGATGTTCTGCAACTGCCGCCTGTCCCACGACGACGCGCCCAACACGAACGTCTGCCCCGTCTGCCTGGGCATGCCCGGCGCCCTGCCCGTGCCCAACAAGCGCGCCATCGAGTCCATCGTCATGGCGGGCCTGGCCACGAACTGCCAGATCCAGAAGCACTCGATGTTCTACCGCAAGCACTACTTCTATCCCGACATGGCCAAGAACTTCCAGACCACGCAGGGCCCCGTCGCCTTTTGCATGTACGGCCACCTCGACCTCGAGGTCGCGGGCGACGGCGCGAAGGAGCGCCCCGACCACGTGGAGACCGGCAACGTCGCGCCCGGCGGCATGGAGGACGCGGCCCCCGTGGTCGTGGACAAGAACGCCGACGGCTCCTACACCACGCCCATCCGCATCTTCCGCATCCACATGGAGGAGGACGCCGCCAAGATGGTGCACGTGGGCGGCGAGGAGGGCCGCATCGCCAGCGCCACGGAGTCGCTCATCGACTATAACCGCTGCGGCACGCCCCTGATCGAGCTCGTGACCGAGCCCGACCTGCGCACGCCCGAGGAGGCGCGCCTCTTCATGGAGAAGCTGCGCCAGACGTTCATCACGCTGGGCATCTCCGACTGCTCGCTCGAGAACGGCTCCATGCGCTGCGACGGCAACGTGAGCCTGCGCCGCCGCGGCACGACGGGCCTGGGCACGAAGACCGAGCTCAAGAACATCAACTCCTTCAAGAGCCTCCACGACGGCCTCGAGTACGAGATCTGCCGTCAGGCCGAGGTGCTCGAGGAGGGCGGCATCATCTACCAGGAGACCCGTCACTGGGAACCCTCGCGCAAGCGCACCATCGTCATGCGCGTGAAGGAGACGGCCGACGACTACCGCCTCTTCCCGGACCCGGACCTCGCCCCGTTCGACCTCTCGGACGACTTCATCGAGAAGTGCCGCGAGCGCATCCCCGAGCTGCCCGACGCCAAGCGCGACCGCTACATGGCCGACTTCGGCCTCAAGCGCGCCGACGCCGCCCAGCTTGCGGCCGACCCGGACGTCGCGTCCTTCTTCGAGGAGGCGGCCGCGGCCGTGAAGCCCAAGGCCGTGGCGACCGTGGCAAACGTCATGGTCAACCTCGCTCCCAGCTACGACGCGCTCAAGCCGGCGCAGGTCGCGGGCATCTCGGCGCTTCTCGCCGAGGACGCGATCACGTTTGCCCAGGCGCGCGAGGTGCTCGACGCCGTCAACGGCACGGACGACGACCCCGAGAAGATCGTGGACGAGCGCGGCCTTCGCCAGGTCACGGACACCGGCGCCCTCGAGCCCATCGTGGACGAGGTGCTCGCCCGCTGCGCCGACCAGGCGCAGCAGTACCGCGACGGCAACAAGAAGGTCATCGGCTACCTCGTGGGCCAGTGCATGAAGGCTGCGAAGGGCTCGGGCAACCCCAAGCTCTTCAACCAGCTGCTGGCCCAGAAGCTGTCCTAACAAAATCAATTTGGGGTCGGATACCAAGTTAATTTGGGGTCCGACCCCAAATTTAAGGAGCTGCCATGAGGAACGAAACGCTCAAGCCGCATGCCCTGGCGCTGCTCGCGGCGCTCGTCGCCTGCTTCGCCGCGGGCTCGGTGCTCGACCTGACCATCTCCCAGGCGCTCTACAACGCGGCGAGCCCCCTGGCGCGCGCGGTCGAGCCGCTCGGCTACGCCCCGCTCGCCGTGACGCTGAGCGTCGTGGGCGCAACCTCCGCCCGCGGCTCCAGGGACGGCGAGAAGCGCCTCCCGGCTTGGGTGCTTCTCGCTGTGCTTTCCTTTGTGCTCACGGCGTATTGCCTGTTCAGGGGCCTGCGCTCCGAGGAGACCGGCGTCCCGGGGACCGTCGTGGCTCTCGTCGCCGGCGCGGCCGTGAACGCCCTCGTCGTCCGCGCGACCTCCGCGGCGGACCCGCGCGAGCTGCGGCGCTGGGCCCTCGGCGCCTTCTTGGCGCTTCTGGCGCAGTTCCTGATCGTGAACGTGCTGCTCAAGCCCGTGTTCTGCCGCCCCCGTATGCGCGCCGTCGCCGCGACCCCCGGCCTCGAGTACCACGCTTGGTGGCAGATCGACACCGCCGCCAAGCAGGTGTTCATGGCGCAGGGCCTCGCCGCCGACGCGTTCGCGTCGTTCCCGAGCGGGCACGTCGCCAACGCCGCGAGCCTGCTCGCCCTCGCATGGCTACCGTTCGGCGACAAGTGCAAGGACGGGGCCGAGAACCGCGCGCACGCCCAGCGCATCGTCTTCTGGGCCTGCGCGGCGTTCACCGCCGTCATCGCCCTGGCCCGCATCGTCGCCGGCGCGCACTTCCTCACGGACGTCTCGGTCGGGTTCGCCGTCCAGCTACTCGCGGTCTTCTTGGCGCTGTGAGCGTTTCCAGGCAGGCACCTTGCGTCACACGCGTGTTTCTACACGGCATTTTTGTCCGGGCGGCGCGCTACACTAGGCACCATATTTTTTAAGCAACCATCTACATAGGGGAGAAGACCATGAACGTCACCAGAAGGAACTTCCTCGCCGGCTCCGCGATCGCCGCCGGCTCCGCCCTGTCCCTCGCTGCCTGCGGCGGCTCGGGCTCCGGCGATGCGGTCGCTTCGGACTCCGGCAAGACCTTGAAGATCGGCGTCGTCCAGCTTACCGAGCACGCCGCCCTCGACGCCTCCAACGACGGCTTCGTCGAGGCGCTGAACAACTCGGGCCTCAAGGTCTCGATCGACCAGCAGAACGCCCAGAACGACCAGTCCGCCTGCCAGACGATCGCCTCCAAATTCGTGGGCGACGGCGTCGACCTCATCTACGCCATCGCCACGCCGGCCGCGCAGGCCGCTGCCGCCGCGACCGCGGACATCCCCATCGTGGGCTGCGCCATCACCGACTACGCCGCCTCCGGCCTCGTGAAGGACAACTCCAAGCCCGGAACGAACGTCACCGGCGCCTCCGACCTCACCCCCGTCGCCGAGCAGCTCCAGATGATGCAGAAGGTCCTGCCCAACGTGAAGAAGGTCGGCCTGCTGTACTGCTCCGCCGAGTCCAACTCCGACGTCCAGATCAAGGCCGCCAAGGACGAGCTCGACGCGATCGGCATCGCCTACGACGAGTACGCCGTTTCCAGCTCCAACGAGATCCAGTCCGTCGTCGAGTCCGCCGTGGGCAAGGTCGACGCGCTCTACGCCCCGACCGACAACACCATCGCCGCGGGCGCCGCGCAGGTCGGCCAGATCTGCAAGGAGAACAAGCTCCCGTTCATCACCGGCGAGGAGGGCATGTGCAAGGCCGGCGGCCTCTTCACGCTCTCCATCAACTACAAGGACCTCGGCACGCTCGCCGGCGAGATGGCCGTGAAGGTCCTCAAGGGCGAGTCCAAGCCCGAGGACATGGCCATCGAGCAGCTCCCCTCCGACAAGCTCGTCGTCGTGAAGAACGACGAGATGGCCGAGGCCATCGGCGTCGACCTCTCCGCCCTCGACGCGTAGATGGGTTCCGCGGGGCACGGCGTCGGCGGGCGGCTTTCGCGGCCGGCCCGCCGTGCCCTTCTTTGCACGTATCGAACTAGCTAAGGAACGCCTATGCTCATCGCACTCCAAGGCGCCGTCTCCCAGGGCATCCTCTGGGGTCTTCTGGTCCTCGGCGTCTTCATCACCTTCCGCCTGCTCGACATCCCCGACATGACGGTCGACGGCTCCTTCGCCCTCGGCGGAGCCGTCGTGGCCGTGCTCGTGGTCAACTGCGGCGTCGACCCTGCGCTCGCGACGGCCTGCGGCATGCTCGCGGGCGGCGTGGCGGGCGCCGTCACGGGGCTTCTCGCCACCGTGTTCGAGATCCCCGCCATCCTCGCGGGAATCCTCACCCAGATCTCGCTGTGGTCCATCAACCTGCGCATCATGGGCAAGTCGAACACCCCGCTGCTCACGAACGACACGATCTTCTCAAAGATCTCCGGCTGGTGCGGGCTTCCGCAGAGCACCGTCACCATGATCGTGGGCGCCGTGCTCGTGGTGCTCGTGATACTCGCGCTCTACTGGTTCTTTGGGACCGAGATCGGCAGCGCCCTGCGCGCGACCGGCAACAACGAGGACATGATCCGCGCCCTCGGTCAGAACACGAACGCGACCAAGATGATCGCCCTCATCGTGTCGAACGCCCTCGTGGGCCTCTCCGGCGGCCTCATCTGCCAGAGCCAGAAGTACGCCGACATCGGCATGGGCACGGGCGCCATCGTCATCGGCCTCGCGGCCATCGTCATCGGCGAGGTCCTGGGGCGCCTGCTCCCGGGCGGCCTGTCCAAGTTCGGCGCCCGCCTCGTGGCAGCCGTCGTGGGCTCGATCGTCTACTTCCTCATCCGCGCCGTCGTGCTGCAGATGGGCATGGACGCAAACGACATGAAGCTCCTCTCCGCCATCATCGTCGCGCTCGCGCTGTGCGTGCCCGTCGTCGTGGAGCGCTACAAGCTGCGGGCCTCGTACACGAGGGGGGATGAGTAGCATGCTCAAGCTCAGCCACGTGAAGAAGACCTTCAACAAGGGCACCGTCACCGAGAAGCGCGCCCTGACCGGCGTCGACCTCACCCTGAACGACGGCGATTTCGTGACCGTGATCGGCGGCAACGGCGCGGGCAAGTCCACGCTGCTCAACATGATCGCCGGCGTCTACCCGCTCGACTCGGGCGTCATCGAGCTCGACGGCGAGGACATCTCCCGCCTCTCCGAGTCGCAGCGCGCGAAGTACCTGGGCCGCGTTTTCCAGGACCCCATGCGCGGCACCGCGGCCGACATGCAGATCGTCGAGAACCTCGCCCTTGCGCGCCGTCGCGGCAAGAAGCGCGGCCTCGCCTGGGGCGTGACCCGTGAGGAGAAGGCCGAGTACCCCGAGCTCCTCAAGAGGCTCGACCTGGGCCTCGAGACGCGCCTGAACGCCAAGGTGGGCCTGCTCTCCGGCGGCCAGCGCCAGGCGCTCACGCTCCTCATGGCGACCCTCACCGACCCCAAGCTGCTCCTGCTCGACGAGCACACGGCGGCCCTCGACCCCAAGACCGCGGCCAAGGTCCTCGAGCTCACCGAGGAGATCATCTCCGAGCGCAAGCTCACGGCCCTCATGGTCACGCACAACATGGGCGACGCCATCCGCCTGGGCAACCGCCTCATCATGATGGCCGACGGCCACATCATCTACGACGTCTCCGGCGAGGAGAAGAAGTCCCTGACCGTTCCCGACCTGCTCCGCAAGTTCGAGGAGGTCAGCGGCAACGCCCTCGACAACGACCGCATGCTGCTGGGGTAGGCTCCTTGCGCCCCATGAACGACCCGAAGCCCCCGGTTCCCGCACGAGCGAGCGGAACCGGGGGCTTCGTTGTTTGGAATCGGGTTTGGCCAATGTTATTTCTTCTTGCCAAAGAGGCCGCCGAAGCCGCCGAGGAGGCTGCTCATCGCGCTGGCGAGATCGAGCTTGGAGAAATCGAGCTTCGTGAGGTCGATGCGGAGCTTGCTCGCGGCGCTCTGGAGCGCGCCGAGGTCGAGCTTCGACGGGTCGAACAGCGAGAGGTCGAGCTTCGAGATGTCGACGAAGGAGAGGTCCATGCCGCTATCGGCCAGGCGGCCGAGGACGCCCTGGACGACCTCGTGGATGTCGAAGGGGCTCCCGCCCGCGACCTTGGCCACGGCGCCCTTGGGGTCGTCGATGAACCTCTGTGCCTTCTCGGGGGCCTCCTCGATCGCGGCGACGATGGCGTCGATGATCTGCTTGGTGTCCATGGTTCCTCTTTCCTCGCGGGGCGGTCGGCTGTCGTCAGGGTATCAGGTTTGAGCGCCTACTGGGTTATCCCGGCCAAGCCCGCCGTGGGGTCCTGGCTCTCGTCCTCGTAGGGGGGCAGCCCCTTGTCCACGCGGCCCATCATGGTCTTCCACGCGGCCTCGTCGACCTTCTCGTACCAAACGCCGTTCTCGTAGACGCCGCCCGTCGGCTCCAGGCCCGAGTAGAGGTTCTTGCTCATGTCGAACCCGACGAAGCGCGCGCCGAGGAGCATGAGCTCAAGGCCCGTGATGTCGGTCGAGACGCTCTCGGACGCCGCGTTCAGCGTGGACACGAGCATGATGGGGTTGCCCGAGAGGGCCTTCTTGAGAATAGCCCCCAGCACCATGCGCTGGTTCGACGTGCGGTAATAGTCGCCCGAGCCGTACTTGTCGTACGCGTGGCGCGCGCGGCAGAGGCCCAGGGCCTGCGCGCCGTCGATGGTCTGCTCGCCTGCCTGGAGGTGCACGTCCGCGAGGTCGTCGTCGATGTCGATGGGCACGTTCACGTCGATCCCGCCCAGGTCGTCCACGACGGAGGTGAAGCTGTCGAAGTCGATCTCGGCGTAGTGGGAGATCTTCACGCCCGCGAGGTTGGACACCGCCTTGATGAGCAGCGGCGCCCCTCCGTAGGTGTAGGCGGCGTTTATCTTTTGTTTGCCGTAGGTTCCGCCCAGGTCGACCAAGGTGTCGCGCTGGATCGAGACCAGGGTGAGCTTGGCCGCAAGGGGGTCCACGCGCGCGAGGATGATCGAGTCGGTGCGGTAGGTCCCGCCGGTCGACCCGTCCGCCTCGCGTTCGGCGGACTTGTCGGTGCCCACGAGCAGCATGTAGAACGGCTGGCCGGGGAGGGTGGGAGAGAGCGAGGTACGCGTCTCGAGCGAGATGCCGCTTCCTAGCCTCACCGTGAGCACGACCGAGAAGGCGAGGATCACGGCGAGAAGCCCGATGAGCACGCGCTTGACGGTCTTCGCCTTGCTGCGCCCGCCGCGGCGCCTCGGCTCTCGGCCCTCCGCCCGTGCCTTCAAGTTCTCCTTCAAGTCCGAGAAGCTCGCGTTCCTGCGGTAGGCCTCCCCGCTTTCGCGTAGGTCGCCGGCGACGTCGCTGCGGTCGCCCATGCGGCTCGCGACCTCGCGTCCCACGCGGCGGACGGGGTTCGCGTCCTCCTGCTGGCGGCGCATCCGACGGTAGCGGTCGACGTCGTTGAGCTCGCGCTCCTCGGGCGAAGCTGCCCGCGTGTGCCTGTGGCGGGTATCGTTGCCGCGATAGAGCGCCTGGTCTTCTTCGTAGGGGTTCACGTCGAGGCCGGCGAAGTCATCGGTCGCCTCGGGTGCCTGCGGGTACGGGGCGGCAGATGGGGCGGGCGTCTGCCGGCGCGGCTGGGCATCCCGTGCGCGCGCCGCGGCGCCCCTCGCCTGCTGCTCGGCTGCCGTCATGCTCCTGTGCCCGCGCCTTTGCGGCATGTTCGTCCCTTCTTCGCGTCCTCGCGTCGTGCCTTAGATGGTACCCGCGGATGTTTCGCGCCTCGGATTCCTCACATCGGGGCTTTTTT
>DJRK01000050.1:0-20660 GCA_002440065.1 Atopobium sp. UBA6362 | reverse complement strand
AAATCGGAACATCTCTGTGACTCATTCTGGGTTACTCAAGTAGACGGTCTCCAGGCCACCCCGTCTACCTGGGCTTTTGTAAATCGCTCAAGCCTCCCTACTTGCTCGGTGGTCTCCGAGTCACAGAGATGTGCGAAATTCGCTCTTTCGGGGCCATCCTGAGCATCGACCCTGCTAAACTAGCGACCCCGTGACCGCAGGGAACCAAGGGCGATTTGGATCGGAAGGGTGGACTGCGCATGGGCGTTGCCGTCGAAGAGCAGCAGGTGGGCGTGGACAGCTATCGGGTGGCCTACGAGGGGGACCCGCTGAGCCCCGTCTGCGAGGACCAGACCGAGGAAGAGGCGCTTCGGTCCGACGCCAAGGCCGATCAGCGAACGGAGGGCTACGGCAAGCTCGCGTTCTTTGGCATGCTGAACCTGGGCCTCATTCTGACCGCCGTTGCCATGGTGCTCTTCAAGACCCCCAACCACCTGGCCTTTGGCGGCACGACGGGCGTTGCGATCGTCCTCGGCGCGCTCTTCCCGCAGCTGCCGGTCTCTTCTTTTATGTGGGTCCTCAACATCGCGCTCGTGATCTTGGGCTTCATCTTCCTCGACCGCAAGGCGATGATCTGGAGCTCGTTCGCCTCGATCGCGCTATCCGCCTATGTCTCGCTCTTCGAGTGGATATTCCCGGTCCAGGGATCCATCACGGGAGACCTCACGCTCGACGTCTGCTTCGCGGTGCTGCTCCCCGCCCTCGGCAGCGCCCTCGTCTTTGACATCGGGGCCTCGACGGGCGGCACCGACATCCTCGCCATGATCCTGCGCAAGCGCACCGATATCGAGATCGGCAAGGCGCTCTTCGTCGTTGACATCCTCATCGTGTGCTCCGCTGCCGTGATCTACGGTCCCCGGACCGGCCTGTGGTGCGTGCTCGGCCTCGTGGCGAAGACCTTCGTGGTCGACTCTGCCATCGAGTCCATCCGCCAGCGCAAGGTCTGCAAGGTCATCTGCAAGTACCCGCACGACGTCGAGGAGTTCATCGTCCGCGAGCTCGGGCGCACCGCGACCGTGACCGCGGGCTGGGGCGCCTATTCCGGCCGCCGCGTGGTCATCATCACGACGGTCCTCACGCGCCGCGAGGCCATGGAGCTCAGGCTCTATGTGCGCAGCATCGACAAGGGCGCCTTCATCACCATCACGAGCAGCTCGGAGATCATCGGCCGCGGCTTCCGCGGCGTGAACTAGCCGCTTGCCCGCGCCGGCCGCCGCAGGTCGCCCTCCCGGCGCGTGTTAACGCTTGGCACCGCTTTTGGCCTCCCGGTGCGCGCCGATGCCCGCGCGCCCTATCCTTTAGCCACCCTACGCAAAAGGAGGAGCGCATGCGTCACATCAAGATCATCGACGACATCACCAAGGACGGCCAGGTAGAGTTCGGCGAGGGCTACGATTTCGTGTCCGAGACCTCAGAGGCCGACGCCATCCTCATGCGCTCAACGGACCTCCACGGCTACGACCTTCCCGGCTCCATCCGCGCCATCGCCCGCTGCGGCGCCGGCGTGAACAACATCCCCATCGAGGAATTTGCCAAGAAGGGCGTCGTCGTCTTCAACTCCCCGGGCGCCAACTCCAACGCCGTGAAGGAGATCGTCCTCGCGATGCTCATCCTCTCGAGTCGCGGCGTCGTGCAGTCCATGGACTGGGTCCGCGCCCACGCCGACGACCCGAACATCCTCGTTGACGCCGAGAAGGCCAAGAAGGCCTTCGTCGGCCACGAGCTCAAGGGCAAGCGCATCGGCGTCGTGGGCCTGGGCAACGTGGGCTCCAAGGTCGCCAACGCCTGCGTCGACCTGGGCATGGACGTCTACGGCTACGACCCGTTCATCTCGGTCGAGCACGCCTGGGTCCTCTCCCGCGACGTCCAGCGCGTGGGCACGCTCGAGGACCTGTGCCGCAACTGCGACTACCTCACGCTTCACGTGCCGTCCAAGTCCGACACCGTGGGCATGATCGGCGCGGACCAGCTTGGTCTTCTCAAGCCCGGCGCCGTGCTCATCAACTACGCCCGCGAGACCATCATCGACGAGGACGCCGTGGACGCCGCCCTGCGCGGTGGCCGCCTCAGCTGGTTCAGCTGCGACTTCGCCACGCCCAAGACCGTCAAGATGCCCAACACCTTCATCACGACCCACTCGGGCGCCGGCACGGGCGAGGCCGAGGCCAACTGTGCCGACATGGCCATCTCCGAGCTCAAGGACTACCTCGAGAACGGCAACATCGCGAACTCCGTGAACTACCCCAGCTGCAGCATGGGCAAGGCCCGCGCGGCGAGCCGCGTCGCGTGCCTCCACGCGAACGTGCCGAACATGATCGGCCAGATCACCGCCATCCTCGCGCACGACAACGCCAACGTCCAGCGCATGGTGAACGAGTCCTCCGGCGAGAACGCCTACACCATGTTCGACACCGACGAGCACCTCGACGACAAGACGGTCGACGCCCTCAAGGCGATTCCCGCCGTCTACCGCGTCCGCGTGATCAAGTAGCCGAGAAGGGCCTCGACCCCGGCAACTTGGGGACGGATGCAATTTGGGGTCCGTCCCCAAATTGCTCTTGGCGGGCGAGAGGCCCGACCTACTCCTGCGCCTCGCTGTTCTTCGCCTCGTCGAGGTAGCTGTAGAGCGTGTACTTGGAGATGCCGAAGTACTTGCACACCTTGGGGCCCGACTTCGTGATGAGGAACGCCCCGGTGTCGTTCAGGTAGCGGATGGCCCTGACCTTGTCGTCCTTGGACATGAGCGCGACGGGCGTCCCCACGAGCTCCACGCTCTGCTCGAGCAGGTCGTCCAAGAGGTCGGCGACGTTGCGCACGATGGGCTCGGGCTCCTTGGGGGAGGTGGGCTCGACGCCGCAGAGCCACTGGATGGTGCCCTGAGCGGCGCGCAGCATCGTGATATCGAAGTTGATGGCGAAGATGCCCACGATCTGGCCCTCTTCGTCGCGGATGAAGACGGTGGACGACTTCAGGACCTTGCCGCTCGCGGTCTTGGTGAGGTAGGAGAGCCGGTCCTCGAGCACGGTGTCCTTGTTCGCGTGGAGCGTCTCGAGCACGACGTGCGAGGGGCCGTCGCCCAGCTTGCGGCCCGTCACGTGGCCGTTCTCGATCCAGACGATGGAGTGGTCGGGGTCCTTTGCCTGAAGGTCGTGGACGACGACCTCGCACCCAGCCCCAAACTGAAGGGCGATGGCGTGGCCGAGGCGCTTGTAGAAATCGAGCTGGGATTCTTGCATGGTCGGTGGCTCCGTGGTCGTATGTGTCTTTGACCCCATTGGCCTGGTGTTTATTGGCCAAGAAGGACGCATGTCGGGAAATAACGAAAGAAACGATACCCGAAATACCTGACACTTAGTTAGGTGCGAGCCAAAAAATTTGCATGATTTAACGCCTCAAAATCGTCCGTTCGCCCAACCACGCGTGCCGTTGGCGGCCCGCGACCGCGGCAACCTACCGTTTACCGATTTTTCATCAGGCGTTTTCAAGCCTGCGAAATGCCATAAACCTGCAGATATAACAATTAGTTTTGGCAAAAAACTATTTGTAAGACGCCCATTACGCTCAGAGGTTGCCCCTTCTTTTTTGTCGGGGAGTCGGTCACACTCTTTCGAGGCCTAGGGCATCGCCGCGCCGCGCACAGACGCCGTGCCTAGGGCCTTGGGGCGAAGAAGAGCCCTGCAACGGAAAGAGAGAGGGATACGAACGATGGCTCAAAACGAGGAGACCGTGGGATCGCCCAAGCTTTTCCAGCGCGACGGCGTCCCGCCGATCAAAG
Source organism: Atopobium sp. UBA6362 (assembly GCA_002440065.1). Taxonomy (GTDB): domain Bacteria; phylum Actinomycetota; class Coriobacteriia; order Coriobacteriales; family Atopobiaceae; genus Paratractidigestivibacter. Next base: position 16,846 of record DJRK01000050.1, on the reverse strand, counting down.
ACCTGCTTCCATGCTCGCTCCAGCACGTCCTCGCGTGCTTCGCCGGCGCGATCGCCCCGGCGATGATGATCGCGAGCACCTGCCACTTCACCGAGGCCCAGGAGACCGCGATCATCCAGGTGGCGCTCATCATGACCGCCCTCGACACGTTCCTGCAGCAGTTCCCGCTGTTCGGGCGCATCGGCTCCAACCTGCCCATCCTCACGGGCGTCTCCTTCGCCTTCCTCCCCGCGTTCCAGGCGATCGGCTATGACTTCGGCTTCGGCACGCTGCTGGGCGCCGAGCTCGTGGGCGGCGTGGTCGCCATCCTGTTCGGCATCTTCTTCAAGAACGTCCGAAAGCTCTTCCCGCCGCTGGTCACCGGCACCGTCATCTTCACCATCGGCGTCTCCCTGTACCCTACGGCCATCAAGTACATGGCCGGCGGCGTGGGCTCCGAGATCTTCGGTTCCTTCCAGAGCTGGTTCGTGGGCCTCGTGACCTTCGCGATCGTCTTCGGCCTGTCCAACTTCGGCAAGGGCGTCATCAAGCTTGGCGCGATCTTCTTCGGCATGATCATCGGCTGCCTGATATCCATTCCGTTCGGCATGGTCGACGCCTCCGGCGTGGCCAACGCCGCGTGGTTCTCGGTCCCGCAGTTCATGCCCTTCAAGATCGAGTTCAACGGCGCCGCGTGCCTCACGATCGCCGTCGTCTACATCATGGCGAACGTCCAGCTCATCGGTGACCTCTCGGCGGCGACGCTCGGCTCCATGGACCGCCTCCCCGAGGAGAAGGAGCTCTCCGGCGCCCTCATGGCCCAGGGCACCGTCTCCATCGTCTCGGCCTTCTTCGGCGGCATGCCCACGTCCGCCTTCGGCCAGAACGTCGGCATCATCGTGTCGAACAAGGTCGTCAACAAGTTCGTCTTCGCCTTCGCGGCCCTCATCTTCGCCGTGGCCGGCTTCGTCCCCAAGCTCGCGTCCGTCCTGACCATGATCCCGCAGCCCGTCATCGGCGGCGCCACGATCTCGGTCTTCGGCACGATCACCCTGAACGGCATCCGCATGCTCGTCCGCGACGGCCTGACGCCGCGCTCCTGCACGGTCTTCGGCGTCTCCGTGGCCTTTGGCCTGGGCATCTCCCAGGTCTCCGGCTGCCTCTCCGGCGCCGGCATGCCCGACTGGATCTCCACGATCTTCGCCACCTCCGCCATCACGCCCTGCGCCGTCATGGCCATCATCCTGAACCACGTCCTGCCCCCCGAGGACGTCCCCATGCCCTCCGAGACCAACGCCCCCAACGACCTGCGCGTCGAGGCCGCCGCGGTCGTGGACGCCAACGCCTCCGACGTCGATACGCTCGACGCCGTGACCCGCTCCGACGAGGAGGTCGGCGAGGTCGGCGTCATGTTCGACGCCGCCGAGCGCATGGCGAGCTTCGACAACAAGGGCGAGAAGGGCGACAAAGAGTAGCCCCGCCGCTCACGGGGCCTGCGACGCCGCTGGCGGAACGGGTCCCGAAGGGAGCCCCGCTGGGTCGGGGCTTCCGCCGGTTCCACCGAGTATTTCCGCGAACACGCAGCTAGTTCGGGTATAGCTTCTTACAAACAGTGCATCACGGGCCTCACGGGTACCGCGGCACCCCATAGATTGGAGTCATGATGCTTCTTGTTGGCAACGGCCGCGTCATCACGCGCGATCCCGCAAACCCCTACATCGAGAACGGCGCCGTCCTCATCGACGGCGATGCCATCGTCGAGGTCGGCCCCGAGGCCGATCTTGCGGCCGCCCATGCCGACGCCGAGTACGTCGACGCCCAGGGCGGCGTCATCATGCCGGGCTTCGTGAACTGCCACACCCACATCTACTCCGGCCTGGCCCGCGGCCTCGCCATCAAGGGCTGCAACCCCACGAACTTCCTCGAGAACCTCGAGCAGCAGTGGTGGAAGATCGACGACAACCTGACGCTCGACGGCACGAAGGCCTCCGCCTACGCCACCATCCTGGACTCCATCCGCGACGGCGTGACCACGATTTTCGACCACCACGCGAGCTTCTGCGAGATCCCCGGCTCGCTTTTCACCATCAAGGACGCCGCCGAGGAGCTCGGCATCCGCTCGTGCCTGTGCTACGAGGTCTCCGACCGCCGCGGCACCGAGAAGCGCGACCAGTCCATCAAGGAGAACGCCGACTTCGCCAAGTGGGCGGCCGAGCAGCGCAAGGACGGCAACCACATGGTCGCCGCCATGTTCGGCGGCCACGCCACCTTCACGCTCTCCGACGAGACCATGGCCATGATGGCCGAGGCCAACAACGGCCTCACCGGCTTCCACATCCACGTGTGCGAGGGCATGAACGACGTGTGGGACTCCCGTCGCAACCGCGGCGGCATCAGCCCCATCGAGCGCCTGTTCCAGCACGACCTGCTCGGGCCCGACACCATGCTCGGCCACTGCATCCACGTGACGCCCGCCGAGATGGACATCATCAAGGAGTCCGGCACCTGGCTCGTGAACAACCCGGAGTCCAACATGGGCAACGCCGTGGGCTGCGCGCCCGTCCTCGAGTTCTTCCGTCGCGGCATCCCCGTGTGCATGGGCACCGACGCCTACACCCACGACATGCTCGAGTCCCTCAAGGTCTTCCTCGTCATCCAGCGCCACAACGCGGCGATGCCGAACGTGGGCTGGTGCGAGGACATGGCCATGCTCTTCGACAACAACCCCAAGATGGCGACCAAGTACTTCGGCCGCACCATCGGCAAGCTCGCCCCGGGCGCCGCGGCCGACGTCATCGTCATGGACTACAAGCCGTTCACGCCCTTCTCGGACGAGAACATCGACGGCCACATGCTCTTCGGCATGATGGGCAAGAACTGCCGCACCACCATCATCAACGGACGCGTCCTCTACAAGGACCGCGAGTTCGTCGACATCGACGAGGAGCGCATCAACGCGTGGACCATGGAGCAGTCCAAGAAGCTCTGGGGCACGCTGAACGAGCGCGAGTACTAGTCGATCCGTTTGGTTTTCTTTGCCGGGGAGGGGCGACCTTCCCCGGCTCAAGCGGCCTCCGCGGGGCCGCGGCGCCGCATCTAGGGGGATGCGGCACTGAATGGGCGCAGCCGCGCGGTCTCGGTTGCGCAAGGAGAGGAGCTCAACTATGAGCGATATCATGAGGCCGATCCCGTTCGCGCAGCTTATGGACTGGATCCTTACCGAGAACGCCGAGAAGGGCAGCATCTTCGGCGTCCACAAGATCGTGCGCCACGAGGGCGGCGCCGAGCCCATCTTCAACGAGAAGATCGAGACCCCCTTTGGTCCCGCGGCCGGCCCCAACAGCCAGCTGGCGCAGAACATCGTTGCCTCCTACGTGGCCGGCGCCCGCTTCTTCGAGGTCAAGACCGTCCAGGTGATGGACGGCGAGGAGCTCTCCAAGTGCGTCGCCAAGCCCTGCATCGTCGCCGAGGACGAATGCTACAACTGCGAGTGGTCGACCGAGCTCGAGGTCCCGCAGGCGCTTGCCGAGTACGTCAAGGCATGGTGGGCCTGCAAGCTGCTCGCGAAGGAGCTCGGCTTGGGCGATCCGGACGGCTTCGTCTTCAACATGTCCGTGGGCTACGACCTCGAGGGCATCAAGAGCCCCAAGGTCGACGCCTACATCGAGGGCATGAAGGACGCCTCCGGCACCGACGTGTGGGCCGAGTGCCGCGCCTGGGCCATGGCCAACCTCGACCGCTTCCACAACGTCGACGCCGACTTCGTCTCGAGCGTGAGCCCGCACGTCTCCACCTCCGTCACCGAGTCGACGCTCCACGGCTGCCCGCCCGACGAGATCGAGCGCATCGCGACCTACCTCATCACCGAGAAGGGCCTGAACACCTACATCAAGTGCAACCCGACGCTTCTGGGCTACGACTACGCCCGCGAGCGCCTGAACTCCCTCGGCTTCGACTACATCGCCTTCGACGACAAGCACTTCGTCGAGGACCTGCAGTGGGCCGACGCCGTGCCGATGTTCAAGCGCCTCATGGCCCTCACCGCCGAGCGCGGCCTCGCCTTCGGCGTCAAGCTCACGAACACCTTCCCGGTCGACGTCACCCGCAAGGAGCTCCCGAGCGAGGAGATGTACATGTCCGGGCGCTCGCTGTTCCCGCTGACGATCCACCTCGCCCACAAGATTTCCGCCGAGTTCGACGGCAAGCTGCGCATCTCCTACTCCGGCGGCGCCGACGCCCAGAACATCGCCGGCCTCTACGGCGCGGGCATCTGGCCGATCACCATGGCCACGACCGTCCTCAAGCCCGGCGGCTACGAGCGCTTCAGCCAGATCGCCGAGGTCCTCAAGGGCGCCCAGCGCAAGGCCGACGTCGACGTGGAGTCCATCGCGGCCCTCGATGCCTCCGTCGCCTCCGACCCCAAGTACATGAAGCCCGTCAAGCCGCAGCCGTCTCACAAGCTCGACTGGCCGCTGCCGCTCACGAGCTGCTTCACGTCCCCCTGCCGCAACGGCTGCCCGATCGAGCAGGACATCCCCGCCTACCTCGCCGCCGTTGACGAGGGCCGCCTGGGCGACGCCCTGGCCATCATCGCCGAGCGCAACGCGCTGCCCTTCATCACGGGCAACCTCTGCCCGCACCCCTGCGGCACCAAGTGCATGCGCGCCTTCTACGAGCCCGAAGGCGCCGCTATCCGCGCCTCCAAGCTCAAGGCCGCGCGCGGCGGCATCGATGAGCTTCTCGCCTCCATCAAGGCGGGCAAGCCCGAGGCCGTTCCCGGCGCCGAGGGCAAGAACGTCGCCGTCATCGGCGGCGGCCCGGCCGGCATGGCGACCGCGTTCTTCCTGACCCGCGCCGGCGCCAAGGTCACGGTCTTCGAGCGCAAGGAGAGCCTGGGCGGCGTCGCCCGCCACATCATCCCGGCGTTCCGCATCGCCGACGAGGACATCGACCGCGACGTGGAGCTGTGCTGCGCCTTCGGTGCCGAGGTCAAGCTCGGCGTCGAGGTGGCCTCCGTCGAGGAGCTCAAGGCCGCGGGCTACACCGACGTCGTCGTGTGCACCGGCGCCTGGGCGCCCGGCCACGTGGGCCTCGAGTACGGCGAGGAGATCGACGTCCTCGACTTCCTCGGCGCCGCCAAGTCCGGCGAGGACCTCTCCCGCCTGGGCACCGACGTCGTGATCGTGGGTGCCGGCAACACCGCCATGGACGCGGCCCGCGTCGCCAAGCGCCTCCCGGGCGTCCAGAACGTGCGCATCGTCTACCGCCGCACCAAGCGCTACATGCCCGCCGACGAGGAGGAGCTGGCCGAGGCCTTGTCCGAGGGCGTCGAGCTCTGCGAGCTCCTTGCTCCCAAGGGCGTGCGCGACGGCGTCCTCACCTGCGACAAGATGGTCCTGGGCGAGCCCGACGAGTCCGGCCGTCGCAGCCCCGTCGCCACCGGCGAGACCGTCGAGGTCCCGGCCACGGCCGTGATCTGCGCCGTGGGCGAGCACATCGAGGGCGGCATCTACGAGGCCGCCGGCGTCCAGACCGACCGCCGCGGCCGCCCCGCCGGCTGCGCCACGGGCGTCGAGGGCGTCTGGGCGGCGGGCGACTGCCGCCGCGGCCCCGCCCGCTTCGTCGACGCCATCGCCGACGCGCAGGAGGTCGCCAAGCAGATGTGCGGCGTCGACTTTTCCAAGTACGCCGCGCAGAACGTCCGCGCCGGCCACGAGGCCGACTGCTACGGCCGCAAGGGCGACCTGCGCCTGGGCTGCGCCGGCTGCCAGAAGAGCTCCGGATGCCTCGGCTGCGCCACGGTGTGCGAGGCCTGCTGCGACGTCTGCCCCAACCGCGCGAACGTCTCCGTCACGGTGCCCGGCCTCGCCCAGCACCAGGTCGTCCACGTCGACGGCATGTGCAACGAGTGCGGCAACTGCGCCGTGTTCTGCCCGTGGAGCGGCCGCCCCTACAAGGACAAGCTCACCCTCTTCTGGAGCGCCGAGGACATGGGCAACTCCCAGAACCAAGGCTTCCTCGCCCAGGCCGACGGCACGTTCCTGGTGCGCCTGGCCTCCGGCACCGCAGCCTACGACGTCGACGACGCCTCCTGCGGCCTTCCCGAGGAAGTGCGCCTGACGATCCAGGCCGTCCGCGATTCCTACGGCTACCTGCTCTGCAAGTAGACCCGCCCGCGGCGAGGGGACTTCCCTCGCCGCGCCTTTGGGCCGGCAAGGGGACGGGTCTTCTTGCCGGCCCGTATCGCTCGGAAGCGTTGTCCAAAAAATAGTTAACGAGAAAGGCCCCTCATGGCCGCTGAAACAAAGAAGAAGCCTCGCGCCCCCAGGCCCGTGGCCGTCGTGATGTGCAGCGGGAGCTGCGACCGCGCCGGCTGCGACCAGGGTTGCGTCGGCTGCGGCGCGTGCGTGAACGCCTGCCGCAGGGGCGCGATCGCCCTGAACGAGCGCGGCGTCGCGCACGTGGACGCGTCGGCCTGCATCGGCTGCGGGCTCTGCGCCCGCGCGTGCCCGCAGGACATCATCCAGATGGTCGAGCCCCGCTACAACATCACCGCCCGCTGCTCGAACACCGAGGCCGGCCCTGCCGCCCGTAAGGCGTGCGACGCGAGCTGCATCGCGTGCGGCGCGTGCGAGCGCGCCTGCCCCGCCGGCGCCGTCCACGTGGTGGACGGGCACGCCGTCATCGATTACTCGGCATGCATCGCCTGCGGCATGTGCGCCACGAAGTGCCCGCGCGGCGTCATCCGCGACGCGTACGGCATCCTGGCCGCGAATTAGGGGAGGAGAGAACATGGCAGAAGAGTACTGCCTCCTCATCAACGGCGAGGAGCACGTCACCAGCGAGAACAAGCCCATCCTGCGCTATCTGCGCGACGACCTGCTGCTCACGAGCGTCAAGGACGGCTGCTCGGAGGGCGCCTGCGGCACGTGCACGATCATCGTGGACGACCGCGCCGTGAAGGCGTGCGTCCTTACGACGAAGCTCGCGCAGGGCCACAAGATCACGACCATCGAGGGTCTCTCCCACGAGGAGCAGGAGGCCTTCGTCTACGCGTTCGGCAAGGCGGGAGCCGTACAGTGCGGCTTCTGCATCCCGGGCATGGTCATGGCCGGCGCCGCGCTTCTCCGCAGGAACCCCGACCCGACCTCGCCCCAGATCGCCGAGGCCATCCGCGGCAACGTCTGCCGTTGCACAGGCTACAAGCGCATCATCGAGGGCATCAAGCTCGCGGGCGCCGTCCTGCGCGGCGAGGAGGCCATCGACCCGGAGCTCGAGCGCGGCGACGACTACGCCGTAGGCAAGCAGATCTTCCGCATCGACGTCCGCCGCAAGGTCCTCGGGGCGGGCCAGTACCCCGATGACCTCACCGAGCGCGACTTCCCCGACATGGCCTACGCGCACGCCGTCCGCTCCAAGTACCCGCGCGCCCGCGTGGTGAAGATCGACGCCTCCAAGGCCGAGGCCATGCCCGGCGTCCTGGGCGTCCTCACCGCCGCCGACGTGCCCCACAACCAGGTGGGCCACCTCATCCAGGATTGGGACGTCATGATCGCCGAGGGCGACGTCACCCGCTGCCTGGGCGACGCAATCTGCCTCGTCGTGGCCGAGGACCCCAAGACCCTCGCCCGCGCCGAGAAGGCCGTCAAGGTCACCTACGAGGAGCTCGAGCCCGTCCGCAGCATCGCGGAGGCCAAGGCCGAGGGCGCCCCGCGCATCCACGACAGCTTCTTCGCCTTCGGCAACACGGTGCAGCTCAAGGACAACGTTTGCCAGAGCCGCCACGTCACCCGCGGCGACGCGGCGAAGGCGCTCGCCGAGTCCGCCTATACGGCGACCGGCACCTTCACGACGCCCTTCACCGAGCACGCCTTCCTCGAGCCCGAGTGCGCCGTGGCCGCGCCGTACAAGAACGGCGTGAAGATCTGGTCCACCGACCAGGGCGCCTACGACACCCGCAAGGAGTGCGCGCACATGTTCGGCTGGGACGCCGAGCCCGAGCGCGTCGTCGTCCAGACCATGCTCGTGGGCGGCGGCTTCGGCGGCAAGGAGGACGTCTCCTGCCAGCACCTGGCCGCGCTCGCCGCGTACCGCTTCAAGCGCGCGGTCAAGTACCGCTTCACCCGCCAGGAGTCGCTCTTCTTCCACCCCAAGCGCCACGCGATGGAGGGCACGTTCACCCTGGGCTGCGACAAGGACGGCAACTTCACCGGCCTCGACTGCGAGATCAACTTCGACACCGGCGCCTACGCGTCGCTGTGCGGCCCGGTCCTCGAGCGCGCCTGCACGCACTCGGTCGGCCCCTACAAGTACCAGAACACCGACATCCGCGGCTACGGCTATTACACGAACAACCCGCCCGCCGGCGCCTTCCGCGGCTTCGGCGTGTGCCAGTCCGAGTTCGCCCTCGAGTCCCTCATCGACGTCCTTGCCGAGAAGGTCGGGCTCGACCCGTGGGAGATCCGCTACAAGAACGCCATCGAGCCCGGCGAGGTCCTGCCCAACGGCCAGATCGCCGACTGCTCCACGGCGCTCAAGGAGACGCTCGAGGCCGTGAAGGACGCCTACTACGCGCACCCCGGCCGCGCCGGTATCGCCTGCTCGATGAAGAACGCGGGCGTGGGCGTGGGCCTGCCCGATGCCGGCCGCTGCAACATCCGCGTCGAGGGCGGCCGCGCCGTGATCTACGCCGCCACCTCGGACATCGGCCAGGGCTGCAACACGGTCTTTCTGCAGGACGTCGCCGAGGCCACCGGTCTGCCGCTCGCGAACATCGCGAACGGCGAGTGCTCGACCGAGGCCGCGCCCGACTCCGGCACCACGTCCGGCTCCCGCCAGACCGTCGTCACCGGCGAGGCCGTCCGCGGCGCGGCGTTCCTGCTGCGCGACGCGATGCTCAAGGTCGAGGCGGGAGAGGCCGTGCCCAGCGAGCCCGTGCGGGCCAAGGGCGACGGCGTGAAGCACGTCTTCGAGGACGGCTCCGAGTTCGAGGTCCCGGCCGAGCAGCTCGTGCCCGGCCACGGCGTGCACGCCCAGGATCCCGCGTCCGCGCTGGCGGCGCTCGAGGGCCACGAGTTCTACTACGAGTACCTCGAGCCCACCGACAAGCTCGGCGCCGACGTACCCAACCCCAAGAGCCACATCTGCTACGGCTTCGCCACGCACGTGGTCATCCTGGACGACGAGGGCAAGGTCCGCGAGGTCTACGCCGCGCACGACTCCGGCCGCGTCATCAACCCCATCGCCATCCAGGGCCAGATCGAGGGCGGCGTCCTCATGGGCATGGGTTACGCCCTGACCGAGGACTGGCCGCTCAAGGACTGCGTGCCGCAGGTCAAGTACGGCACGCTCGGGCTTCTCCGCTCCTCCGACATCCCGCAGATCCACGCGATCTACGTCGAGCGCGACGAGCAGCTCCCCGTCGCCTACGGCGGCAAGGGCATCGGCGAGATCGCCACGATCCCGGCGGCTCCCGCGGTCCAGAACGCCTACCATGCCTTCGACGGCCAGCTGCGCACGAGCCTTCCCATGGCAAACACCTACTACAGCCACAGAGCGCACCGCGACTAGCCGGTCGCCCGGTTAACACCTCGTTTCGCGCGAACGCGGCGCAAGGCCTTTCCTCAGGGCCTTGCGCCGCGTTCTTTTGTGCCTGCCCGCGGGCGCGATAACCTTAATCATTGATGGCAAACCAAACAAAAAGTTAGGTTAACCGTTCGGTAACAAAAGGTATAACGCTTTTGTAACCTGGGGAAACGTAAACCCGCTACCGTTTGCCAGACCAAAGGAAGCACTCAACGACTCAATTAAGCAACAAAAAGTTTTGCTAATAAACTATTAGAAAGCATCGGCGTCGCGTGGGATGACCTGCCCTTTATTGCGAATCGGCGCGACGCTCATGCCTTAACATACGGCTGCAAAGAGGAAACCCGCGCGTCATGTGCGCACGCTATCCTAGGCCGCAAAGCTCATCAATGGCGGCCCTCGAACGAGGGATTCGGCGGCCGCGAAGGAATCGGAAGGAGAGGAGGGCAACGTGGCAGAACTGCTGAGGATGGAAAACGTCAGCAAGTGCTTCGGCTCGTTCTACGCCAACAAGGACGTCAACCTCACCGTGGGGGAGGGCGAGGTCCACACCCTGCTGGGCGAGAACGGAGCCGGCAAGTCCACGCTTATGAACGTCCTTATCGGCCTGTACCAGCCGACGGAGGGCAAGATCTTCATGCATGGGCAAGAGGTGCACATCACGAGCCCCGGCGTCGCCGTCGAGCACGGCATCGGCATGGTTCACCAGCACTTCATGCTCATCGAGGACATGACGGGGCTCGAGAACATCATCCTGGGCGACAAGCGCCACAAGTCGCCGCTTCTGCAGGTGGCCGACGACCGCAAGGCGGTCGAGGAGCTCATGGACCGCTACGGCATGGAGATCGACCTCGACGAGAAGGTCGGAGACATGTCCATCGGCATGCAGCAGCGCGTCGAGATCATGAAGGTGCTGTTCCGTGGCGCCGACCTCGTGATCCTCGACGAGCCGACCGCCGTCCTGACCGACATCGAGGTCGAGGGCCTCTTCGACATCATGAAGTCGCTCACGGACGAGGGCAAGTCGATCATCTTCATCTCGCACAAGATGCGCGAGGTCATGCGCGTCTCCGACTACGTCACGGTCCTGCGCCGCGGCGAGTCCGTCGAGACCGTGAAGGTGTCCGACACCACCGAGCAGGCGCTCGCAGACCTCATGATCGGTCAGAAGTTCGTCGAGAACACGTATGCCAAAGTCAAGGGCGCGAGCGAGGTCGCCTTCGAGCTCAAGGACGTCTCGTATCGTCCCGAGGTCAAGCACGGCGGCCTGAAGGACGTCTCGCTCACCATCCACAAGGGCGAGATCCTGGGCGTCGCCGGCATCGACGGCAACGGCCAGTCCGAGCTCGCCGCCCTGGTCACGGGCCTCATCAAGCCTGAGAACGGCCAGGTCATCGGCCCCGACGGCAACAAGATCGCGGTCTTCTCGCCCAACGCGTTCATCGAGAGCGGCCTGGCCAACATCCCCGAGGACCGCAACAAGATGGGCCTCGTGGGCGACATGACCATCGCCGAGAACCTCGTCCTCAAGCAGACCACGTCCGACCGCTTCAGCACGGGCCACGGCGCGTGGCTCAAGCTCGGCGCCATCCACGAGTACGCCGAGCAGCTTCGCGAGGAGAACGACATCCGCTGCACGTCCGTCAACCAGACGGCCCGCTCGCTTTCCGGCGGCAACCAGCAGAAGGTCATCCTTGCCCGCGAGCTCGACTCGCACCCCAAGCTCCTCGTCGCCGTCTACCCCACGCGCGGCCTGGACATCGGCGCGACCGAGTTCATCCACAACCAGATCATCGCCCAGCGCGACGCGGGCTGCGCGGTGCTTCTCATCTCCGCCGACTTCGACGAGGTCCTGAAGCTCTCCGACCGCATCACCGTCCTCTTCGAGGGCCAGATCATGGACACGTACCCCGGCGAGAACCCTCCCATCAAGGAGATCTCTCTCGCCATGGCCGGTAAGTAGGAGGGGAGGAACAAGTGGCACAAACCAAGCAAGCAAAGAAGCGCGCGGCGCTGACCCCCGAGCAGCAGCGCGAGAAGACCCTCGCCATCGTCACGCCGATCGTGTCGGTCCTTCTGGCCCTGATCGTGGGCGCTATCGTGATTGCGTGCCTCGGCAAGAACCCGATCGAGGGTTACGGCGCCATGGTCTCGGGCGCCCTGGGCGACGCGTCGAAGCTCGGCAAGACGCTCGAGCGCGCGTGCCCGCTCATCTTCACGTCGCTCGCGGCCGTGTTCGCCTATAAGTGCGGCGTGTTCAACCTCGGCGGCGAGGGACAGTTCATCATGGGCGCCTGCGCCACCGCGACCGTTATCCTCGGCCTCGGCCTCGACGGTCCCGTGGGCCTGCTCCTCGGCCTTGTGGCCGGCATCGTCGTCGGCGGCATCTGGGCTCTGCTCCCGGGCCTCATGAAGGCGACGCGCGGGTTGAACGAGATGATCACCACGATCATGTTCAACTACATCGCCATGTACTTCATGGAGTACATCTTCAAGAACGTCTTCTCCGACCAGGGCCTGCCCAAGACGCTCGCCATGCCCAAGGGCACCCACCTCGCCGACATCGGCCCCGCCCACGCGGGCGTCGTCGTCGCGATCGTCCTGGGCATCTTCCTGTGGTACGTGATCTTCCGCACGAGCTTCGGCTTCAAGATCCGCGCCGTGGGCATGAGCCCGACCGCTGCCCGCGTCAACGGCTTCCCGGTCCGCTTCCTCATGCTCGCCGCCTTCGTCATCTCCGGCGCCATCGCCGGCCTCGGCGGCGCGGTCGAGCTGCTGGGCAAGACCCCGTTCCGCCTGGCCGACGGCTTCGGCTCCGGCTTCGGCTTTGACGGCGTCGCCATCGCGCTCATCGCCCAGCTGAACCCGATCGCCTCCATCGTGGTCGCCCTGCTCTTCGGCATCCTGAACACCGGCGGCACGATGATGCAGTCCGTCATCGGCGTCCCGACCGCCATCGTCGACATCATCCGCGGCCTCATCATCATCTTCGCCGTCGCCGGCATGGCCATGGTCAAGCTCCCGCAGATCAAGGCGTTCCTCGCCGCGCGTGCAAACAAGAACAAGAAAGCCGAGGTGAGCGCGTAATGGACTTCATGGTCGCACTCCCCACCATCGTCAAGGCGATGGCCATGGGCGCCGTGCCCATTCTCCTCGCGGCTTTGGGCGAGGTCTTCTCCGAGCGTGCCGGTCTCGTGAACATCGGCCTCGAGGGCCTCATGGCCGTGGGCGCCTTCGTCGCCTTCGCCGTCGGCAAGGTCACGGGCAACCTTTGGATCGGCCTTCTGGCCGGCATGGCCGCGGGCGTGGTCGTGAACCTGATCTACGCCTTCTGCACGGTCACGCTCTGCTCCGACCACGTGGTCACGTCGATGGCCATCAACATCCTGGCGCCCGCCATCGCTCTCTTTGGGTACAACCTCTTCGTGGGCTCCAACCCCGACAACGCGACGGGTTCCCAGATGGCGAGCATCGCCATCCCCGGCCTCTCGGACATCCCCATCGTGGGCAACGGCCTGTTCAACCAGACGCCTTTGGCCTACCTCGCGTTCCTGCTCGTCCCGTGCGTGTGGTTCTTCTTCAAGCGCTTCCGCTCGGGCCTCTCTTGGCGCTCCGTGGGCGAGAACCCGCAGGCTGCGGAGACCCTCGGCATCAACGTCGTGCGCGTCAAGTACCTCGCCTGCGTGGTCTGCGGCGCCCTCGCGGCCGCCGGCGGCGCGTTCCTCACCATCTGCTACACGCCGATCTACACCGACGGCATCGTCATGGGGCGCGGCTTCATCGCGCTGGCAACCGTCATCTTCGGTCGCTGGAGCGCCGTGGGCGTCATGGGGGCGAGCCTGCTCTTCGGCTTCTTCGACGGCCTGAACGTCGCCCTGCAGGCCTCGTTCCAGTCCTCGCCCGTCATGTTCTTCAAGATGATCCCGTACGTCTTTACGCTCATCGCCCTGCTGTTCTTCGGTTCCAAGCACGCCGGCCCCAAGGCGAACGGCAAGCCTTACTTCCGCGAGTCCCGTTAGGCAGTGCTACTGTAGTGGCGTTACCGCGAGGGTCTCATCGGCAACCCTTAGGCCCTCGCGCATGTTCTTGTGTTGCCCGCCGGGAAGCCGGCGGGATGGGCAAGTTCGGTACATGTGGGCGCGCTTCCGGCCCACGCAGAGAAGGGAAGGCATCATGTCCAAGTTCAATCTCGATCGTCGTCAGTTCGTCGGCCTGAGCGGCGCCGCCGCGGCAACCCTCGCGCTCAGCGCGTGCGGCGGGTCCTCCTCCGACTCCTCCAAGTCGGACGACTCGTCCAAGTCCGATTCCGGCGAGAAGAAGTCCGGTTACAAGGTCGCCATGATCATGTCGGGCATCATCACCGACGGCGGCTGGGACCAGGGCCACTACGAGTCGCTCAAGCGCGCCTGCGACAAGAACTCCAAGTGGGAGATGCTCGAGCCCAAGGAGAACACCTCCGACGCCGACGCCGCCACCGCCGCCGAGTCCTACATCGACCAGGACGTCGACCTCATCGTGGGCAACGGCAACCAGTTCGCCTCCGCGTGGGCCGAGGTCATCGCCGATGCCGCCGAGAACCACCCCAACGTGCACTTCCTCATCACGAACACCGACCCCGAGCAGGAGCTCGGCGACTACGAGAACACCGACAACGTCGAGACCGTCCTACCCGACTTCACGCAGCTCGGCGCCGCTGCCGGCGTCGTCGCCGGTCACATGACCGCCACGAAGTCCATCGGCTTCATCGGCGGCATGAAGCTCCCCAGCACCATCAACAAGTACTCCGCGTTCCTCGCTGCCGCCAAGAAGATCGATTCCTCCATCGAGGGCCAGTACAACTTCGAGGCCGGCTTCACCGACGCCTCCCTGGGCACCAAGCTCGCCGAGCAGTGGATCGCCTCGAACAACGTCGACGTCATGTGGGGCGACGCCTCCGCGGTCGACAACGGCGTCCGCAAGGCCCTCGAGAACGCCGGCGCCGACTCCCACTTCGACATCGCCCAGCCGATCGACATCATGGGCGACTCCCAGCCCACGGTCATCGTCTCCACGATCACCGACTGGAAGATCGACCAGGCCATGGAAGAGGTCGAGAACGGCAGCTTCGGCAAGGCCAAGGCCATCACGGCGAACATGGACAACGGCGGCGTCTCGCTCGGCGAGTTCTCCTCCAAGGTCCCTGCCGACGTCAAGAGCGCGATCGAGGCCGACCTCGAGAAGGTCAAGGCCGGCACGTTCGTGACCGACGACGAAGTCAAGGCCATCAAGGACACGCTTTAGTACACCTCACCGATTTTTCGGTAGCCTGACGATTTGTTTGGGTTTATATACACAGACGAACGTCTGGGGCGGGACGTTGAGGCGTCCCGTCCCTTTCTTTTATCGATGGGGCCCCGTGCCCGAAGGGAAGGCATCATGAAAGAACCCAGCAACCTCACGCGTCGCCAGGCCGTGCGCGCCGCTGGGGCGGCCGCCGCCGTCTGCGCGGCGTCGTCTCTCGCTGCATGCTCCGATTCAGGCTCTTCTTCGCAGAAGACCTCGAGGAGGGTCGCGCTTATCCTGAGCGGCCCCGCAAACGACGGCGGCTGGGGGCAGAGCCACTACGATTCCCTCAAGAAGGCCTGTGCCGAGCGCGCGGACTGGAGGATGCTCGACCCGCGTGAGAACGCCTCCCCGACGGAGGCCGCCGACGAGGCGCAGTCCTACGTCGACCAGGGCATCGACCTCATCATCACCTCGGGCACCCAGTTCGCGGGGCAGCTCCACGACGTCGTCTCCTCCGCCGCGAAGAAGCGCCCCAACGTGAAGTTCCTCATGACGAACGTGACCCCGGAGACCGACCTCGCCGATTACGAGTCCCTGGACAACCTCGAGGTCGTCCTGCCCGACTACGAGCAGCTCGGCGAGCTCGCGGGCATCGTCGCCGGCCTCATGACGGGCACGGGGAAGATCGGCTTCGTCGCGGGCATGGAGCTCACCTCCTCCAAGGAGAAGTACGAGGCGTACGTCTCGGCGGCGCAGAAGGTGAACCCTTCCGTCACCGGCGTCGCTGACTACTCGGCGGGCTATACCGAGGCCTCGGAGGGCCGCAAGGTCGCGAAGACCCTTATCGACCGCGACGGCGTCGATGTGATCTGGGGTGACGCCTCGGCCGCCGAGAGCGGCGTGCGCCAGGCCCTCGAGGAGGCGGGCTCGGACTCCCACTTCAACATCGCGCAGCCCATCGACCGCGTCTCGGCCGACCAGCCGACCGTCATCGCCTCGACGGTCATCGACTGGATGATCGGCCAGGCGATGGACAAGGTCGTCTCGGGCGACTTCGGCCACGGGAACGTCTCGGAGGCGAACATGGCAAACGGCGGCGTCTCCCTCGGTGCCTTGTCCGACAAGGTCCCCGCCGACGTCCAGGCAAAGGTCTCCGACTATGCCAAGAAGGTCCAGAACGGGACTTTGTAACCCTTTGTCGAAACATCGGGCCGCTCACCCGCTTTTGTCGAGTGAGCGACACGTGTTGCTGTTAGAGTCATCTGAGTTCATCCGCTCCTGGGAAGAGGGAGTGGGGAAGGCAAACCACTTTATAAGGAGAAGAAGCACATGAAGAATTCCAAGCTCATCACCAGGCGCGACGCCCTCAAGGTCGGTGCCGGCACCCTCGGCGCCGCGGCCGCGCTCTCCCTCGCCGCGTGCGGCGGGTCCTCCTCCGACTCCAAGTCCGACTCCTCCTCGGGCGACGGCGCCGAGAAGAAGTCCAGCTACAAGGTCGCCATCGTCATCAGCGGCCCCGCCCTCGACGGCGGCTGGGGCCAGGGCCACTACGAGTCCCTGCAGAAGGCCATCTCCGAGAACTCCAAGTGGGAGATGCTCGAGCCCAAGGAGAACTGCGCCTCCGCCGACGCCGCGACGGCCGCCCAGTCCTACGTCGACCAGGGCGTCGACCTCATCATCGCCGCGGGCAACGAGTTCTGCTCCGACTGGGGCGAGGTCGTCGCCGAGGCGGCGGACAGCAACCCCGACGTCCACTTCCTCATGACGAACACCGACCCCGCGACCGACCTCGCCGACTACGAGACGCTTTCCAACCTCGAGACCGTCCAGGTCAACCTCAAGCAGGCCGGCTCGCTCGCGGGCGTCGTCGCCGGCCTCATGACCGCCACGAACACCATCGGCTTCGTCGGGGGCATGAGGATCCCGACCACCCTCACCAAGTATTCCGCCTACCTCGCCGCTGCGCAGAAGGTCAATCCGGACGTCCAGGGCCTCTACAACTTCGAGGCCGGCTTCA
>DJRK01000041.1:8818-15089 GCA_002440065.1 Atopobium sp. UBA6362 | reverse complement strand
CCGTCGTGGGCCTCACGATCCATGAGGGGCGCAAGCACCAGGTAAAGAAGATGCTCATGGCCTGTGGGCACAAGGTCCTGCGGCTCCACCGCGACGCCTTTGGGCCGCTCACCCTCACAGGGGTCGAGCCCGGGCATTGGCGTATGCTCAACGATGCCGAGGTGACGGCCATAGAGGCCCTCTGCAAGAAACGAGAAGGGACGGCGTAGCGAGCACGATGCACGCAGACAAAGAAGCACATAAGAGCTTCCTTCCGGGGGACGCGATTTCCTCGAGGGTGCTCTTCATGAGGCACCCGGAGACCGTGTCGAACACGCAGAAGTTCTTCTCGGGACGGCTGGACGTGGAGCTCACGCGCCAAGGGGAGCTGCAGCGGGAGCGGGGGATCGCCGCGCTCGAAGCCTTTCGCCCCGACGTCGTCTATTGCTCGCCGCTCTCTCGCGCGCGCGACATGGCGCAGATGGCGGCCGAGCGCATCGGCGTCGAGTGCGTCCCCCTTGACGACCTCATCGAGTACGATTTCGGCCCGATCGAGGGCATGAAGACGGCTGACGCGCTTGCAAAGGGATACCGTTTCCCCTGGCCGCTCGACGCGGACGGCCGCTCAATGCCGCCTGAAGGCGCCGAATCCCTCGAGCACGCCCGCGCAAGGGCGGAGTCGGTCCTTGAGCTCCTCCGCGGCCACGAGGGCCGCGTCGCCTGCGTCACCCACGGGGGCTTCATGCGCACCGTGCTCGCGGCCGTGTACGACATCCCCTTCGGGCTTTTTTGGAACACGCACATACTCAACGTCGCATCCCTATACTTTACCTGCGAGAACAAGGGCGCGTTCTCGCTCGGCGGCTTCAACATGAGCCCCGAGGAGGTCATCGCCCGCGCCACCGAGCCGAGCCCCTACGACACCCGCGACATCTGGGGCACCGGAAGAAAGGAACTCTCATGATCGTAGCCATCGACGGCCCGTCAGGGTCGGGCAAGTCCTCCATCGCGCGCGCCATCGCGAAGCGCTGCGGCCTTACGTTCCTCGACACCGGCGCGATGTACCGCTCCGTCGCGGCCGAGTGCCTGGCGCAGGGCGTCGACCCTAAGGACGAGGAGGCGGTCGCTCGCATCGCCCAGGACATAGACATCCGCTTCGAGGCCTCGCCCGAGGGCCAGCTCGTCTGGGCGAACGGCCGCGACGTCACCCGCG
Organism: Atopobium sp. UBA6362; assembly: GCA_002440065.1. Classification (GTDB taxonomy): domain Bacteria; phylum Actinomycetota; class Coriobacteriia; order Coriobacteriales; family Atopobiaceae; genus Paratractidigestivibacter. The sequence goes on along the minus strand of DJRK01000041.1, from coordinate 13,897 downwards.
AGATCCGCACGCCCGAGGTGGAGCTCGCGGTCTCGCCCGTCTCGGCCACGCCCGCGGTGCGAGAGGTCATGGTCGCGCTCCAGCGCAAGGTGGGGGAGGGCGGCAACGTGGTCGCCGAGGGGCGCGACATCGGGACCGTCGTTTTCCCGGCGGCGGACGTGAAGGTCTTCTTGACCGCGTCTCCCGAGGCACGCGCGCGTCGCCGCGCCGTCCAGCGGTCCGGCGGCAACCTCGCCATGGACGCGACGGCGAGCGCCGACCCCGAGGAAGAGAGGAAAATCCTCGCGGACCTCAAGCGTCGCGACGACTACGACTCCTCCCGCGCGACCTCGCCGCTCAAGCCCGCCGACGACGCCGTGATCATCGACTCGTCAGACCTTGGGTTCGAAGATGTCGTCGAGCGGATCTGCGGGCTCTCGAGCGAGCTTGCGTCGAGGCTCGCTACCTGGAAGGAAGCATAGTGGCGGCATCCGAGAAGGCTCCCAAGGGCAAGCTGCGCGCGTTCGCCGGCAACACCTACGACGACTACTACGACTCCGCCATGTCCGACTTCCCGTGGACGGCGCGGGTGCTCATGGCGATCGTCGTCTGGGCGTGCTACGTCTTCACCAAGCTCGTGTGGCCCTGGAAGGTCGAGGAGGCCGAGCTTCTTTGCCGGGACCGCCGCGGCCGCGTGATCATCCAGAACCACGAGTCGATGGTCGAGCCCGTCATCATGGTCGTCACCATGTGGCGCGCGGGCATCCACACGCGCATCGTTTACAAGAGCGAGTTCGACAGGATCGGCATCGCGACCTGGCTCTTCTCGCGCGTCGGCGCCTTCCCCGTGTCGCGCGGCTCCGCCGACATGAAGACGGTCCGCCGCGCCCGCGCAATGCTCCAACGCGGCGAGTGCGTCCTCATCTACCCCGAGGGGACCCGCGTCAAGAAGGACGACGAGGCGGAGGTCCACGGCGGCTACGCCCTCATGGCGCAGCTCGCCAAGGCCCCCGTGCAGCCCACGGCCGTCGTGGGCGCGCGTTTCCTCAAGTTCCGCAGCCGCGTCGTGCTCAAAGCCGGCAAGCCGATCGAGTGGTCCGAGCTCGACGCCGAGAAGCGCAAGGAGCAGGTCGCGCAGATGGAGAGCCGCGGCATGGAGCGTGTCTACGCGCTCCGCGACGAGCTGCGCGTAGAGTACCCGGGGCTGAAGGAGTAGGCGCATGGCGACGATCAGAATCGCCTCGGAGGCCGGGGCCTGCTACGGGGTCGAGCGAGCGCTCGAGATGGTCCGCAAGGCCGCCGAGGAATCGCAGGTCCCCGTCCACACGCTCGGGCCGCTCATCCACAACCCGCGAGTCGTCGCCGACCTCGAGGCGAGGGGCGTGACCGTCGTCTCCTCGCCCGAGGAGTCGGCAGGCGACACGCTCCTTCTTCGCACGCACGGCGTGACACCCATCGAAGAGGCGAGGGCGCGCGAACTCTGCCACGAGGTGCTCGACGCGACCTGCCCCTTCGTGAAGAAGGTCCACCTCGCGGCCAGGCGCCTCTATGAGGACGGCTACCAGGTCGTCGTCGTGGGCGAGGCGGGGCATCCCGAGGTCGAGGCGACGCTCCCGCATGCGCCGGGCGCCGTCGTGATCGGCTCGGCGGACGAAGCGGAAGCTTTGCCCGAGGCCAAGAAGATCGGCGTCGTCGTGCAAACGACCCAGTCGCGCGCGAACCTCGCCGAGGTCGTGGGCGCGCTTCTTGGCCGTGCCGAGGAGGTGCGCGTGGTGAACACGATCTGCGACGCCACGAGCGGGCACCAGGGGGCGTGCGCCGAGCTCGCCCGCGAGGCCGACGCGATGGTCGTCATCGGCGGGCGCATCAGCGCGAACACGAAGCGCCTCGCGGAAATCTCCGCGAGCATCTGCCCGAACACCCACCACATCGAGGGGGCCGACGAGCTGCGCGCCGAGTGGTTCCGCGGCTGCGAGACGATCGGCATCACCGCCGGCGCCTCGACCCCCGCGAGCCAGATCGAGGCCGTGAGGAGCGCCATCGCCGCGCTCGTCGGGTAGCCCGGCCCCAACCCGTGGCGTAAACCATCCCCCCGTTGCCTCGTCCAGCAGGCCAGTCCCCCTGCAAAATGAGACATAATCCCGCCCCGGAACGTCTCATTTTGCAGGGGGCCGCAGAGAAACGAGAGCGGATACCGCAATAGTCGGGAGCCGCCGGGCAAGTGCAGGCAAGAAGACCGTAAGCAAGAAAAACCGTTTGAGCAGGAAGGACGCCGTCATGGCCGAACAGAAGCGAGCCGACTACGCCTCGACGAAGCCTCAGGCCGACGGCGCCTGGGTCGCCAAGGTCGAGGAAGGGAGCCCCGCCTGGGCCGCGGGTATCGAGCCCGGGATGCGCGTCGTCACGGTGAACGGCGTGGAGCCGCGCGACATCATCGATTGGCGCTGGGAGGCCGACGGCGGTTGGTGCGAGCTCGAGGTCTTTGACCCGCGCGACCAGACGACGACCCCCTGCGAGCTCGAGCGCGAGCCCGGCGAGGACTGGGGCATCGAGTTCACCGACGTGCTCTTCGACGGCATCCGCACATGCGTGAACGCCTGCGTCTTCTGCTTCATGGCCATGCTCCCCAAGGAGGCGCGCGCGACGCTCACCCTGCGCGACGACGACTACCGCCTCTCGTTTCTCCAGGGCAACTTCGTGACGCTCACGAACGTGACCGACGAGGACATTGAGCGCATCATCACCTGCGGACTCACGCCTATGAACGTCTCCATCCACGCCATCTCGCCCGACGTCAGGCGCTCAATGATCGGTCCCCACGCCGCTCGCGGCATCGAAGCCATGGAGGCGCTCTGCGAGGCGGGCATCGAGCTGCATGCGCAGATCGTGCTCTGCCCGGGGCTGAACGACGGCGAGGAGCTGCACAAAACCCTCGACTGGGCCGAGGCACACCCCCAGGTCACGAGCCTCGCGATCGTCCCCATGGGCTACACGAAGCACTCCAAGCGCTTCGACCGAAGCTTTTCGGACGACATGGAGGCGAGCCGCGCCGTCGTGAAGCTCATCGAGCCCTACCAGGAGCGGGCGCGGGCGCGCTACGGCAACACCCGCTTCCAGCTCTCTGATGAGTTCTATGTCGATGCCGACCTCCCGGTCCCTCCCGCCGAGACCTACGACGGCTACCCGCAGTTCTACGACGGCATCGGCATGCTCAGGAGCTTCCTCGACGAGTCCGCGCTCGTCAGAAGCGAACGAGCTGAGGAGTGCGAGGCCGTGGACGGCGCCCTCGCCAAGAAGGGCCTCGAGGTCAAGCTCGTCTGCGGCGAGGCCGCGCAGAAGACGATCGACGTGTTCGCGAGGCTCCTCTCGCCTGAGGGTCGCGTGCACACCCAGGCGATCCGCAATGACTACTTCGGCGGCGACGTGAACGTCACGGGGCTTATCGTGAGCTGCGACCTTCTCGGCCAGTTGCCACAAGACTTGCACCAAGTCCTCGTCGTGCTCCCCGAAGTCATGTTCAACTTCGACAAAGTGACGCTCGACGGCGACTCGCAGGCCCACATCCTCCAGGAGATCCAGGGGCGCGGCGGCGCACCGCTCATCAGCGAGCCGAGCCCAGGGAAGCTCCTCGATTGCCTTGCGGGCGCGCTTCTCTGAACTTCTAGCTCCGCGCCAGCCCCATCGTGCGGAGGTGCATTCCAGAGGTGTATGCAGCCGTGCATGCACCTCTCGCTGCTTTCTTGGCATTTGCATGCACTTCTGGTCGCTTTCCGCCCATGCGGAATGCACCTCTCCAATGCACTCGAAGCCACGCAAAGAATAACGGCCCGCACGCCCCGCCGCGCCCAACGCTCATCTACGCTCATTTGCATAACGCTGGGCGACGATGGGAGGAACCATGCCGCAGGTCTACGGCTACGCGCGGGTCAGCTCAAGGTGCCAGAACCTCGACCGGCAGCTCGACGCCCTCTCACGCTTTGGCGTCCCTCCCGCCAACGTGTACACCGACAAAGCAAGCGGCAAGGATTTCGATCGTCCAGCGTATCGCGCGCTTCTCGGACGACTTGCCGCCGGAGACGCGCTCGCGGTCGCGAGCATCGACCGCCTGGGGAGAAACTACGAGGAGATCCTCGAGCAATGGCGGATCCTCACCAAGGACCTCCAGGTAGGCATTGCCGTCCTCGATATGCCGCTGCTCGACACCAGGTCGCGCCCCGGCGACCTCACGAGCACGCTCATCGCCGACATCGTCTTGCAGCTGCTCTCCTACGTCGCGCAGGTCGAGCGCGAAAGCATCCGGGCACGCCAGGCCGAGGGCATCCGCTCGGCAAGGAAACGTGGCGTCGCGTTCGGCCGCCCACGCAAGCCCAAGCCGCCCGAGTACCGCGAGGTTCGTCTGCTCTGCCTTTCGGGCGCCCTCACGAAGAAGGACGCCGCATCGCTTCTCGACGTGAGCGTGAACACTTTCTCGCGCTGGCTCTGCGAAGAAAGCTGAGGAAAGCTCGCAGCGCTTCTGGGCAAGGTGTGGATTTGCCCAGCTCATGGTATGCTTCATAAGTTCAATCCGGAAAGCAAGGAGAACACATGTCTAAGCCTATCGTGGCCGTCGTCGGCCGCCCGAACGTCGGCAAGTCCACGCTCGTCAACCGCATCGCGCTCTCCCGCGACGCCATCGTCCACGAGTCGCGCGGCGTCACGAGGGACCGCTCCTACCATGACGCGGACTGGAACGGCCGCGACTTCACGATCATCGACACGGGCGGCATCGAGTCCATCAAGTCCAAGGACGTCTTCGCCCCCGGCATCCGCGAGCAGGCGGTCCTCGCCGTGAACGAGGCCGACGTCGTCGTGTTCGTCGTCGACGGCTCCACCGGCGTGACCGACGAGGACGAGGAGGTGGCCCGCATCGTGCGCAAGACCTCCAAGCCCGTCTTCCTCGTGGTAAACAAGAAGGACAACCCCTCGACTGAGCAGGAGAACCTCTGGGAGTTCTATGCCCTCGGCTGCGGCGAGCCCCGCCCGCTTTCGGCGACCCACGGCCACGGCACGGGAGACCTGCTCGACGAGATCGTGGATGCGTTCCCCGACCCCGAGGAGCTC
>DJRK01000041.1:3530-8797 GCA_002440065.1 Atopobium sp. UBA6362 | reverse complement strand
AGGAGGACGAGGACGTCCTCTCCATCGCCATCGTGGGCAGGCCGAACGTGGGCAAGTCTTCACTCGCGAACCGCCTGGCGAACAAGAAGCGCTCCATCGTCTCGGACGTCGCCGGCACGACGCGCGACGCCATCGACTCGCTCATCGAGTGGAAGGGCCAGACGATCAAGCTCGTCGACACGGCCGGCATGCGCAAGAAGAACCAGGTCCACGAGGACGTCGAGTACTACTCCATGGTCCGCGGCCTGCAGGCCATCGACCGCGCCGACGTCGCCATGCTCGTCGTGGACGCGACCGTGGGCGTGACGGAGCAGGACCAGAAGGTCGCCGGCATGGCAATCGACCGCGGCTGCGCCGTCGTGCTGCTCATCAACAAGTGGGACCTCGTGGACTCCGACCAGAAGCGCGACGAGATCGTCGCCTCCATCAACAAGCGCCTCGCCTTCGCGCCGTGGATCCCCTTCGTGAACATCAGCGCACTCACGGGACGCGCCACCGACAAGGTCCTCGAGCTCGCCGTGAAGGCCGCGGCCGCCCGCGCGACCGAGATCAAGACCTCCGAGCTCAACAGGCTCCTGGCCGAGATCGCCGAGTCCGGCCACACCGTCTCCGACAAGGGCCGCCGCCTCAAGATGAAGTACGCGACCCAGACGGGCACGAAGCCGCCGGTCTTCTCGTTCTTCTGCAACGCGCCCGACCTCGCCGACGACAACTTCCAGCGCTTCATCGAGAACCGCCTGCGCTCCAAGTTCGACCTCACAGGCACCCCCATCCGCCTCAAGTTCCGCCGCAAGTCCGAGGAGAGGGGCGATCGATAGTGGCCTCCTCGCTCGTGAGCATCCCCGCGCTCATCGCGTGGACGGCCGTCTTCACGGTCGCCTCCTATGCCGTCTGCGGCATCCCTTTCGGCCTGCTCATCGCCAAGGCCCTCGGGCACGTAGACGTCCGTTCCACGGGTTCGGGCAACATCGGCACGACGAACGTCGCGCGCAGCGTCGGCAAGAAGGCCGCGGCGCTCACGCTCCTCTGCGATCTGGGCAAGGGCCTCGCCTGCATGCTCGTGTCCCGCTTCCTTCTCGCCGCAATCGTCTGCGGGGGAGACGCGGCCATGCTCGACCACACGGTCGTGTGGGGCGCGTCCATGAGCTTCGTCTACCTCGGGTGCATCCTAGGGCACGTCTTCAGCCCGTACCTCCACTTCCACGGCGGCAAGGGCATCGCTGTGGGCTTTGGCGCGGCGCTCGGGCTCTGGTGGCCCGCAGCCCTCGGCCTGCTCGTCGTGTTCATCGTCTTCGCCGTCCCGAGCCGCTTCGTCTCGCTCGGCTCGATTGCCGCTGCGGTGAGCCTCCCGTTCCAGTGCCTCCTCTGGGGTTTCCCGGGTCTCTCGGTCTACCCGATCGCCGTCGTGGCGGCCGTTGTCGTCTGGGCGCACCGGTCGAACATCCGCAAGCTCGTCGCGGGCGAGGAGCGCAAGTTCGCCTTCCACAAAGAAGGCGAACCCGCTGACGGCGTCCATGCCGCCAAGGACGAGGCCGACGCGAAGAAGAGCGAGGCGGGCAAGTGATCGTCGAGCGCGCGCATAAAGCCTGCGTCGTGGGGTCGGGCACGTGGGGCACGGCTTTCACGGGGCTCCTCGCGCCGCAGTGCGACGAGGTTGCGCTCTGGTGCCGCGATCCCGAGCTCGCCCGTGCGGCAAGCGTGAGCCGACGAAACCCCCGGCACCTGCCTTACTACGACCTTGCCGACAACGTCCGGCCGACCGCGGACATGGCGGAGGCCGTCGAGGGGGCTGAGCTCGTCGTCCTCGCGCTCCCGTCCTCCCACCTGCGGCGCGTTTGCAGGCAGCTGGCTCCGCACGTTCCCTCGGACGCGCTCGTGCTCGTCTTGACCAAAGGCATGGAACCCGCCTCCCACAAGCTCATGGACGAGGTCGCGGCAGACGAGCTCGGGGGCCGCGACCGCATGGCCGTTCTCACCGGCCCCAACCATGCCGAGGAGATCTGCCGCGGCCAGGTGTCCGCGGCGGTAGTCGCCTCGCATGATGCGGCCGTCGCCGCCCGCATCCAGGCCCTCGTCGCCTCGCCCAGCTTCCGCCCCTACGTGAGCTCCGACGTCACGGGAGTCGAGGTCTGCGCCGCGGCGAAGAACGTGATCGCGATCGCCTGCGGCATCGCCGCCGGCTGCGGAGCCCAGGACAACACCCTCGCCGTGCTCATGACAAGGGGTCTCGCTGAGATAGGCAGGATCTCCGCGGCGCTCGGCGGCGACCACCTCACGCCCATGGGCCTTGCAGGCATGGGGGACCTCGTGGCCACGTGTACCTCTCGGCATTCGCGCAACCGGACCTTTGGCGAGGCGCTTGTGAGGGGGGAGACGCTTGCCGCCTTTGAGGCCCGGACCCGCATGGTCGTCGAAGGTGCGCGGGCAGCGGAAAGCCTCCTCGAGCTCGCCGACGAGAAGGGCATCGAGGTCCCCATCACCAGGGCCGTGCATGGTCTTCTCGTGAACGGTTTTGATGTTGAGGCCGCCAGGGAGTCGCTCCTCGGTAGACTTCCACGCGAGGAGTTTTATGGAATGCAGGGCAAGCCGGGAAAGGAACGCTAGTGGGCAACGCCATTAAGATCGCACCATCCATTCTTTCTGCCGATTTCACCAAGCTTGGAAGCGACCTTGCGGACGTCGCGACCGCCGACGTCGTCCACTACGACGTTATGGACGGCCACTTCGTTCCCAACGTGAGCTTTGGCCTGGACGTCCTCAAGGCGACGAAGCGCGCGACCGACCTCCCCGTCGACGTGCACCTCATGATCACGAACCCGGACGAGATGATCCCAGCCTTCATCAACGCCGGAGCCGACAACGTCACCTTCCACATGGAGGCGACGAGCCACGCGAACAGGCTCATCCAGCTCATCCACGCAGCCGGCCGCAAAGCCTCGGTCGCCATCTGCCCGGCCACGCCGGTCTGCATGCTCGAGGAGGTCATCGAGGACGTCGACATGGTCCTGCTGATGACCGTGAACCCCGGTTTCGGCGGCCAGAAGTTCATCCCGTCGTCCGCCGCGAAGCTCAAGAAGCTCCGCTCTCTCTGCGCGGATCACGGCGTGAACCCGCTCGTCGAGGTCGACGGCGGCATCTCCGTCGACACAGCCGGGATCGTCGCCGCGGCGGGCGCGAACGTGCTCGTTGCCGGCAGCGCCGTCTTTGGCAAGAAGGACCGCGCAGCCGCGATCGCTGACATCCGTACCGCCGCCGAAAACGGGCTTTACAAGAAGGCATAGACACCATGAACCGCGGTAAAACCGTATATCTCGATTACGCCGCCTCGGCCCCCATGCGCGCCTGCGCGCTTGCGGCCGAGGCTGCTTATGCCGAGGCACCCTATGCGGGCGCGAACCCCAATTCCCTGCACACCATGGGGCGCCTCGCGGCCCGCGCGCTCGACCAGGCGCGCGCCGACCTCGCCCGCGCGCTCGGCGGCAGGTTCCGCCCCTCCGAAGTGACGTTCACCTCCGGCGGGACCGAGAGCAACAACCTCGCGCTCTTCGGGCTTGCCGAAGGTGCCCGCGAGAAGGACCGTCGCCGCTCCAAGGTCCTGATCTCTGCGATCGAGCACGACTCCGTGCTCGACGTCGCCGCGCCGCTCCGCGGCATGGGCTACGAGGTCCAGCTTATTGGGTGCGGACGAGACGGCAAGGTCTCGCCCGACGCCTTGAGCGAGCTCATGGGGCCCGACGTGGCGCTCGTTTCCGTCATGTACGCGAACAACGAGACGGGCGTCGTGCAGGACGTCCCCGTGCTCGCCGAGGTCGCGCACAAATCGGGCGCGCTCTTCCATACCGATGCCGTGCAGGCCTTCGGCAGGATACCGCTCGACCTCTCCGGCGTCGACGCCGTGTCCATAGCCGCCCACAAGATCGGCGGGCCCATCGGCATAGGCGCCTTTGCGCTGCGGGGTCGCGCGCCGCTGAGGCCCCGGCTCTTCGGCGGGGGGCAGGAACTCGGCCGCAGGCCCGGGACGCAGGGGGTCCGCGACGCCCTCGCGTTCGCCGCGGCGGCAAAGGAATGCGTCGCAAACCTCGGTGAATATCGCTCCGACTGCGCGCGGAAGGCCCGCGACCTTTATGGTCTTCTTTGCGCCGAGGGAACCGGGATTCAACCGACCGCAGGTACGGAGGTCGGGGAGGACCGCCTGCCCGGCATCGTGAGCGTCGTCGTCCCCTCGCTCGACTCCGAGACCATGATCTTGTCGCTCGACGCGCAAGGATTCGAGGTCTCCGCGGGCTCAGCGTGCGCCTCAGGCTCGCTCGACCCGTCGCACGTGCTCAGCGCCATGGGAATCGCGCGCAACGTCGCGCTCGGGTCCCTTCGCGTGAGCTTCGACGAGCGCGTGGCCGCCTCCGACCTCGCGGCCTTCGCCGACGCCCTTCTCACCATCGTCTCCGCCCACCGCTAATTTGGGGTCGGACCCCAAATTCGTTTTCCAGGAAAGAGGAACCCACAATGTCCGAGTCCACCGCCCTGCTGCGCCTTCAGGAGATCGACCTCGAGCTCCTTCGCGACGCCTCCACCCTCCAGAACCTGCCTCAGCAGGCAAAGATCAAGACCATCGGGCTCGCGCGCAAGAAGGTCGCCTCCGAGCTCAAGAAGATCATCGGCCAGCGCAAGGACGCCCAGACCGACATCGACGACAACGAGGCGGCGCTTAACCACTACCTCGAGGTCCGCGACCGTGTGCAGGCCGATGCCGCCCAGGGCGGCCTCACCCACCGCGAGGTCCGCGATCTCGAGAACTCGCTCACCCACCTCGCCAAGATGATCGAGAAGTGCAACTTCGCCAAGCCCTCACTTGAGGAGAAGCTCAACAAGCTGCAGGTCGCGGAGGCGAACGCCCAGAAGACTATCGAGCGCCAANNCTCCTACAAAAAGGACTCCGTCACGGTGCGCGAGGCGATCATCTCGCTGAACGACGACCGCAAGCGCATCGCCGCGCAGATCTCCGACGACGTCATGGCCCGTTACGAGGCCGCCCGCAAGCGCTTCGGCGGCCTTGCGGTCGAGTCCCTCGTGGGCAACGTCCCCACCATCTGCCGCGTGAAGCTGCAGCCGAGCCTCTTCCACGACCTCGTTCACGGGCCCGAGATCGGAGAGTGCCCGTACTGCCACCGCATGCTCATCACCACCTCCGAGGACGGGGAGTAGCGTGACCTGCCCGGACGACAAGAACCCGCAGGTCAGCAGCACTGCGAAGAAGGTCCTTCTCGCCG
>DJRK01000041.1:1519-3459 GCA_002440065.1 Atopobium sp. UBA6362 | reverse complement strand
GCTGCGAGGTGCGCGTCTGCATGACCGACGACGCACGGCGGTTCGTGGGGGAGGCGACGTTCGAGGCGCTTTCCGGGCATGAGGTCGCCTGCGGCCTCTACGACTACCGCGAATCCGCGATTCCCCACATCGACCTCGCAGAATGGGCAGACGTCGCGCTCGTCGTCCCGGCAACGGCGAACGTCCTCGCGAAGATGGCCCACGGCATCGCCGACGAGGTCGTCTCCACGACGCTCCTCGCCTGCCCGTGCCCCGTCGTCGTCGCACCGGGCATGAACGTTCACATGTGGCAAAACCCCGCCACGCAGGCCAACCTGCGCACGCTCAAACAGCGCGGCATCGATGTCGTCGAACCCGTAGCTGGCCGCCTGGCCTGCGGTGACGTGGGCAGCGGCAAGCTCGCCGCCCACGAGGACATCGCGTCGGCCGTGCTTGCCCGCTTGAGCGTCCCCGCCCGCGTGAAGGACCTCGCCCTGACCCGCGTGCTTATCACGGCCGGCCCCACGCACGAGGCGATCGACCCCGTGCGCTACATCGCGAACGCCTCCACCGGCAAGATGGGCTACGCGATCGCCAAGGCCGCCGCCGAGAGGGGAGCGCAGGTCACGCTCGTCTCCGGCCCCACCTCTCTGGCCACCCCCGAGGGCTCCGAGCGCATAGACGTGGTCTCCGCCCAGCAGATGCTCGACGCGACGCTCAAACGGTTCGACGACTGCGATGTGGCCATCTGCTGCGCGGCGGTCGCGGACTACACCCCAGCCTCGCCGGCCGACCACAAGCTCAAGAAGGGCATCGAGGACCTGTCGCGCATCGAGCTCGTGAAGACGCAGGACATTCTCGCCACGCTCTGCGGACGCAAAGAAGGACGCGTCGTCGTGGGCTTCGCCGCCGAGACGAACGACCTTATCGGCAACGCCCAGTCCAAGCTCGCCCGCAAGGGCGCGGACCTCATCGTCGCGAACGACGTCTCGAGGAAGGACTCGACCTTTGGGGCGAACACGTCGCGCATATCGCTCGTCTATCCCGACCACGTGGAGGACAGGCCCACTCAGCCCCTGTCGGACGTGGCAAACGATGTCCTGGATGCCGTAAGAGACCTTTTGAGAAGGCGATAGTTCCATGCAAGAGCAGAATAACGGGGATCGGCTCGTCGTAGGCTGCCACCTCTCGACGAGCGGCGGCTTCGAGGCCATGGGCAAGACGGCGCTCTCGCTCGGCGCGAACACGTTCGCGTTCTTTACCAGGAACCCCCGCGGCGGCAACGCCAAGGCGATCGACCCGGCCGACGCCGCGGCGTTGCGCGACCTGCTGGCGCAGAACGGCTTCGGCAAGCTCGTCGCCCACGCGCCGTACACCATGAACCTGTGCTCGAGCAAGCCCGAGACCGTCGAGTTCGCGCGGAGGGCCATGGCAGGCGACCTCGAGCGGATGGAGAGCCTGCCGGGCAACTACTACAACTTCCACCCCGGCAGCCATGTGAAGCAGGGCGCTGATCGCGGGATCGAGCTTATTTGTGCGGCCTTGAACGAAGTACTGCAGCCCGGTCAGTCCACGGTCGTGCTCCTGGAGACCATGGCCGGCAAGGGCACCGAGGTCGGTCGCAGCTTCGAGGAGCTCGCGCGGATCATCGACGGGACGAAGCACGACGAGCTTCTCGGCGTCTGCCTCGACACGTGCCACGCCGCCGACGCGGGATACGACATCGTGTCCGACCTCGGCGGCGTTCTCGACGAGTTCGACCGCGTGATCGGGCTCGAGAGGCTCCGGGCGCTCCATGTGAACGACTCGAAGAATCCCTTGGGGTCGCACAAGGACCGCCACGAGAAGATCGGCGAGGGCACCCTGGGGACTTCGACGTTCGAGGCCGTCGTGAACGAGCCGCGCCTCGCGGGCCTTCCCATGATCCTCGAGACCCCCAACGAACTGCCCGGCTACGCGAG
>DJRK01000041.1:0-1478 GCA_002440065.1 Atopobium sp. UBA6362 | reverse complement strand
GGTCCGACCCCAAATTGCGGGTTTACTGAAAGGATTTATATGGGCATCCTCATCGGGCTCGAGCATGTGGCCCATGAATGGCCAAACAAGAAGGTCCTCGACGACCTCACCATAGGCATCCAGGAGGGCGAGCGAATCGGCGTCGTGGGCCGCAACGGCGACGGCAAGTCGACGCTCCTCGAGATCATCGGCCGCGAGATCGAGCCCGACTCCGGCTCCGTTACATGGCGCGGCGGCATCCACGTGGGCTACCTCGGCCAATCGGACAAGCTCCGCGACGACGAGACCGTCTGCCACGCCGTGGTCGGCGACGTCCCGGAGTACGTCTGGGCCTCCGACCCGCGTATCCGGCAGATCATCGCGGAACTCATCGGCGATCTCGACTGGAACGGCCTCGTGGGCGAGCTCTCGGGCGGCCAGCGCAGGCGCTGCGACCTCGCGCGCCTGCTCGTGGGCACTTGGGACGTCATCCTCATGGACGAGCCGACGAACCACCTCGACATGCAGGCCATCCAGTGGCTCGCCGAGCACCTCAAGCGCCGTTGGCCCGTAAACGAGGGCGCCCTTCTCGTCGTCACGCACGACCGCTGGTTCCTCGACGAGGTCTGCGAGCACATGTGGGAGGTCCACGACCGGGAGGTCACGCCGTTCGAGGGCGGCTACTCGGCCTACATCCAGCAACGCTGCGAGCGCGACCGCCAGGCCGCCGTGATGGAGGAGCGCCGCCAGAACACGCTGCGCAAAGAGCTCAACTGGCTCGCCCACGGCGCGAAGGCCCGCTCGAGCAAGCCCAAGTTCCGCATCGACGCCGCCCGCGAGCTCATCGCGAACGACCCGCCGCTCAGAAATCCCCTCGAGCTCAAGCGCCTCGCCGTGAGCCGACTGGGCAAGAAGGTCATCACGATGAAGGACGTCGAGTTCACCTACCCCGGCGCCGAAGCACCCGTGGTTTCCGACCTTGATTGGCTCATCGGCCCCGGCGACCGCTACGGCATCCTCGGCGCGAACGGCGCCGGCAAGTCCACGCTGCTCAAGCTCATGACCGGCCGGCTCAAGCCCACGCACGGCTCGGTTCAGATCGGCGCCTCGGTGAAGTTCGGCTGGATGTCGCAGCACCTGGACTCCCTCACAAGCAAGGAGGACTGGCGCATCCTGGAGATCCTGTCGCGCTACAAGCACAACTACCTCGTGGGCGGGAAACTCCTGAGCCCCACGCAGCTCTGCGAGCGCCTGGGCTTCGAGCAGCGTGAGCTCCAGTCGTTCGTGAAGGACCTCTCGGGCGGCCAACGCAGGCGCCTCGCGCTTCTCTGCGTCATCCTCGACGAACCGAACGTGCTCGTCCTCGACGAGCCCGGCAACGACCTGGACACCGATATGCTCGCCGTGCTCGAGGACCTGCTCGACACCTGGCCGGGCACCCTGCTCGTGGTAAGCCACGACCGCTACCTCATGGAGCGCGTGACCGACGACCAGTACGC
>DJRK01000105.1:5319-10879 GCA_002440065.1 Atopobium sp. UBA6362 | reverse complement strand
CGTTGGGGCTCTTCCACATCTGCTTGAGGTGGTACTCCTCGACGCGCTGGGCGTTGGGGGTGATCGTGGCGCACTTCACGGCGACGCCCAGGCGCTTCGTGGCCTCGGCGGAGTCGACGGTCACCTGGTCGTTCGTGGCGTCGCGGTTCTCGAGGCCCAGGTCGTAGTACTCGGTCTTGAGGTCGACGTAGGGGCAGATGAGCTCGTCTTTGATGACCTTCCAGATGACGCGGGTCATCTCGTCGCCGTCCATCTCGACGAGCGGCGTCTTCATCGCGATCTTTGCCATAAGGTGCCTCCAAGCTGCCGTATCGGGCTACCGTGCGGGCCGAATTTGCCCGACTGTACCACGAGCGGCGGGGGCGGGGCGCGCCTGTTAACCAAGCTGTGCCAAGAAGGGCGCCGCGCGCCGTGTGGGGACGGCGCGCGGCGTGGAGGCGGTGGGTTGGGTTGGTTGGGCGCGGACGGGCGGCGGCTGGCCGGGCGAGCTTCGGGCGGAGGCCGGTCGGGCGCGCTGCGGGCGGACGGCCGGTTAAGGGCGCTGCGATTGGGTAGCCGACTAGGCGCGGAGCCAGGCGGGCTGGTCTGAGCTTACGGCTCGGGCGCAGGCGAAGGCGTCGGCGAGGGTGGCCGTGCCCACGACGCGCGGCGCGCCCGGCGTGGAGAAGTCGAGCGCGAGGGCGCCGCCCCGGGCGGGAACGAGCACGTAGACGGCCTCGTTCACCGGGTCGTACGCCTGCGTCGCCGCGCGCGGGCTGCGCGAGACGAGCTGGGCGCAGCGGCGTAGCTCGGGGTCGTCCTGAGACAGGAGGGCCTGGGCGACCTGCTCGGTCGCGGGCATCTGCGGCCAGGCGGCCGGGCGCGCGGCGGCGTTCACCGAGAAGCACGTGAGCTCCCAGATGATGTCGCCGTCGTGCGGCTCGAGGATGGCGCCGATCGGCTCTCCGCCCGCGGTCAGAAGCCCGGTGTCGAACGCGGCCGAGGAGCCGTCGTCGGCCATCGAGATGAGCTTCTGGCGCTTCGCGCGGCGCCAGCGCATCGCCAGGTACTCGCGAAGAAGACCGTTCTTCTTGCCCCAGTCCTCGGGGGCGGCGAGGCCGGCGAGCTCAGAGAGAAGCGCGTCCCAGGAGCCGAGAACAACGTTCTGGGCGAGCTCGTCCTCGGGGCTCACGGCATGCTTGAGCTGGTCGTCGTTCGCAAAGGCAGCCCAAGGGCCGGCCGCCTTGCGCTCGAGCGCGCCGAATCCGACCTCCTCGGGGGAGTCGGCCTCGATGCCCGCGAGGGCCCAGTGCTTGCCCGCGAAGGGCGTGGCCGAGCGGCGGAGCTTCACGATGACGGGCTTGCCGTTGCCGCGCTGGAAACGCAGGGGGAAGGTGACGGAGCTGCGCGTGCCCCGGAGCTTGCCGGTCGAGCGGGCGATGCGGAAGTCCTCCTCGAGCGTGGCCATGGGGTCGACGTCGAGGGGGAGGAGCTGGCAGAGCGCGCTCAGGTGCTCGTCGGGGCAGCGGACCTCGGCGTAGAAGTCGTGCGGGAGGTCGTTGTGGGCGCGAGCGGGCTTCTTTGCGGGGACGGGGGCCGGAGCGGGGGCGGCGGCTGGGCCGGCGGTCGGGGCAGGCTCTGGAGCGGGCTTCGGGGCGTGCGCGGGAGCCGGTTCGGGCTTCTGCGGCACGGCGGGTTTTGATACGGGGGCAGAATCCGGGGCAGAAGGTGCCGGGACGGGCTTGGGCTTGGGCTCAGGCTGCGGCTTGGGCGGCTCGGGGGCCGCAGGCGCGTGCTGCGCGGCGGGCTTTGGTTGGGCTTGGGTCGGCTTGGACTCGGCCTCGAGCTTGGGTTTGGCGTTGGCCGGGCCCTGGGCCTCGGCCTTTGGCTTCGGCTCGTTCACCGGCTCAGGCTCGGGGGCCGCCGGCGGCTCCGGCGTGTAGGTGATAGTGAACTTGATGGGCGGCTCATGGTCGGGCTTGGGCGCTTCCGGCGCCTCAGGGGCCTCGGCCTTACGTGCGGCATCGGCGTCAGCCGACTTGTCCTCGGCCTCGGTCGGCTCGCTCAAGGGCTCGGCTTCGACCCCAGCTTCGGCGCTCGGCTGCTCGGGCCCGGCGACAGGCTCGTGCTCCGGCGCCGATGCAGCCGCTACCTGGGGCTCGTTTGCAACCGGTGTCTCCGCAGGAGGCTCGCGCGCGGCCGGAGTCGCGGCCGCAACCGCCGTCTCGGTCTTCGTCTCGGCTTTCTCAACCGGCTGCTCCTTCACCGGTTCCGGCTCGACCTTCTCAGGCTTCTTCTCTATGTGCTTCGGCCGGAGCGGCTTGAGCTCCTTCGCGCCGCGCTTCCTCTTCCATGACTTGCCGTTGCTCACGGCCTTCTCGGCAGCGCTCGGCTTGCCCGACGCCGCCTTCTCGAGCGCGCGGTCGTAGTCGGCGTTCGCCTGCAGCGTGACGAAGATCGCGCCCTTCTTGAACACGGTGACCTTCACGCATTCGGCGAGCTGCTCAAAGAGCTGGCGCGCATCGGAGCAGCCCAGGTCCTCGGGCGCCAAGCCGTCCTGCTCGAGGACCTCCGCCGCGCGTGCGAGCGCGGTCTGCTTCCCGCAGCCGAGTTCCTGCTTGAAGAGGCGGTAAAGGTAGAGGCGGTGGCCGGGCTTTATTTGAGGCATGGTTGGACCTTTCGCGTGGTTTTGAACCTCTACCTTATACCCTCTGGCGGCCGCCCCGCCCCGCGCGCCTCGCTATGGGAACCAAATGGTGACGTCCTAGAGCGTGATCCCGCGCGACCAGTCGCCGCCGTCCTTCTTTGCCCGGTTGCGCAGGTTCTGGATCGTGCCCTGCATGCCGTGGGGCGCGTAGCCGTCGAAGGTCCCCAGGTCGTCGGGGATGTAGGCGGCGAGGCTCATCTCGGCGGTCTGGACGGGGTTTACGGGCGCGGGGCCCGGGACGGCGATGTAGGAGTTCACGCGGGCGCCCTGGGCTGAGAGGCGCACCTCGTATTCGCTCAGGGGGTCGTCCGGGTGCTCGGCTCGGGCGTCGCGGCTCTGCCAAGAAATGCGGTAGCCCGCGAGGGGGATCTGGGTGAGCGCGAAGTCGAAGAGCGGCTGGCTATCCGTGCGCAGCCGCACCTCCCCGCCGTCGCGGAGAACCTCCCGATAGTCCATGAGGCGCTCGAGGTTCACGAGGCGACCCGCGGAATCGCGCTTGCGCGGGAAGGGCGTGGGGAAGTTCAGGTAAATGACGCCCAGCTCGCCGGGGGCGAACATCTCGCGGATGCGCATGCCCGTCCCCGGGACGAAGACGACGTTCGGAAGGCCGCTCTCGTAGCCGCGCTGGGCGGCGTAGGCGATGCAGATGGGCTCGGAGTCCATGCCGATGAAGAGCACGTCGGGCTCGCGACGGGCCGCCTCTACGGTGAAGGAGCCCTTCCCGCAGCCGAGGTCGAGACGGACCTCGCGGAACGGCTCGGCCCCCGCCGGCGCGCACGCCGCGGCCCAGCGGCCTGCCCAGTTGTACGGGTCGGGCTCGATCGCGTCCCGGTACTTCTCGAGCCTCTCCTCCAGGACGAAGTTCTTAGGCAGCCGAGCATGCAGTCCGTGCACAGTTCCATCCGATCTACGAGTAAGAAAAACGCTGAACCAAAAACTCCCGCCAAGAAGATCCCGGCAACGTCTCGCCGGGGAAAGCCAGGGCCCCTTCTTCACGCGCAGTTTCCGCATGAGCCGCGGGCCACTTAATGTGGCCCGCGTGCGAACAGGACTGTTTGAGCATGAAGAAGGGGTCCCGGCTGAACGCGATGGTGGAGAGCTACGCCTGCTCTTCAGAAATCTTCTGGAACGTGGCCATCAGCGGCGGCACGATCTGCTTCTTGCGGGAGACGACGCCCGGCAGGACGGCCATGTCGTCCTTGACCTCGACGCCAAAGGCGCGACGGATGACGTCCTCGGCGCCCTCGCCGTAATAGAGGAACTCGGTCGTGGAGGACTTCACGTCGGTGAACATGTAGAACACCATCGGGAGCTCCTCATTGGCGGCAGCCTCGGCGAGGTAGGGCCCGACGAGCTTCTCGGCGGCCTTGCGGGAGTTCTCGGTCATGAAGCTGCCCTGGCCCACGCCGAACTTGGCGTTGCCGCGGGAGAAGATCTTGAAGTCCTGGTGGAAGACCTCGTCGGCGGTGCGGCCCGTGAGGTCGGCGCCCGCCTCGAACATGGCGTCGGAGTAGGTGGGGATGTCCTCGCCGCAGATCGCCGCCAGGGCCTCGCCGGCCTTGACGTCCATCGGGGTGCAGGTGGGGGAGCGGAACGCGAGCGTGTCGGACATGATGGCCGAGAGCATGAGGCCGGCGATGTTCGCCGGGATCTCGACGTCGTTCTCCTGGAAGATCTGGTAGATGATCGTGCTCGTGCAGCCCACGGGCATGTTGCGGAAGAGCGCCGGCGCCGCGGTCTCGATGGAGCCGATGCGGTGGTGATCGATGATCTCCATGATCTCGGCCTGCTCGAGGCCTTCGACCGCCTGGCTGCGCTCGTTGTGGTCGACGAGGATGACGTGCTTCTGCTTGGCGGTGAGCAGCGTCGGGGTGCTCACGAGGCCGGCGTACTTGCCGTCCTCGTCGATGACGGGGAAGAAGCGGTGACGGCTCTGGGCGATGGTCTTCTTGGCCTCGTCGACGGCGGTGTTCACGGAGAACTTGACGATGCCCTCGCGGTGCATCTTGGCGCTCACCGGGATGGACATGCAGATGAGGCGGGCGGCCGCGTAGGTGTCGTACGGGGTGGCGACGATGGCGCAGCCGTGGCGCTCGGCGGAGGCCATGACCTGCGGGGAGACGTGGGCGCCGCAGCAGACGATGATGCAGCCGGCCTCGCACTCGACGGCGAACTGCTGGGTCTCGTAGCGGTTGGTCACCAGGACGATGTCGCCCTTCTTGACGGTGTCCTCCATCATCTCGGGCGTGGTGCCCACGCGGACGCTGCCCTCGGTGACGGTGGCCTCGGGGTCGCCCAGGACCATCTCGCCGTTCAGGGTCGAGACGATGTTCTTGTAGGAGGTCTTGGACGCCGAGACGACCTCGGTGTCGAAGACGTCGAGGTTGGCGTTGGCGATGTCCTTCACGGCGATGAGGCCGTTCAGGTTGTTGTCCTCGTCGGTGATGCAGAGGGTGTCGGTCTTGGTCTCGCGCATGAGGGTCCACGCGCCGAAGAGCGAGGTGCCGGCGTCGATGCCGTCCTGCTTCTGGATCTCGCAGTCCTTGATCTGCGGGGTCACGGTGGTGATGAGCTGCGGCTCGTCGAAGCCGAAGTGCTTGAGCGCGTAGGCGGTCTCGCGGTTGACGGCGCCGGCGCGGCGGGCCTCGTAGATGTCGGTCTTGCCGAGCGTGTTCTTAAGATAAGCGTAGGCGATCGCCGAACAGATGCTGTCGGTGTCGGGGTTGAGGTGGCCAATGACGTTGACCTTGCGGATTGCCTCGGGCATTCGGTCCTCCGTTGGACGAGCTGTTAGTACCTAACCTTGCATTGTGCCACGGGCCGGCGCGCGGCGCCGATGCGGCGGCGCATTTACAGAGAATGGGCACTGTGGGC
>DJRK01000105.1:0-5270 GCA_002440065.1 Atopobium sp. UBA6362 | reverse complement strand
TGCTCGTTCGGATGGAGGCGTGCGGGTCGGTTGCCGCGTGCTCGTTCTGTTTTGGGGTTCCAGCGCAGAACAGCCCTTCGTGCGGGATTTATTCGTTTTTGCGCGCACTCGAGCTGTTCGTGCGTCGTGTTTTATGAGCGCGGCGAGGCGCTTGCTTGCAAAGGGCCAGATAAGTTACCTGAAAATCCATCCCCAGAGCCAACTTTGGCGAAAAACACGCCGCACGAAGGGCCGTTCTGCACGAGAAATTCGATTTATGTCGCACGAAGGGGACTTTTGCACGGCACTGAGGATATTCCTGACATATGCCAGAAAATGAGGGAGCGCGTTGACGTGGTATGCTATTCTCAAATACGGCATATGTCAGAAATGGAGCGGGAACATGGCGGGACGCCGGGAAAAGACGAGGTTGGTCGGGATGGAACCCGAGTACGTGGGCTTCTCTCCCGAGGGCTACGCGAGTGCGGGCGACATCAGGCTCGGCGTGGACGAGATCGAGGCGCTCCGCCTGCTCGACCTCGAGCGCCTGAGCCAGGCCGAGGCGGCCGCGCGCATGCGCGTTGCGCGCACGACGGTCCAGTCGATAGCCGAGCGTGCCCATGCGAAGGTCGCCGACGCGCTCGTGAACGGCCGCCGCATCGTCGTCGAGGGCGGCAACGTCGCCTATGTTCCTGCGCGCAAGGCCGAATCGGCCCCCTGGCCGAAGAAAGGAAAGGGCATCATGAGAATCGCGGTCACATACGACAACGGGAACGTGTTCCAGCACTTTGGGCGAACCGAGCAGTTCAAGATCTACGACGTGGAGGACGGAAAGGTCGTGTCCTCGCAGGTAGTGGGCTCGAACGGCGCCGGCCACGGCGCGCTTGCGGGCGTGCTCGCGAAGGGCGGCGTCGACGTGCTCATCTGCGGCGGCATCGGCGGGGGCGCCATCAACGCGCTCGCGTCCACGGGCATCGCCATCTACGCCGGCGCCCAGGGCGACTGCGACGCGGCGGTCCAGGCCCTGCTCGAGGGGCGCGTCGAGCAGGCGGCCGAGCCTACCTGCGGCTGCCACGGCGAGGGGCACGACCATGAGGACGGGCACGGGTGCGGCTGCCACGGCGAGGGGCACGACCACGAAGAGGGCTGCGGGTGCGGTTGCCACTAGCGCGGCGCCGGCTGCGTCGGCGACGCGGCAAAAGCGAAGCGGCGGGCGACCTCCGGTGCCACCCGCCGCTTCTTTGTTGCCCTCTTTAGCGCATGACGCCGGGGTTGACGATCTGCATCGCCACGCCGTCCTCCATGACGTGGAAGCCAAAGCGCTCGTAGAACGCCGCGTTCTTGCTCTCCTCGGGCATGACCTCGATGTAGAGGTAGTCCCGGTAGCGCTCCTTGACCATGTTCACGAGCGTCCCCGCGATGCCCATGCCCTGGTAGTCGGGGTCGACGAGCACGTAGTGCATGTAGGCGGTGAGCTCGCCGTCGTCGAGGACGCGCACGAGCCCCGCGAGCCGGTCGCCGTCCCAGGCGGTGAAGACGGTGGACGACCCCATGAGCGCCTTGTGGAGGCGCTGCGGGTACTTGCCCGAGACCCATCCCACCGAGAGGAACAGCCTCTCGGTGTCCTCTACGCTGAAGCGCTTCTCGTCGGTGTACTCAATAGGCGTGTGGCTCATAATGCGGTTCCTTCTGCGTGATCGGCGCTGGCGAATGACGCTTTGATTCTAGAGGACCTCGTAGAAACGGATGTCGGGGTCGGCGGACCAGGTGGGCTTGAGGCCCGGGAAGACCTTCGTCTTGAACAGCTCGCTGTCGAGGTAGGCCTTCGCGTGCTCCATCGAGTCGAAGCCGTGGATGACCTGGACGTCCTCGTCGCGGACGAGGCATTCCTTGGTGAGGGCGCCCTCAATGGTGTCCAGGAACGGCTGGCGGTACTCGTTGTAGACCTTGGCCGCGGCGGCGCGGTTCTGGGATTCGACGGTCATGACGACCTGTAGATATGCCTTGACCTGCACTTTGTTCTCCTTTGCTCGGTCGGTGCGGGCGCGGTTGCGTCCCTTGTGCTCAAGATAGGCGCGCAGCTCGCGGATTCCCAGATATGGGGCAAAAGATGAGCCGCTCATCTTGCCCTTAGTTACTTGTGGGGGCAGCGTTGCTGTCGTAGCGTTGGGCGAGAGAAGAGGGAGGCCAAGATGCCGCACAAGAGGAAGCTCGAGAAGGATATCCGTTGCCCGCTCGAATACGGGCTCGACGTCTTCGGCGGGCGGTGGAAACCCCGCATCATCTGCGTCCTGGGGACCAAGGGGACGCTGCGCTACGGGGAGCTGCGCGACGAGATGACGAACGTCTCGGACGCGGTTTTGTCTTCTTCGCTTAAAGAATTGATGGCTGACGACATCGTGTCGCGCAGGAGCTTCGACGAGATCCCGCCCCGCGTCGAGTATCACCTGACCGAGAAGGGCGAAAGCGTCGTGCCGGTGCTGCAGGAGATCTGCAGGTGGTCGGGCATGTTCCACCGCGAGGTCACCGACGACGCGCCCAAGCAGTGTCAGATGTGCGACTACGTGCGATAGGGGTTTGGATGCATTACGACGACGGGGCGTTCTTCCGACCGCTCTTTGAGAACAACATGCTGCAGCTGCAGGTCGCGCGCGGCTGCTCCCATAATCGCTGCAAGTTCTGCGACATGTACCACGAGGCGTTCCGCGTGTCCCCGCGCGAGGAAGTGCTTGCCGACCTCGATGAGGCGCAGGCCTATTACGCGCGGGTGGGCCGGGTCTTCCTCACGGGCGGCAACGCCCTGTGCCTGCCGCAGCGCGACCTCGTGTGGGTCTTGGGCGAGATCCGCCGCCGCTTCCCCTCGGCGACGGTCGGCTGCTTCGCGCGCGTGACCGATATAGCCAGGAAGAAGGACGGCGAGCTGGAAGAGCTCGTCTCGCTCGGGCTGAGCGACGTCTCGGTGGGTACCGAGAGCGGGAACGACGAGGCGCTTGCCGCCATGGACAAGGGCTTCACGGCGCAGATGAGCTTGGAGCAGTGCCTGCGCATGGAGGCTGCGGGGCTGAGCTACGACGTCTTCTATCTCTTGGGGATGGCAGGCGCGGGCCGCGCGACGGAGTCGGCCGCGCAGACGGCGAAGCTCTACTCGCGCCTCGCGCCGAACCGCATCATGGTCCATACGATGACGGCGTTCCCGGGAACCCAACTTGCCCAGATGATCGCGGAGGGCGAGTTCCATCCCGCGGGCGAGCTCGAGACGGTTTGCGAGCTCCGGTCCTTCGTGGGGCTGTATACGCCCAAGAAGCCGGTTTACCTCCTGGGGAACCATTACGGGAACAACGCGCATGCCTGTGCTTGGCTGCCCGAAGAGAAAGACGAGCTCCTGAGGTACTACGACCGCGTCCTCGCCGAGTCCGACGAGGACGAGCTGCGCCGTCGTCGCGCGCAGATGCCCTCGATATAGGGGCGGTAGGTCCGCGGGCAACGAGGGACGGCTTGCCCGTCGCGTCCTACTTTGAGCCTTTGTGGGTGAGGTGCCAGCCGTCGCAGTAGGGGCATTGGTAGCAGTGAAGGTCGCGGCTGCCGTGCCGCTTGCAGTCGCGGATGGCCGACTCGGCGTCGGCGCGGGTGGGGTAGCGCTTCTTGCGCTCGCAGGCCTTGTGGCGCAGGCGCTCCTCGTGCTCGGCGTCCATGCGGTCACGTTGGGCGGCCGCCGAGGCGAACGCGGCGTCGAGCCCCTGCGAGCCCGTGCCCAGCTCCGCCTCGAACGCGGCTCGCGCCCGGGCCTTGGCGGAGGTCTTCTTGCTTCCCATGCCTACTCGTCCTCGCGCCAGCCGCGGCAGACGTCGACCCAGCGCGTGGTCCCGGCCGCTCGCTCGAGCTCGTCGCATGAGAGCTTGACGCCGCTGTGGTCGTCGCCGCAGGCGGGGTAGACGAAGTCGAAGCGGCGCAGGGACTCGTCGAGGTAGGCCTCGACGCCCTCGTTCACGCCGAAGGGGCAGACGCCGCCGGGGGCGTGGCCCACGAGCTCCTCGACCTCATCGGCCGCGATGAAGCGTGCCTTGGTGTGGAAAGCGGCCTTGAACTGCGAGTTGTTCACCCGCGCATCGCCCGCGCAGAGCACGAGGACGGGGTGGCCGTCCACCATGAACGCCATGGTCTTGGCGATGTGGGCCGGCTCGCAGCCCAGCGCCTCGGCCGCCTGCTCGACGGTCGCGCTCGTGTGCTCGGGCACGATGACGCGGTCGCCGAAGCCGCGCGCGTCGAGCCAGGCCTTGGCTTTCTCGAATGACATGGGGGTCTCCTCTGGTATATCCGCGTCTTTGTCGCGGCCATTATGGCGCGTCGGCGCGTAAGGGGCAAAATCGACCATGCCTACTCGTTCGCAAATCCAACAAAGTCCCTGTTGGCGTCTGGGTGTCTGAGCGGGTGGGCATGGTCGGTTTTCGCTCATCGCATAAAAGAGGCCCCCGCGATCCCTCGCGGGGGCCTCCCGTCAGCGCTTTTGCCGCTCGATGGGGCCTACAGGCTCGTGTGGCAGGTGCGGGCGATGACGTCGAGCTGCTGCTCGCGGGTGAGGTCGATGAACTTCACGGCGTAGCCGGAGACGCGGATGGTGAAGTTGGCGTACTCGGGCTTCTCGGGGTGCTCCATGGCGTCCTTGAGCTTCTCCACGCCGAAGACGTTCACGTTCAGGTGGTGGGCACCGTTGGCGAAGTAGCCGTCGAGCACGTTGACGAGGTTGGCGGTGCGCTGCTCGTCGTCGTTGCCCAGGGCGGACGGGTTGATGGTCTGCGTGTTGGAGATGCCGTCGAGGGCGTACTCGTAGGGGAGCTTGGCCACGGAGTTGAGCGAGGCGAGAAGGCCGTTCTGCTCGGCGCCGTAGGCGGGGTTCGCGCCCGGGGCGAACGGGGTGAACGCCTTGCGGCCGTCGGGGGTGCCGCCGGTGGCCTTGCCGTAGACGACGTTGGAGGTGATCGTCAGGATCGACGTCGTGGGCTCGGAGTTGCGGTAGGTGTGGTGCTTGGCGATCTTGCCCATGAAGTTCTTGAGCAGCCAGACGGCGATGTCGTCGGCGCGGTCGTCGTCGTTGCCGTACTTGGGGAAGTCGCCCTCGACCTCGTAGTCCACGACGATGCCCTGGTCGTCGCGGATGGTCTTGACGCGGGCGTACTTCATGGCGCTGATGGAGTCCACGACGTGGGAGAAGCCGGCGATGCCCGTGGCGAAGGTGCGGCGCACGTTCGTGTCGATGAGGGCCATCTCGGCGGCCTCGTAGTAGTACTTGTCGT
>DJRK01000125.1:17453-18357 GCA_002440065.1 Atopobium sp. UBA6362 | reverse complement strand
ACCCGCGCGTGAGCCGCTCCTCGGCCCTCGCGTCCAAGGCGACCGGCTTCCCGATCGCCAAGATGGCGGCCCTTCTCTCCGTGGGCTACACGCTCGACGAGATCCAGAACGACATCACGCACACGACCCCGGCCTGCTTCGAGCCGTCCATCGACTACTGCGTGGTCAAGATCCCGCGCTTCGCCTTCGAGAAGTTCAAGGGCGCGTCCGACCGCCTCTCGACCCGCATGAAGGCCGTGGGCGAGGTCATGGCCATCGGGTCCACCTTCGAGGAGGCGCTGCAGAAGGCCATGCGCTCCCTTGAGCAGGGGCACGCCGGCCTGGGCGCGGACGGCCACGATTCCTTCGACGAGCAGCACTTCGACGAGAAGGTCTCGACCCCCACGCCCGAGCGCATCCTGTACGTCGCCGAGGCCATGCGCCGCGGCTGGAGCGTCGAGCGCGTCTTCGAGGCCACCCATATCGACCAGTGGTTCCTCCATCGCATCCACGACATCGTGTGCGCCGAGAAGGCCATCGCCGGCCTGGGGCTTTCCGGCATGGACTCCGACCACATGCTCGCCGCCAAGCAGATGGGCTTCTCGGACGCGCAGATCGCCCACCTGACCGGCCAGCGCGAGGACACCGTGCGCGCGGTGCGCGAGGTCCTGGGCGTGCGCCCGCTCATCAAGACCGTCGACACCTGCGCCGGCGAGTTCGCGAGCCGCACGAGCTACCACTACTTCACCTACGAGCGCGGCGGCGCCTCCGAGTTCCATGAGGCCCAGAAGCCCCGCGCGATCATCCTCTCGGCCGGCCCCAACCGCATCGGCCAGGGCATCGAGTTCGACTACTGCTGCTGCCACGCCGCCTACGCCCTCCACGCGAAGGGCTACGAGACCGTCATGGTCAACTGCAACCCCGA
>DJRK01000125.1:12150-17442 GCA_002440065.1 Atopobium sp. UBA6362 | reverse complement strand
ACCGTCTCGACCGACTACGACACGTCCGACCGTCTCTATTTCGAGCCCCTGACCTTCGAGGACGTCATGAACGTGATCGAGGCCGAGAAGCCCGAGGGCGTCATCGTGACGCTCGGCGGCCAGACCCCGATCAACCTGGCGAGCAGGCTCAAGGCCGCGGGCGTCCCCATCATGGGCACGCAGCCGGAGGCCATCGACCTCGCCGAGGACCGCGACAACTTCGCCGCCCTTCTCGACAGGCTCGAGATCGCCTACCCGCCCAGCTCCACGGCCGAGACGATCGACGAGGCCAAGTCCGTCGCCCGCCGCGTGGGCTACCCGCTGCTCGTGCGCCCGAGCTACGTGCTCGGCGGCCGCGGCATGGGCATCGTCTACGACGACGCCGACCTCGTGAAGTACATGGGCGAGGCGACCAAGGTGAGCCCCGATCACCCCGTCTACCTCGACGCCTTCCTCGAGGACGCCATCGAGCTCGACGTGGACGCCCTCTGCGACGGCGACGAGTGCTACGTGGGCGCGGTCCTCGAGCACATCGAGGAGTGCGGCATCCACTCCGGCGACTCCGCGTGCTGCTTCCCGCCCTTCTCGCTCTCGGACGCCATCGTGGCGAAGATCCGCGACACGACCCGCAGGCTCGCGCTTTCCTGCCACATCCAGGGGCTCCTCAACGTGCAGTACGCCGTGCGCGATGAGCAGGTCTTCGTGATCGAGCTGAACCCGCGCGCGAGCCGCACCGTGCCCTTCTCGTCCAAGGCGACGGGCGTGTCGCTCGCCAAGTACGCTGCGCGCATCATGAGCGGCGAGAAGATCTCCGAGCTGGGCCTTCCCCCCGAGGACGCCGACCGCGGCTACTACGCCGTGAAGGAGGCCGTCATGCCTTGGAGCCGCTTCCCGGGCGCCGACGTCACCCTCGGGCCCGAGATGAAGTCCACGGGCGAGGTCATGGGCCTCGACGTGACGTTCCCCAAGGCCTACGCGAAGACGCGCGAGGCCATCGACTACGACGTCCCGCAGTCCGGCACCGTCTTCGTGAGCGTGTGCGACCGCGACAAGCGCGCCGTCGCCCCGGTCGCGCTCTCGCTGGCGCACCTGGGCTACGACCTCGTGGCCACGCGCGGCACGGCCAAGACCCTAAAGGCCGCCGGCATCCCGTGCGAGGTCGTGGGCCGCGTGAGCGACCCTTCGCCCAACATCGGCGACATGCTCGCCGAGGGCAAGATCGCCTTCATGGTGAACACGCCCCACGGCCACAGCTCGCGCGGCGACGGCACCGTGCTGCGCAGCGAGGCGGTCTCGCGCGGCATCGACATGGCGACGACCATCAGCGGCGCGACGGCGCTCGTCCAGGCCATCGCCGCCCTGCGCGAGGGCCCGCTCGACGTGTACGCGCTTCAGGACCTGTAGCGGGGGGAGTGCGCAAACAAGCGAATCGCCGGGGGCGCGTTTCTCAACGTTTTGGGCCGCTCATGTGCCCGAATCGTCGAGGGACGCGTCCCCGGCGCCTTTGGGGGGCTTCCTTGTGCCTAAACCCTCGGCACGTGCCCGCGCTTCTTGGCAACGCATGTATGCGCCAAGAAGCGCGGGCAACTTGCATATTTGGCGCAGGAGCAGACCGTAGGTTCGATTTATGGTTTGCAACAGGCGGAAGTTTGCTATCATTCAAAGGCTGTGCGGCCTCATGCGGGCGTGGCGGAACTGGTAGACGCGCTGGATTTAGGTTCCAGTGGGGGAGACCCCGTGAAGGTTCGAGTCCTTTCGCCCGCACCACGCCGCAACATACTTGGAATCGAGTCGGCGGGAAAAGCTCGCCGAAGTACGAGACACTGGAGGAACGTTGAACATCACCGTTACCGCTGAGCAGCCCAAGGACAATAAGCTGGCTGCCAAGGTCGTCGTCCCCGCCGCCGACGTGAACGCCGCGATCAAGAAGACCTACAAGCAGATCGCGAACCGTTACAACTTCCAGGGCTTCCGTCGCGGCAAGGCCCCGCGTCCCGTCATCAACGCCATGATGGGCGAGGAGGGCGTCGTCGCCCAGGCCACCGAGGAGCTGCTCAACGAGGTAGCCCCGCTCGTGCTCGAGGAGCTCGACGTCACCCCCGTCGGCCAGATCTCCTTCGGCGACCAGCCGGGCATGCTCGTCGAGGGCTCCGACTACGAGGTAACCGCCACGATGGAGGTCCGTCCCTCCGTCGAGCTCGAGTCCTACGACGCCCCCGCGGTGAACATGCCGCCCGAGGAGGCCACCGAGGCCGAGGTCGACTGGCAGATCGACCAGCTCCTTTCCTACCAGGTCACCTATGAGGACGCCGACGAGGACCGCGAGGCCGCCGAGGGCGACATCGTGAACGTCTCCATCGAGAACGTCGAGGGCGCCGGGCACCTCGCCGCCGAGAACCGCACCGTCATGCTCAACGGCGCCCAGCTCCCCGAGGAACTCCAGGCCGCCATCGTGGGCATGAAGAAGGGCGAGGTCAAGGACGTCGAGTGGACCAAGACCCACGAGCACGACGGCGAGACCGTGTCCCACGACTTCAAGGTGAAGGTCACCTTCAACTCCATCCAGAAGGCCGTCAAGCCCGAGCTCACCGACGAGCTGGCCAAGAAGTCCTTCGGCTACGACGACGTCGCCGCCCTGCGCGAGGCCGTCAAGGAGGAGATCGCCAACGACAAGAAGACCACCCTCCCCGAGCTCAAGGAGGACCGTGTGGTCGAGGCCATGGGCAAGCTCGTCAAGCTCGACGAGGTCCCCGAGAACTACAAGAACGAGATCTTCAACGAGCTTGCCCAGGAGTTCCTGGCCCAGCTCCAGCGCCAGGGCATCTCCCTGGACATGTACCTGAACGCCCGCGGCGTGAAGTCCGACGACTTTATCGCCGACCTGCACGCCCAGGCCGACGAGCGCGCCCGTCAGTCCCTCGCCCTTGACGCCGTCGCCGCCAAGCTCGGCCTCGAGGCCACCGAGGAGGACGTCGAGAACGAGTTCGCCCGCGCCGGCATCGAGGACGTCAAGAAGTCCGTCGCCCAGTGGAAGAAGGAGGGCCGTCTCCCGGCCGTCCGCGACTCCATCAAGCGTACCAAGGCCCTCGACTGGCTGGTCGAGAACGCCCAGGTGACCGTCAAGGACGAGGTCGCCGAGCGTGCCGCCGAGGCCGAGAAGGCCGCCGACGCCGAGTAAATACTCGCTGTTCGCTGGCATCCTCTAGCCCCGAGCGATCCTCTGTGTCGCTCGGGGCTTCGTGTACCCGCAAGGAGGGAAAATGCACAACCCCACGAATATCCCGCTCATCCCCTACGTCGTCGAGCAGACGCCGCGCGGCGAGCGCAGCTTCGACATCTACAGCCGCCTGCTGAACGACCGCATCGTGTTTCTTGGCGAGGAGGTCACGCGCGACTCCGCGAACCTCGTGATCGCCCAGCTGCTTTTCCTCGAGAGCCAGGACCCCGACAAGGACATCTCGCTGTACGTGAACTCCCCGGGCGGCGACGTCTATGCTGGCCTGGGCATCATCGACACGATGAACTTCATCAAGCCCGACGTCTCCACCATCTGCGTGGGCATGGCGGCCTCCATGGGCGCGGCCATTCTCGCCTCCGGTGCCAAGGGCAAGCGCCTCGCTCTCCCCAATTCCATGATCCTTATCCACCAGCCGAGCTCCGGCGTCCAGGGCCAGCAGACCGACATCCAGATCGTGGCCGACGAGACCCGTTGGATCCGCCAGAAGCTCAACCAGATGCTCGCCGACGCGACTGGCCAGCCCATCGAGCGAATCAACCAGGACACCGAGCGCGACAACTACATGCGCGCGTCCGAGGCACTCGAGTACGGCCTGGTCGACAAGGTCATCGAGTCCCGCATCGACCCGGCTTCGGCCACTCAGGAGTAGTAGATGCCCTCAAACAACGACGGTTTCAACGGCGGCTACGGCCACCAGGGCGGATTCGGCTTTGGGCAGCAGGGCGGCGAGGACGAGATCCGCTGCTCCTTCTGCCACAAGACCCGCGCCCAGGTAAACAAGCTCATCGCCGGGCAGGACGGCGTCTACATCTGCGACGAGTGCATCGAGGCGTGCAACAACATGCTGCAGCCCTCCGCGCTCGACCTCGCGGCGGCCGGGTATTCCGAGCCTGCCGACGAGGTGGAGGTGCCCTTTAAGGAGCTGCCCACCCCGCGCGAGATCTACAACGAGCTCTCCCAGTACGTCATGGGCCAGGAGCAGGCCAAGCGCGCCATGTCCGTGGCCGTCTACAACCACTATCGCCGCATCCTCTCGGGCAACGACGAGGTCGACGAGAACGGCGAGCAGGTCGAGATCGCGAAGAGCAACATCCTGCTCCTCGGCCCGACCGGCACGGGCAAGACGCTTCTTGCGCAGACGCTCGCGCGCTTCCTCGAGGTGCCGTTCGCCATCGCCGACGCCACGACGCTGACCGAGGCCGGCTACGTGGGCGAGGACGTCGAGAACATCCTGCTCAAGCTCATCACCGCCGCCGACGGCGACGTCGAGCGTGCCCAGGTGGGCATCGTCTACGTCGACGAGATCGACAAGATCGCGCGCAAGGCCGAGAACCTCTCCATCACGCGCGACGTCTCCGGGGAGGGCGTCCAGCAGTCGCTCCTCAAGGTGCTCGAGGGCACCGAGGCGAGCGTGCCCCCGCAGGGCGGTCGCAAGCACCCTCAGCAGGAGCTCATCCACATCGACACGACGAACATCCTCTTTATCTGCGGCGGTGCCTTCGTGGGCCTCGACAAGATCGTCGCGGACCGCATCGGCAAGAAGGGCATCGACTTCAACTCCGAGCTGTCGCTCCGCGTCGATGCGAACGAGGACGAGCTCATGGCCCAGGTCATGCCCGAGGACCTGCACAAGTTCGGCATGATCCCCGAGTTCATCGGCCGCATCCCCGTCATCACGAGCACGAAGGAGCTCACCGAGGACGACCTCGTGACGATTCTCACCGAGCCCAAGAACGCGCTCGTCAAGCAGTACAAGCGCATGTTCGAGCTCGAGGGCGTGGAGCTTGAGTTCGAGGACGAGGCGCTCCGCGAGATCGCGCGTCAGGCGCTTTCCCGCAACACGGGCGCCCGCGGCCTGCGCGCCATCTGCGAGGCGACGCTTCAGGACACGATGTTCGAGGTCCCGAGCGACCTGGACGTCACCCGCGTCGTCGTGACGAAGGAGTCCGTCGGCGGGGGAGAGCCTCCCCACATCATCCGCAAGAAGCACTAAGACTATTTGGGGACAGGTTCGATTTTTGCTCAAATGAGTAAATTTCGAACCTGTCCCCAAA
>DJRK01000125.1:8377-12141 GCA_002440065.1 Atopobium sp. UBA6362 | reverse complement strand
TTTTGCTAAAGGGTGGAACCGCCGAGGCCCATGTAGGTCTTGATGATGGCGGCGCGGCGCTTGGTGCCCGAGGGGCACGTTTTGTCGAAGGCCGGCATGATGCCCTTGTAGAGCACGATGACCTGTAGGCGCTTCGCGAGGCCCTTCGCCGTGGCGCGTGAGTCCTCGAGCTGCGAGCGGATTTCCTCCAGGTACGGCGAGCGTTTCGCATAGCCCCAGAAGAGGTCGGCCCCGTCGGCGTCGGGATAGAGCCACGGGCGGTTGTCGGGTCCCGCGAAGTGCACGATCGCCGGATTCTCGCGGGCTTCTTCGTACTCGGCTCGGACATCATCAGGGGCGTTCGACACGATGTGCGTGCGCCGCAGGTGCTGCCAGTCCATGAGGTAGTTCCAGCGCATGGGAATGCGCACGTATTTACCGTTCACGACCTTGTTCAGCACGTCTTGGTCGAGCCAGCGCCACATGCGCTCAGTCGAGATCGAGAGGAACTCCTCGGGCGTGATGCGCTGTCGGAGTTCCTCGAGGTTCATGAGAAGGACGCCCGCCTGGAAGTAGTCGTGCGGGTCGTCCATGCCGAGCTCGTCTTTGAGATAGGGGCCCACGCTCGCGTCGTAGCCGTCGATCTGCCCGATGGTGTCCGCGTCGCGGGTAGCGCCCAAGAGACATCCCGTGACGTCGATGTCGTAGAGCTCGGCGATATCCGCGTTCACCACGAGGTCTGAATCGAGGTAAATGGCCTTGTTCACGTTGGGGAGAAGCTGCGGCGCGAGCAGGCGATAGTAGGTCTCCGGACGGAAGTGTCCGTGGTGGGGGAGCTTTATGTCGCCGAGCGCCGCGTCCACGTCCAGGAAACCTATACCTACGTTCGCGCCGCGCTCATGGCTGTTCTGCACCTGACGCGTAAGGATGATCATGGACGTGGGCGAGAGGTCGCGCGTGAGCACGATGATGTCGTAGCGACGGTGTGGGCTCGCGTTGTCGACGATCGACTGCGTCGCGACCGAGAGGTACGGCACGAAGTTCTCGCTGCACGCAAAGACGATCACGACGTCGTCGAGCGGCAGGTCGAGCCCGGTGGACGACGTGGCGAGCATCGTGCTCGAAAGCGGGGCCTCGGATTGGGCCGACTTGTGTAGCGGGATTCTGAGGTGCCTCATGTGAATGACTGTCCCTTTGCGCGCTTATGCCTTCGCTCGAATAACGTGTTTTAAAACTATACCCTCAATCGCCCCCGCGGACCCGCGCCCGGCCGTATTTGCCCAAGAGCCCCACGCGTGAACTCGAGGCTGCGGCGCAATTCCTCTGCAGGGCACTGCCAGTTGGGCTCCGGCGGCAGGTCGGTTTCAAGGAGGAATCGCCCCTCGGGAATCTGTCGCGCGTATTCGCGGCCCCTCCTGGTCGAGAGCATGCGCTCGCCTATGGAGAAGAAACAGCCCTCGTCGATCGCGCGGCGCAGCTCGTCGCTCGTCCCTGAGAACCAGTGCATGACGCAACGACAGGAGTCGATGCAGCCAGTGGCCTCGAGGATGTCGAGCACGCGTCCTGCGGAGCGGACGCTGTGGATCGTGAGGGTCTTCTTCGCGCTGGGGGAGCTTCCTGCGCTTGCCGCCTCACAGATCAGAGTGAAGGCGTCTAGCTGCTGCTTGTGCGATAATTGCACAAAGCGTTTGCCAAAGTCCAACCCGATCTCGCCCACAAAGCGAGCGGCGTACGCGTTTTCGGCCGCGCGCTTGACCTCGCGCGCGCCTACACGCCCCTCTGCGACCCACCAGGGGTGGAGCCCCGCCGCGACGTCCACGTTCGCGCAACCGCGCAGGAGATTCTTGGCACGGTCGTAGTCGCCCGGGTCCACGGTAGCGCAGAGCGCCTCGACGCCCATCCGCTCGAGCTCGCGCGCGGCTCCCCTCGGGTCGGCGAACCAGCTGAGGTGGCAGTGCGCGTCGTAGAGCTTCTCGGCATCGCTTGGTGAGTCCATGGGGCACGTCCATTCATTTGACGGCGTGGTATCCTAATGGGTTGTTATACGTGCTTTTGCCGCTTTTCGCCCACGAGGCGCGACGCGAGAGGATTTGCCGTGGAAGAGATGCCCAAGACGTACGACCCGCAAGAGAAGGAGCCCGAGCTCATCCAGAAGTGGATGGGCGCCGGCTGCTACCAGCGCAGCAAGGGTGTGGGCGACTGCACCGTCGTTATACCGCCGCCCAACGTCACCGGCATCCTGCACATGGGCCACGCCATGGACGACTCCATCCAGGACACCTACATCCGCTACAACCGCATGCGCGGCCGCTCGACCCGTTGGATCCTGGGCACCGACCATGCGGGCATCGCGACCCAGACCAAGGTCGACAAGAAGCTCAAGAGCGAGGGCGTCTCCCGCCTGAAGATCGGTCGCGAGAAGTTCGTGGACGCCTGCTGGGACTGGACGCACGAGTACGGCGGCACCATCGTCTCGCAAATCCGCCGCATGGGCTGCTCGATCGATTTCGACGACGAGAAGTTCACCATGAGCCCGGAGTTCAGCCGCGCCGTGCGCAAGGTCTTCTGCGACTGGTA
This sequence comes from Atopobium sp. UBA6362, assembly GCA_002440065.1. Lineage (GTDB taxonomy): Bacteria > Actinomycetota > Coriobacteriia > Coriobacteriales > Atopobiaceae > Paratractidigestivibacter. The sequence continues at coordinate 9,585 of DJRK01000125.1, read as the reverse complement.
CCACGACGGCCTCATCTACCGCGGCAAGCGCATCGTCAACTGGTGCCCCAACTGTACGACGGCCATCTCCGACGACGAGGCCGAGTACAAGGACGAGAAGGGCCACCTGTGGTTCCTGCGCTACCCGCTCGTCGAGCCCGTCGACGGCATCGAGTACATCACCGTCGCCACGACCCGTCCCGAGACCATGCTCGGCGACACCGGCGTGGCCGTCTCGCCGTCCGACCCCGAGAAGGCCAAGCTCGTGGGCGCCAAGATCATGTTGCCTATCGTGAACCGCGAGATCCCGATCTTCTCCGATTGGCATGTCGACGCCGGCTTCGGCACGGGCTTCGTCAAGGTGACGCCTGCCCATGACCCCAACGACTACGCCATGGGCCAGACCCACGGCCTCGAGCAGATCAACGTCTTCGACGAGCACGCCGTCGTCGTGGACGGCTACGGCGAGTTCTCCGGCATGAACCGCGACGAGGCCCGCGAGGCCATCGTCAAGTGGTTCGACGAGCACGGTCTTCTTGACCACATCGAGGAGCTCGACCACTCGGTCATGCACTGCTACCGCTGCGGAACCGCGCTTGAGCCGTGGCTCTCTGAGCAGTGGTTCGTCGCCGTCGACAAGCTCAAGGAGCGCGCGACCGAGGTCGTGAAGAGCGGCCAGATCAAGTTCCACCCGGCCCGCTGGACCGACACCTACCTCACCTGGATGGAGAACCTCAAGGACTGGTGCATCTCCCGCCAGCTCTGGTGGGGCCACCGCATCCCCGTCTTCTACTGCGACGACTGCGGCTGGTCCGACGCCCTCATGGAGGACACCGACGTCTGCCCCAAGTGCGGCGGCCACCACGTGCACCAGGACGAGAACGTGCTCGACACCTGGTTCAGCTCCCAGCTGTGGACCTTCGCCACACAGGGTTGGCCCGACCACCCCGAGCAGATGGAGGGGCACCACCCCACGCAGGTACTCGTGACCGCGCGCGACATCATCGCCCTGTGGGTTGCCCGCATGATCATGAGCTCCCTCTACTTCACCGATGAGATCCCGTTCCACGACGTGTACATCTACGCGACCATCCTGGCCAAGGACGGCAGCCGCATGTCCAAGTCCAAGGGCAACGGCGTCGACCCGATGCAGCTCATGGAGAAGTACGGCGCGGACGCCATGCGCTACAACCTCCTCACGCTCATCACGAACAACCAGGACGTCAAGT
>DJRK01000125.1:8050-8231 GCA_002440065.1 Atopobium sp. UBA6362 | reverse complement strand
AGCCGCTTCGTGCAGATGAACCTCGAGGGCTATGTCCCCGGCGCCCCCAAGGCCGAGACGGCCGAGGACGCCTGGATGCTCAGCCGCCTGGCCCGCGCCGTCTCCGAGGCGACCGAGCAGCTCGAGACCTATAACTTCGGGGACTATGCGCGCAACATCCAGAGCTTCTTCTGGGGCGAGG
>DJRK01000125.1:7746-8019 GCA_002440065.1 Atopobium sp. UBA6362 | reverse complement strand
CTGCGACTGGTACATCGAGCTCTGCAAGGGCCGGCTGCTCGACGGCACGCCCGAGGAGAAGCTGCAGGTCCAGCGCAACCTCGTCTACGTGCTCGATGTCTCCATGCGCCTGCTGCACCCCGTCATGCCGTTCGTGACCGAGAGCGTGTGGGACGCCCTGCCCGCCTCCGGCCTCGATGCCCACGACGCGCAGTTCCTCATGGTCGCCAAGTGGCCCGAGCCCGAGGACCTCGCCTGCTTCGTGAACGAGAAGGCCGAGGGTGACTTCGAGCT
>DJRK01000125.1:7561-7718 GCA_002440065.1 Atopobium sp. UBA6362 | reverse complement strand
TCTCCTGCGTGCGCTCCACGCGCGCCCGCTACCGCCTCTCGCCCAAGGCCGAGCTCGCCGTTGCCGTGCGCTGTGCCCCGTCCGATGCGGAGGTCCTGGTTGCCCAGGAGGCCTTCATCAAGAACGTCGGCCGCGTGAGCGAGTTCAGCTGCGGCGT
>DJRK01000125.1:0-7521 GCA_002440065.1 Atopobium sp. UBA6362 | reverse complement strand
CCGGTGCCGTTTCCGCTGCCGACGGCTCGCTCGAGATCTTCGTCGACCTCGGCGGCCTCGTCGACCTCGCCGCGGAGGCCGCGCGCCTCAAGAAGGAGCTTGCGAAGGCCGAGAAGGACCTCGCCGGCGTCGAGCGCACGCTCGGCAACGAGGGCTTCGTCGCCAAGGCCGCGCCCACCGTCATCGAGAAGAAGCGCTCCCAGCAGGCCGAGCTCATCGCCACGATAGAGCAGCTCAAGGCCCAGATTGCCGACTTCGAGTAAGGAATGGGCGCGGGTTGTAAGTTCGTTCTTGCTCGTTAAGCGCTTTAACAGACCCTTTCATCGACTTCGGTCGATGAAAGGGTTTTCTTATCGTTGTAGAAGTTGATTCGACCGAGGCGCCCCATGCTCAACTACGGCTTTCCATTCGTTGGGAATTACTTCGGCTTTGCTCACGGTGCCTTTGACGATCCGATTCCCGGGCTCTTCTATCACTTGATAGGCCTGGCTACACGTTAAGTCCCTTAGAAATCGGCTATTTTGGCGCGAATCACCTGCGTTCGACAATGATTTTTCGATACTGCGTGGTTATTGAGCGCTTTGCATTGGAAATTGGGCCTTCTGCCCGGCGTTTGTATCGAATGCCGGACGGAAGGCCCTGGATTTGAGCTCATTCAAGCTATAAATTATTTAAGAGTAAACGCAGAACTGGACTTTTATGTCTGCGGTAAAGGTACGGCGGGCTTGAACCCGCTATTCCCAGTCCAGAAGGTCGCGGATGACGCGGCTGGCGATCATCTGGCCCATGATGGGCGGGATGTAGCTCATCGTCCCCAGGAGACTGCCGCTCTCGCGCCACTGCTCGTCGGTGATCTTCTCCATGCGGACGGGTTGCTCGTCTGAGTAAAGAACCTGCAGGTCATGAATACCACGTTTCCTGCATTCCTTGCGCATGACGCGCGCGAGCGGGCAGTTGACCGTGTCCTCCACGCGCGAGAACCTGAGCCTCGTGGGATCGAGCTTGTTGCCGCCGCCCATTGCGGAGATCTCCCGGTACCCCTTGGCCTGGCACCAAGCGGCGAGCTGCAGCTTTTGCGCCACCGTGTCGATGGCATCGACCACGTAGTCCGGTCTGGGCAGCTCGCCCAGCACCTCGTCGATTCCGTCTTTGGGGAGAAACGCGCGAACGGCCGTGACCCGGGCGTCGGGGTTGATGTCCAAGACCATGTTGCGGCAGACCTCGGCTTTGGGGCGACCGAGGGTGCTCGTGTAGGCGATTGCCTGGCGATTGACGTTGCTGGGCGCTACGACGTCGCGGTCGAGCAGCACGAGGTTCCCGATGCCGCCGCGAGCGAGCGCCTCCATGCAGTTGGAGCCGACTCCGCCCAGGCCGATGACCATGACGGTCGATGCGTCGAGGCGGGCGAGACCTTCTTCCCCGAGGATGAGGCGAAGCCGGTCCTTGGTGGTCTCTACCTGGGGCTCGTTTTCGCTCTGCGGCATGTTTTCTCCTCTGTGCGCGCTCATGTTGCGGCCTGATTCTACGGCAAAGCGCCTATCGTGTCCTGCGTGGAGTTCGAAGCGGCGCCTGCTGGGCGGACCCCCTTTGATGCAATGAAACGGGCATTTTGTCCCGTCTCCCAAGGAGCGTTTCCCTGCCCTCGCGCGTGGCTTATAGTTAAAGGCTACCGTGCGTCGTCAGCGAGGAGGACAAATGGCGGAGTTCAAGTCTGATATCGAGATCGCCCAGGAAGCCCAGATGTCCCCGATCACCGAGGTCGCCGCAAAGGCGGGCCTCTCCGAGGACCAGCTCGAGTGCTACGGTCGTTATAAGGCAAAGGTCGACATCCACTCCCTCGCGGACGCGCCGCGCCGCGCCAAGCTCGTCCTCGTGACGGCCATTAACCCCACGCCCGCAGGAGAGGGCAAGACGACGACCTCCGTGGGCCTCGCGGACGCTATGAACGCCATGGGCAAGAAAACCATGCTGTGTCTCCGCGAGCCTTCGCTGGGTCCGGTCTTTGGCATCAAGGGCGGCGCCGCGGGCGGCGGTCACGCCCAGGTCGTCCCCATGGAGGACATCAACCTGCACTTCACCGGCGACTTCCACGCCATCGGCGCGGCGAACAACCTGTGCGCCGCGATGCTCGACAACCACATCAAGCAGGGCAACGCCCTGAACATCGACCCGCGCCGCATCGTGTGGAAGCGCTGCGTCGACATGAACGACCGCCAGCTCAGAAACGTTGTCGACGGCCTCGGCGGCGTCGCGAACGGCATGCCGCGCGAGGACGGCTTCGACATTACCGTGGCCTCCGAGGTCATGGCGGCCTTCTGCATGGCGAGCGACCTCATGGACCTGCGCGACCGCCTTGGCCGCATGGTCGTGGCCTACACGTATAACCGCGAGCCCGTCACGGTCGCGGACATCCACGCCCAGGGCGCGATGGCGGCCCTTCTCAAGGACGCGATCAAGCCGAACCTCGTGCAGACCCTCGAAGGCAACCCCGCGTTCGTCCACGGCGGCCCCTTCGCGAACATCGCCCATGGCTGCAACTCGGTCGAGGCGACGACCACGGCCATGAAGCTCGCCGACTACGTCGTGACGGAGGCCGGCTTCGGCGCAGACCTGGGTGCCGAGAAGTTCCTCGACATCAAGTGCCGCGCCGCGGGTATCGAGCCCTCCGCGGTCGTGCTCGTGGCGACCGTCCGCGCGCTCAAGTACAACGGCGGCGTTCCCAAGCCCGAGCTCACCGCCGAGAACCTCGAGGCGCTCGAGGCCGGCATGCCCAACCTGCTCCGCCACGTGAGCAACCTCAAGGACGTCTGGGGCCTTCCTGTCGTCGTGGCCATCAACGCGTTCCCCACCGACACCCCGACTGAGCTCGCCCTTGTTGAGAAGAAGTGCAACGAGCTCGGCGTGAACGTCGCGCTATCCGAGGTCTGGGCCAAGGGCGGCGACGGAGGCCGCGCCCTTGCCGACGAGGTCTGCCGCCTGTGCGAGGAGCCGTCCGACTTCCGCTTTGCCTACGACCTGGACGCGCCTCTCGCCGAGAAGATCGATGCGATCGCCAAGCGCGTGTACCATGCCGACGGCGTGGATTTCGCGCCCAAGGCGTCGCGCATGCTGAAGCAGCTCGAGGAGCAGGGCTTCGGCGGGCTCCCCGTCTGCATGGCCAAGACCCAGTACAGCTTCAGCGACGACCCCAAGCTACTCGGTGCACCGGAGGGCTTCCGCCTGACCGTCCGCGACGTGCGCGTGAGCGCGGGTGCGGGCTTCGTCGTGGCGCTTACCGGCGACATCATGACGATGCCCGGCCTTCCCAAGGTGCCTGCGGCCGAGAAGATCGACGTCACCCCCGACGGCAAGATCGTGGGCCTGTTCTAAGGTCACGTCTTCTGGCGGCCCGTGCTCTGACGGCGCATGCTTTTGCCCCTCGCCGCCGTACTGCTTGGCTTGAGTTCTGCTCGTAACGTTTGCTTTTGGAGTTCCATGGATTTTGATGTTCGCGACCTGAGCTGCGAGGGCTTCGCCTCCGAGCTCGCGGCCAGAAAACCTGTGCCTGGCGGCGGGGCCGCGGCGGCCTATGTGGGGGCCCTGGCCTCGTCCCTTGCCTCGATGGTGGGCGAGTTCACCGTTGGGAAGCCCCGCTACGCCGCCGTCGAGGACGACGTCCTGGCGATCATGTCCCGTGCGGCGGGCCTCAGGGAGGAGCTCCTGTCGCTCTCGGCCGACGATGCCCGGGCATATGCGCTTGTTTCCGCCGCGTACGGCTTGGCAAAGGACGACCCCGAGCGCCCCGGCCGCATCCAAGAGGCGCTCAAGGAGGCCGCCGTCCCGCCGCTCCAGGTCATGCGCGCGTGCGGCGAGGTCTTGGGCCTCCTCGAGGAGCTCGAGGCCAAGGGCTCGAAGCTCCTCCAGGCCGACGTAGCCTGCGGCGCGCTCATGGCGAGCTCCGCGCTCGAGGCGGCTTCGCTGAGCATCTGGGCGAACACCGTCCCGATGAGGGACCGCACGCTCGCCGTTGAGCTCGAGTCCGAGGCGGACGCGCTTCTCGACACCTGGCGCCCCCGCGCCCGTGCCGTCGCCGATTCCGTCGCAAAGAAGATCAGGGGAGTGTAGCTGCATGGCAGAGCTGCTCAAAGGCGGGCCCGTCGCCCGCGCGATAACCGAGGACCTGGCGTCCCGTGCCGCGGCGCTCAAAGCCGCGGGCGTCGCGCCCCGTCTCGCGATCGTCCGCGTGGGCGAGCGCGAGGACGACCTCTCCTACGAGCGCGGCGCGCTCAAGCGCTGCGAGAAGGTCGGCATCGAGGCCAGGCGCGTCCTTCTTCCCGGCGACTGCTCTCAGGAGGAACTTCTCCGCGTCGTGCGAGAGCTCAACGACGACGCCTCCGTGCATGGCATCCTTCTCTTCCGCCCGCTCCCGGACCAGCTCGATGAGGCGGAGGTCGCACGCGCACTCGACCCGGCGAAGGACGTCGACTGCATGACGCCGTCCTCGCTTCTCCACACGCTCACTGGCATGGGGGAAGGTTTTGCCCCTTGCACCGCCGAGGCCGTTCTGGCGATCCTCGACCACTACGAGGTGCCGCTCGAGGGCGTGCGCGTTGCCGTCGTGGGGCGCTCGCTCGTCATCGGCAAGCCTGTCTCGCTCATGCTCCAGGCGAGGAACGCGACCGTGACCATGTGCCACACGCGCACGCGCGACCTCGCGTCCGAGCTCAAGCGGGCCGACGTCATCGTCGCCGCCGCGGGGCATGCGGGCACGGTCGGCGCCGAGTGCGTCTCCCCGGGCCAGGTCGTCGTCGACGTGGGCATCAACTGGGACGAGCGGGCGGGCAAGCTCGTGGGCGACGTCGACTTCGACGCCGTGGAGCCCGTCGTCGGCGCCATCACCCCCGTCCCGGGCGGCGTGGGCGCGGTCACGACGTCGATCCTCGCCAAGCACGTCATCGAGTCAGCCGAGAAGGGCAGGTAGCCATGACGACCGATTCCGAGCGCTTCTCGTACGGGAAGCTCGACAAGCCCCGCGTGGAGGCCGCCGTGCGCGAGTTCCTTCTTGCCATAGGGGAGGACCCAGACCGCGAGGGGCTCCAGGGCACGCCAGACCGCGTGGCGCGCGCCTGCGAGGAGATCTTTGGCGGGATGCAGGAGGACCCGGGCGCCCACCTGCGCAAACAGTTCCACGAGCCGGGAAACGAGGAGATGGTCATCGTCCGCGACATCCCGTTCTCGTCCATGTGCGAGCACCATCTGCTGCCGTTCGTGGGCAAGGCGAGCGTCTGCTACATCCCGCGCGACGGCCACGTGACCGGCCTCTCAAAGATCGCCCGCTGCGTGAACGGCTACGCCCGCCGCCCGCAGCTGCAGGAGCGCCTGACGGCCCAGGTCGCCGACGCGCTCGTGCGCGAACTCGACCCCTTGGGGGTCCTCGTGGTCCTCGAGGCGGAGCACACGTGCATGACCATGCGCGGCGTCCGGTCCGCGGGCGCGCTCACCACGACCTCGGCCGTGCGCGGCGCCCTCAAGGAGAGCAAGTGCCGCCAAGAAGCCCTCCAGCTCCTCCACTGCAACTAATTTGGGGTCGGACCCCAAATTAAGGGTCGGGCCCCGAATCCGATTATGGGAGTCGTTGAATGTACCAGGTTCCTTTTGATGTGCCGCACATAACGTATGACGTGGCGCTCGAGCAGCTCCATTCCGCGCTGCGCTTCGGCATCTGCCCCATGCTCGAGACCGTCGAGGACATGCTCAGCGAGCTCGGCGACCCCGACCTCTGCTTCGAGAGCCTGCAGGTCGCGGGCACGAACGGCAAGACGTCCACCTCGCGCTACGCGGCGGCCATCCTCATGGGCGAGGGCAAGAAGTGCGCCCTGTACACCTCGCCTGAGCTCGTGAGCTATACCGAGCGCATGGAGGTGGGCGGCTCGCCCGTCTCTGCGGAGGACTTCGCCTACGGTATCTCGGCCGCGCACGTCGCCGGCGAGCGCGTGAACGCCCGGCGCCGCGAGGCGGGGGAGCGTCCCTACGACATCACCGAGTTCGACACGCTGACGGTCGCCGCGATGGTCGTCTTTGCCCGCGCGGGCGTCGACGTCGCCGTGCTCGAGTGCGGCATGGGCGGCCGCTGGGACGCGACGTCGGCAGCGAAGTCCATCCGCTCCGTCGCCGTGACGGGCATCGGCCTCGACCACATCAAGGTCCTGGGCGACACGCTCGAGGCGATCGCGGGCGAGAAGGCCGCGATCATCAAGCCCGGTCGCACCTGCGTCCTAGGCGCGGGCACCGCCACGCCGGCGAGCGACGAGGACGTCTTCCTCGACCAGTGCCGCGAGAGCGGCGTCGAGCCGGTGCTCCTGCGCCCCTCCGACCCTTCAGACGCGGCGGGCGAGATGCAGCCCGGCGAGCCACGCGAGCATCGCGACTTCCCGCTCGCGACCTACAAGGTAAAGAAGCGCCCGCGCCGCCTGGGGTTCCCCCTCGAGCTCGACGTGACCACCCCGCGTGCTGGTTATCTCGAGCTCGCCGCCCTGAAGCCCGGCTACCAGGCGGCAAACATCGCCTGCGCCGTCGTCCTGTGCGAGAACTACCTCGGCCGCGCTCTCGACGCCGCCGCGCTCTACGAGTCCGTGGTCTCCTGCCCGACCCCGGGGCGCTTCCAACTCCTGCGCCCCGAGCCCCCAGTCCTCATCGACGCGTGCCACAACCCGCAGAGCGTCGGCGCCTTCCTCTCCGCCATGGCCGAGATCGAGCCCGATCCAGCGGCGCGTCCGGCCCTTCTCTGCGCCGTCCTCGCCGATAAGGACGTCGACGGGATCGCCCGGCTCCTCGCGCCCGCGTTCCCGCGCGTCTATGTGACGCAGACGACGTCGCCGCGCGCGCTTCCCGCCGCCGAGCTCGCCGAGGTCTTCCACTCCGAGGGCGCCGAGGTCGCGGGCGTCTACGGCTCCGTTCCCGACGCCGTGTCTTCCTTGTGTGGAGAATCCTACGTTGCCTGCGGCTCCATTACCCTTGCGGGCGAGGTTGCCGCCGAGTTCGCGTAAGCTCTGCTACAATCACGTCATCTGTGCGGAGCGGAGCGCTCCTCTCCAGGTACGTGCAACTCTACGAAGGGGTCCCAAATATGCAGGAACTTATCGACCAGATACTCACTCCCGAGGTCCGCATGGTCCTCTACCTCATGGTCGTGTGCGTCGTCATGCTCTACATCCTCTCCATCGTCTACGTCGTGCGCGACGCCCAGCGCCGCGGCGCCGAGCCCTGGTGGATGTGGGCCGTCATCTCGGTCATCCCCATCGTGGGCCTTCTCGCGTACGTGATCCTGCGCCCCAGCTCCTACCTCATCGACCGCGAGGAGCAGGACCTCGACATCGCCCTGCGCGAGCACCAACTCTCCCACTACGGCATCTGTCCCAAGTGCGGCGCGCCGATCGACCGCGACTTCGTGGTCTGCCCCATCTGCAACACGCAGGTCCGCAACGTCTGCCCCACGTGCCACCGCCCGCTCAACGCGGACTGGAAGGTCTGCCCCTACTGCCG
>DJRK01000086.1 GCA_002440065.1 Atopobium sp. UBA6362 | reverse complement strand
GAGGAGTCGCGCACGAGGGCGACCACGTTGAGCCCCGCGGCGGCTGAGGCGGCGGTGAGCGCGGACGCCTCCGTGGCGAGCTCGTCCTCGCCGATCCAGGAGAGGTCGCAGGTGGTCAGCGAGTCGTCGCCCGCGGCGCGCGCCGCGTCGACGGCGTCTGCCGGGCTCGCCCAAACGAGCTCGCAGTCCAGGCCGGCGGCCCTCAAGGCGCCTCGGCAGGCGGCCTCGGCGCCGGGGCGGGTATCGGCCGCATAGAGGGCGAGGCGGTTCTGCGCACCGGCGTCGGCGCGCTCGTCGGCCTCGGAGAGGAGCTCGTCCCAGGCGGAGGCGTCGTGGCCGCCCCACCCCTCGAAGCCCCAGCGGGCGCGAAGAAGACCGGGCGCTCGGTCGAGCGCCTCGGCGGCGGCCTCTACCAGGACCGAGCCCTGGCCGGCCCAAAGGGCACAGAGCGTGGGGTCGCCGTGGCGGACGTTGCGGTACCAGCGGCCGGCCGCGAGGATCATGGCGGCGTAGTCGGCGCGCAGGGGCGCCACGCGGCGGGCGGCGCGGGAGTCGTAGCCGCGGTGGAAGAGCGGCTCGCCCGTGAGGTCGATGGCGATGGTGGCGCGGTCGCGCACGAGGCGCACGTCGATGATGACGTCGGGCCGCTCGGTGTCCACGACGGGCTTCATCCCACGCGCCGAGAAGAGCGCGTCGGACACGGCGTCCTTCGAGCGCAGCGCGAGGAACTGGGTGTTGCGCAGGTTCTCGTTCGTGCCGTGGGCGTCGATGACGAACGTCGCGCCGACGGGGAGCTGGGGCTCCCAATCGATGCCGCGGATCCCCTCGTAGATCTCGTCGGCGTCGCGCGCGCCCACGCGGCCGAGCACGAGCAGCACACGGGACGCCAGGCGGCTCCACAGGCACGCGCGGTACGCGTCCGCGACCTCGCCGCCAAAGGCGACCCTGCCGCGCAGCTGCCTCACCTGCGGAATCTTGAACGAAGCCAGCTCCTCGGCCAGCAGTTTCTCAAAGCCCTTGGGGCACGTAGCCACAAACTCCATCGGGACACCTCTCGCCCGTCGCGCACGGCGCCCCCGCCGCGCTCCTTCCATCGTTGCCGTCTATCTTCGCACGTAGACGGCCCGCGGCAACGCCTGAGCCGTCCGCCCCACGATAAATGCAGCCGGAAAGAAGGTCTTTTTCAGCTAGAGACGCTACGAGCGAACGATTTCGTTATACCAGTCCGCTTCGCCCGCATCGCAGGCACGGAGCAGGCGCTTTATGAGAAATGCGGCGAAATAAGGCATGGTGAATATCTGCCCCGCAGACCCGATGTTGCCGGCGGTGCACTTGATGCCAAAGCGAATGTCCGGATACGACCCCGACGTAATGAGCGTTCTGAGCGATTTCGACGAGCCGTTCTTTGCCTTCACCTCAATGGGCACGAGACTCGACCGCGTCCTCACGAAGAAGTCCTCTTCGAGCGTCGAATTCTCGCGCCTGTAGTAAAAAAGCTCGTAACCGCTCTTCACAAGCGCCTCGCCGACGATCGACTCGTATAACGCCCCTTTATAGACCCCAAGGTTCCTGTTTGCTCGAAAATCCTCGCCCGCCTCATCGTCGAACATGGATACGAACACGCCCGTATCTCCAAAATACAGCTTGTATTTGTTCTCCTCGTAGTTGCCCTTCAGGGGCAGCTCGGGATACGTGAGGCACCGGCAGACGTTCACCATCCCCGCCATTTCAAGCCATTCAACGCAGCCGTTGTAGTCCTTGAAACGCGCACCCTTCGCCACCTTGCTTATCTGGAACTTCTTGTTGTCTTTGGCAAGCTGGGCGGGGATGTGGTTGAAGACGCTCAGGATCCGAGCCTTATCGAGCCCCTCCGCGTATTTCTGGATATCCTCGCGATAGTCGAGCACGAGTTGGCGCTGCACCTGCAGTGAACCCTCGAATGTCCCGCTGTCTATATAGCCTCGGACGACCTCGGGCATGCCGCCGATCGCGCAGTAATCGAGGAAGAGTTTCATGAGGACCTGATGACGCATGTCCGAGAGGGGGCGTGCCTCCACAAGACAAGAGAAGACCGAGTCTGTGAGGGAGTCGTCGTATCCCTTCGCCCAGAGGAATTCCTCGAAGTCCAGCGACCTCATTTCGTAATCGGTTTTGTAGCCGACGCTGTTGCTTTCGATCCGCCTATAGCTGATTCCCAGCAACGAACCGCTGCAGATCACGTCGAAGCGCCCGTCCTGTTTGAGAAACTTAAGCGCCGTGGCAATCTCGGGAAACTCCTGCAGCTCGTCAAAGAACAGGAGCGTTTTCCCGTCGATGAACTTCTTGCCGGGATCGATGAAGCTGATATTGCGCACGATGTCGGCCGCAGCATAGCCGTCTTCAATGATGGCCTTGTACTTTGGCTCCTCCACGAAGTTGATCTCGATAACCGAAGCGTAGTTCGCCTGAGCGAAGTGACGGATCGACTCGGTTTTTCCCACCTGACGAGGCCCTTTGACGATAAGGGGCTTTCGATCGGAGTCTCGCCTCCAGCTATCCAAAAAGAGGTCTATCTTTCGTTTAAGGTACCTCATTTGTCTCTCGATTCGCTCTGTGTTGTTTACCAGCAATAATACAATTTCATGAGCGAGTTTTTGTGCTGGTTTCACACTTTCATGAGCGAGTTTCGGTGGCATCAGTACACTTTTATGAGGGAGTTTTATCGCTCGCACCGCACTTTCATGAGCGAGTCACGGAGTTTGAACCCGCTGACGGCAAGAAAAACGCGCCCGGGGTCGCCTCTTTACAGAGAAACGGCCCCGGGCGCGCGGCTTGCGCGAACGACGCAAGTATCAGCCACGGCCGGCCCCAAGCCGACGCTACTTCTTCGCGTACCACTCGTGGAGGTCGGCGCCCATGGCGGCAAGGGTCGGCTCGTCGGTGTAGGCCATGTGGCCGCACCCGTAGCGGTACCAGCTCACGCGCTCCTTGAGCTCGGGCGAGAGGAACTGGCAGCTCATGTCGTGCACGACGTTCCAGTACGTCGTCGCCGCGTCGTAGCGCCCGCCGATGATCGCGATCTTGCACGTGGGGTTGCGGCGCAGCGCCACGGCTATGTCGAGCGACATGTTCGGCGCGCTGGCGCGATCGGACGCGCCCGGCTCGGCATGGGTCCAGCCCCACTTGGTGCCCACCTTCTCGTAGTTGCTCGCGAGGTAGCGCGCGGGGCCCTCGTAGCCGAGCACGCGCCCGCAGAAGTCGCGGAACGCGTTCGTCCAGGCAGGCTCCACGGCGTCGGAGGCGGCGTCCTCGGCGGCGACCCAGTCCACGGACGTCTGCATGGGCGACAGGCCGTCGGAGCAGAAGCGCGTGTCGAGCCGGCCGCAGATGCGGTTCTCGTCGGCCAAGAGGCGCATGCGGAACTCCGCGAGGTCGACGCGCAGATGCCGCGCGACGAGGAAGTCGGCAGGCAGGCCGATGAACGCGGAGAGCTCCTCCGCCACGGCGCGCTCGCGTTCGGGGGCCAATCGGTCGCCCTTGAGGAGGGCCGGCGCATAGACGTCCTCGGTCCAGGCCATGGCGCGGTCGAACCACGCGTCGAAGTCGACGCCCGCCCCGGCGCGCCCGAAGTACTGCGCCGTCGCGGCGTAGGTCGGCATCATGCCCAGGTAGTAGAGGTCCTCGCCCGGCTGCACCTGCACCCAGTCCAGGATCGCCGAGAGGAACACGACGCCCGTCACGGCCACGCCCATCTCGCCGAGAACGCGCATGAGCACGGAGTTGCGCACGGTGCCGTACGACTCGCCGAAGAGGTAGATCGGGCTCCCCCAGCGGTTGTTCCTCTGCAACCAGTCGCAGATGGCGCGGGCGAAGGCGTCCGCGTCGCCGTCGACCGAGAAGAGCGCGGAGGTATCGGCGTCGTCGGCCACGACGGACCAGCCGGTGCCGGGCGCATCGAGGAACACGATGTCCGTGTCGCGCAGGATCGAGTGCGGGTTGTCCTCGACCGGGGCGTCGGCGCGGACGTGCGCGCAGCCGTTCGTGGCGACGCGGCGCGGCCCGATGCCGCCGAAGTCGATCGGTACCGAGGACGAGCCGGGGCCGCCGTTGAACGCGAACGTCACGGGGCGGGACGCCTCGGGCTTGCCCGCCGCGTCCACGGCGACGTAGGAAAGCGAGAACATCCTACTCACGAGCTTGCCGGCGTCCGTGCGCACGTCGAGGTGGGCCGCCGTCGCCTCATAGGGCAGCTCGAGGGCGCCCGCACGCCACGTGAGCCGGGCGCTCGCGGGGGCGGGCACGCCGGTCGCACGGTCGGGTTCCTCCCCCGCGAAGGGGTTCGACGGGGTCTGGGGGTTCGCGGTTTCTTCCATGTGATTCTCCTTACGCGCCGATGATTGGCCGATGACCATTCTAGTCCCGGGCGAGCAGGAACTTCTTTATATCAAAGTGCTAGATTATTGAGCCTGTATGTACAGGTCATCCCGTAATTGTCATCGAGTTTGGAGCAACATGGGAGCATCTAGAACGGACACCGCCGCGAGCGTGCGCGCGCGCCGCGCGAAAAGCGCCGGGATCCCGCTCTCCGCGAGCATGATCCTCGTCACGCTGGGCGTTGTCTACGGCGACATCGGCACGAGCCCGATGTATGTGACCAAGGCCCTCGTCTCCGGCAACGGCGGCATCGGGACCGTGAACCAGGAGTTCATCTTGGGCGCCCTCTCGCTCGTGATCTGGACCGTGACGCTGCTCACCACGGTGAAGTACGTGCTCGTCTCGCTCAGGGCCGACAACCACGGCGAGGGCGGCATCTTCGCCCTGTACAGCCTCGTGCGCCGACACGCCAAGTGGCTCATCGTACCCGCCATGCTCGGCGGCGCGGCACTTCTCGCCGACGGCGTCCTCACGCCCGCCGTCACGGTGACGACGGCCATCGAGGGCCTGCGCACGATCGAGCTCGGCCACCGCCTGCTCGGCGACGGGCAGGGCAAGGTCGTCGCCATCACGCTCGCGATCATCATCGTCCTGTTCCTCGCGCAGCGCATCGGCACGTCGAAGATCGGCCACGCCTTCGGCCCCGTCATGACCCTCTGGTTCCTCTTCCTGGGCTGCTCCGGCCTCTTCTTCGTGGTCCGGAACCCCGTCGTGCTGCTGGCGTTCAACCCCGTCGAGGGCATCAGCTTCCTCCTGAGCCCCCACAACCACGCGGGCGTCATGATCTTGGGCAGCTGCTTCCTCGCCACGACCGGCGCCGAGGCGCTCTACTCGGACATGGGCCACGTGGGCCGCAACAACATCTACGCCACCTGGCCTTTCGTGAAGGCCTGCCTGCTCCTCTCCTACCTGGGCCAGGGCGCCTGGCTGCTCCTGCACGCCGCCGACCCGGCGCTCGCCGGCGTCGCCGACCTCAACCCGTTCTTCGAGATGCTCGACCCGGCCCTGCGTCCCTTCGCCGTGGGCCTCTCCACGCTCGCGGCAATCATCGCGTCCCAGGCCCTCATCACCGGCGCCTTCTCGCTCGTGGCCGAGGCGATGGGCCTCGACCTCATGCCCCACATGCAGATCACCTACCCCGCCGAGACCAAGGGCCAGCTCTACATCCCCATGGTCAACTCGGTCATGCTCGTGGGCTGCGTCGTCGTGGTCCTTCTCTTCCAGAGCTCCGCGCACATGGAGGCCGCCTACGGCCTGGCCATCACGATCACGATGATGTGCACGACCGTCCTTCTGTTCTTCTACCTGTCGCGCGAGCGCGGGCTCAAGGCGGCCCCGTGGGTCTTCGTCGTCTTCTTCCTCGTGCTCGAGGGCTTCTTCTTCGGCTCGTCCCTCACCAAGTTCTTCCACGGCGGCTACTTCACGCTGCTGCTTGCCGCCCTCATCATGGGCGTCATGGTCTGCTGGCATCTGGGCACGGCCATCGAGCAGCGTCAGGCGACGCTGCTGCCCATCCGCAGCTACCTGCCCCAGCTCGCGCGCCTGCGCGAGGACGAGCGCTACGAGCTCGGTGCCGACAACCTCGTCTTCCTCACCAAGGACACCCATACCGGCTACATCGACCGCGACATCATGTACTCGATCCTGGACAAGCACCCCAAGCGCGCCCGCGCCTGGTGGTTCGTGAGCGTCCGCGTGACCGACGAGCCGCACACGTTCGCCTACTCGGTCGAGACCTTTGGAACCGACTACGTCTTCCGCGTGCACCTGTACCTGGGCTACAAGGTCAACCAGCGCGTGAACGCCTACCTGCGCCAGGTCGTCGGCGACCTTTCCGCCTCCGGAGAGCTGCCGCCCCAGGTCCACGACTACTCCGTCTACAAGGACCCCGGCACGATCGGCAGCTTCCGCTTCGTCCTCATCCACAAGATGCTCGCCCCCGAGAGCGACCTCACCGGCGGGGAGCGCGCGGCCATCAGCCTGAAGTACCTCATCCGCCACGTGGCCGGCTCGCCGGTGCGCTGGTACGGCCTCGAGAACTCGAGCGTCATCTACGAATGGGTGCCCCTCTTCACCAAGTTCAAGAGCGTCGAGAAGATGCGGCGCCTCCAGCCGGGCGAGGAGCCCGAGGAGCCGGCGGAGGATTAGGGCGCGGGATCGATGTGCAGGGCCGGAGCGCAGGGATCGACGCGCGGGAGCCGCCGCGCAGAGCCGGCTTTTGGCCGTGGCCCCTGCGCGGTAAGCCTACGATAGACGGGATCGAGCGCCGGCGAGAAGGCCGGGCGTCGCCGAGGAAAGCGTGGCGAGGAGGCAGGATATGGGACAGGACGACGATCGCAAGGCAAAGAAGGGCGCCGAGAGCCGCTTCCCGTGGACGGACTCCCCCACCCCTGAGCGGGACCTCTGCGACTTCGCCTTTGGGGCGGGCCTGCTCGCGGCGGCGACCTGCCTGGGCTTTGTCCTGGACGCCTTCGGCATGGACGCGTGCATCGTCATCTGCTACGTGCTCATCGTGCAGTGCGTCGCGCTCGTCACGATCCGGCGCCTCCACTGCGTGCTCACCGCCGCGCTCGGGGTCGCGCTCTACAATTTCTTCTTCACGACGCCGCGCTACTCGCTCAGCGCCTGGGGGTCGACCTACCCGGCGTCCTTCGCCGTGATGTTCGCCGCGGCCGTGGCCTCGAGCTACGTCGCGCTCTCGCTCAGGCGCGAGGTCCACCGCTCCGAGGAGGCGTCGCGCAGGAGCCGCGAGCTCCTCGTGACCAATCGGCTCCTGCAGGGCTGCGGCGACGAGGAGTCGATCGTGCGCACGGCCGGCACGAGGCTCGCGCTCCTCTCGGGGCGCGCGGTCGTCTGGTACCAGTCCCTCGACGACGGCAGTCTCGCGGCCGAGTGGGCCTTCACGTCCGAGGGCCCCTCGACCTCCGTGGCCGCCGTCGCGCCGGCGATGCCGCCCGTGCTCGACGGCGGCGCCTACGTGGGGAGGCCGCTGGGGCAGGGCCTCGGCGAAGAGAAGCACGGCGTCTACCTCACGGTCCAGGACAAGTCGGGCGAGGCGGGGCCGGGCGTCGTGGGCGCCTACGGCATCGATGCCGACCAGTCGGGCCTCAACCCCGACGAGCTCAACATCATGGCGGCCATCGCCGGCGAGACCTCGCTCGCGCTCGACCGCGAGGCGGCCGTGCTCCAGCGCGAGGCCGCGGCCGTCCAGGCAAAGAACCAGCAGCTCCGCGCCGACCTTCTTCGCAGCATCTCGCACGACCTCCGCACGCCCCTGACCTCGATCGCGGGCAACGCCGACGTGCTTTTGTCCGATACGGACGCGCTCACGGCCGCCGACCGCGCGCGGCTCGCGAAGGACATCCGTGACGACGCGCGCTGGCTCTCCGGCACCGTCGAGAACCTCCTCGCCACGACGAGGCTCCACGGCGGAGGCGCGAGCCTGCGCACCTCCCCCGAGCTCCTCGACGACGTCATCGAGGAGGCCATGCGCCACGTGGGCGACCCCGCCGGCCACGGCCTCGAGGTCGCGCCGAGCGACGAGCCGCTCCTCGTGAACGTGGACGCCCACCTCATGGTGCAGGTCGTCGTGAACCTGGTGGGAAACGCCCTGGCCTACACCCCCGCCGGCTCGCGGATTCGCGTCTCTTCTTGGCGCGACGGCGCCTGGGTCCGCTGCGCCGTGGAGGACGACGGCCCCGGCATCGCCGAGGAGGACCGCGCCCACGTCTTCGACTCCTTCTACACCGCCGGGCGCAAGCGCGCCGACGGGCAACGCTCGGTGGGCCTGGGCCTCGCGCTCTGCCGCTCCATCGTGTCCGCGCACGGCGGGCAGATCGGGCTTGCGCCGGTCGAGCCCCACGGATGCCGCTTCGAGTTCCGCCTGCCGGCGGTCGACCTCGCACAGGAAGGTGAACCCCATGCCTAAGCAAGCTGCCCAAGCGCCCACGACGGGCGCCGAGCCCGCCGCCAAGCCGCTCATCCTCGTGATAGAGGACGACCCGGCCGTGCGCAACCTCATCTCGACGACGCTCATCGCACACGGCTACCAGCGCGCCTGCGCGGCGTCCGGCAAGGCGGGGATCTCCGAGGCCGCCTCCCTGGGGCCCGACATCGTGCTCCTGGACCTCGGGCTGCCCGACATCGACGGCGTCGAGGTGGTGGAGAGCATCCGCAGCTGGTCGCAGATGCCCATCATCGTGGTCTCGGCACGCTCCGAGGACGCCGAGAAGATCCGCGCGCTCGACGCCGGCGCGGACGACTACATCACCAAGCCCTTCTCGGTGGGGGAGCTCCTGGCGCGCATCCGCACGACGCTGCGCAGGCTCAGCCACATGTCCGAGGAGGCCGGCGCGGAGGACACGGGCTTCGTGAACGGCAAGCTGCGCATCGACTACGCCGCGGGCATCGCCTCGCTCGCCGGGGAGGAGCTCCACCTGACCCCCATGGAGTACAAGCTGCTCGTGCTCTTGTCGCGCAACGTGGACAAGGTGCTCACCCACCAGTTCATCCTCCGCGAGATATGGGGCTCTACCAGCAAGAACGACCTCGCGTCGCTGCGCGTGTTCATGGGCACCCTCAGGAAGAAGATCGAGCGCGACCCGGCGCACCCCCGCTACATCCAGACGCACGTGGGCGTGGGGTACCGGATGCTTCGCCAATAGGATGCGGGCGCGGGTTGTTGCCGCGGCCGCGGGTTCTGGGCCACGGGGCACGGGTTCTGGGCTGTGAGCCACAGGGCAGGTTCGTGGGCCGGGGCACTCCCCTGTTGCGCCTTCGGGACTATACTGAGAGTTCTTGTGTCTGCATCAAGGGAGCGGCTGTGAACTACGCGGAGATCAAGTATTGCGACATCGCCAACGGCGTCGGCGTGAGGACCACGCTCTTCGTCTCCGGCTGCA
>DJRK01000072.1 GCA_002440065.1 Atopobium sp. UBA6362 | reverse complement strand
CTGCTGATGCTCGACGAGCCCTCCATGGGCCTGGCGCCCATCCTGGTGCAGGAGATCTTCAACATCATCAAGGCCCTGCACGACGCCGGCACGACGGTGCTGCTCGTTGAGCAGAACGCCCGCATGGCGCTCTCCATCGCCGACCGCGCCTACGTGCTCGAGACGGGCAACGTGTCCATGAGCGGCAACGCCGCGGACCTCGCGAACGACGAGCGCGTCAAGCAGGCCTACCTCGGCGGCTGACGCTTCTCTGCGTCAATTGGCCACAGGGGCCGGTGCCTTCGGGTGCCGGCCCCTTTTTGTGCGCCTGCGGGGCCGCCGGACCGCTGCTTATCGTGCGGACCAACCCTAAACGAGGGGTGCCGCCGTTTATCGTGCCGATCATCCCCAAGGCGGGGCTGCCACGATGCATTTTGGGTGCGTTCGGCACGATGAGTCACGCGCGCGTCGGCCCGTCGTCTCGAAACGCGTTGTTTACTTTAGCTTGATAAAGTGAAGTGCTCGCGTGTCACTTTAGTGTGCTAAAGTGACGGAAGCAAAACGCGACACGAGGAGGACGTTGTGGTCATAGGTACGCCCAGGGGGTTCAGGGACATTCTGCCGGGGGAGGCCCGGGCGCGGGAGGCGATCCGCGACCGCGTTCGCGCCTGCTTCGACTCCCACGGCTACGTCCCGGTGGAGACCCCACTGCTCGAGGACCGCTCCGTGCTCGAGCGCGCCGGCCGCATCAAGGGCTCGCCGTTCCAGCTGTTCGACTCGGACAACCGCCTGCTCATGCTGCGCCCGGACCTCACGCTGCCCATCGCGCGCCTTACGGCCCAGCGCCTGTCCGCGGCCGACCTGCCGGTGCGCCTGCGCTACGAGGCGCCCGTCGTGCGCGAGCAGGGGGCGCTTCGCGGCGAGCCGCGCCAGTTCACGCAGCTCGGCGTCGAGCTCGTGGGGACCGACGGCGCCGCCTCCGAGCTCGAGGTCGTTCAGCTCCTCGCCGAGGTCCTCCAGACGCTCGGCGTCCCTTCTTGGCGCCTGGTCTTTGGCTCGGTCAAGCCGCTGACGTCCCTCATCGCCAGCTGCTCGCCCAGCCAGGAGTTCGCCTCGCAGGTCCTCTCGCTCGTGCACGACTCCGACCTCGTGACGCTCGACGAGCTCGTGGACGCGACCCCGGAGCTCAAGCCCTCGGCCGCCCGCGCCTTCCACGCGATCCCGCGCATGCACGGCGGTGCGGAGGTCATCGACCGCATCGACGCGCTTTTGGCCGATGCCGACGTCCCGCCCGCGCAACGCGGAACCTCGGAGCTCTCGACCCTGGTCGGCCAGCTATCCGAGCTCTTCGCGGACGGCCGCGCGAGCTTCGACTTCAGCATCATAAACAGCTTCGACTACTACACCGGGATCATCTTCAAGGGTTACGCCGAGGGCATCGCGCAGAGCCTCGCCTCGGGCGGCCGCTACGACGCCGTGCTCGCGAACCTGGGCCGCCCCGGCCTCGCTGCCTGCGGTTTCGCCCTCTCGCTCGAGCGCCTGCAGGAGGTCCTGGGCGAGCAAAGCGGCGCCGGCGCGGCGACCCCCGGCGCGCGCATAGGCTCGCGCCCCCTGCGCATAGCCGTGCCCA
Source organism: Atopobium sp. UBA6362 (assembly GCA_002440065.1). Classification (GTDB taxonomy): domain Bacteria; phylum Actinomycetota; class Coriobacteriia; order Coriobacteriales; family Atopobiaceae; genus Paratractidigestivibacter. Next base: position 2,598 of record DJRK01000072.1, on the reverse strand, counting down.
AGGGCTCGCTCTTCAAGGACTCCCTGCGCGTGCTCGAGGCGGCGGGCCTGCCCGTCGACGAGCTGCGTGACCCCGGCCGCAAGCTCATCATCTCGGCGGGGGACGTGGAGTACATCATCGTGCGCGCCCAGGACGCCCCGGCGTTCGTGGGTGCGGGCGGCGCCGACTGCGGCATCTGCGGCAGCGACTCCCTCGTGGAGGCCGACCTCGACCTCCTGCAGCTCGTCGACCTGAACTACGGCGGCTGCCGCTTCGTCGTGGCAGAGCCCGCCGCGAACAAGGGCCTCGCCGAGCGCAACTACGAGTGGCGCGGCACCGTGCGCGTCGCGACGAAGTACCCCCGCATCACCCAGCTCTACTACGACCGCATCGGCCAGCAGGTCGATATCCTGACGCTGCACGGCAACATCGAGCTCGGCCCCATCGTGGGCATGGCCGACCGCATCGTGGACATCACGGCGACGGGCACCACGCTGCGCGAGAACGACCTCGTGGTGGTGGACGACGTCATGGAGTGCACGGCGCGCTTCTTCGCCGGGCCCGCCGCGTACCGGTGCGACAAGAGGATCCGCGAGCTCGCCGCCCGCCTCGCCGAGGTGGCCCGGGCGCCTAAGGAGGCATAACCCATGAGAAAAGTGATCCTGGAGAAGGGCCGCGCCCTCACGCAGGCCGACCTCAACCGCTCGGGCGCCCTGCCCGCCGAGGTCATGGCCTCGGCCGAGGCCATCGTGGACGACGTGCGCGCCCGCGGCGACGAGGCCGTGCGCGACTACTGCAACAAGTTCGACGGCGCTTGCCCCGCGAGCTTCCGCGTGCCGCAGGAGCTCATCGACGAGGCGCCTTCGATGGTCGACCCCGCGTTCCTGCGCGCCCTCACCCGCGCCCGCGACCAGATCCGCGCGTTCCACGAGAAGGAGCGCGAGGAGTCGTGGTTCACGACGCGCCCCGACGGCACCATCCTGGGCGTGAAGGTCACTCCCGTCGCCTCCGCCGCGGTCTACGTGCCCGGCGGCCGGGCCCAGTACCCCTCGACCGTCCTCATGGACACGATCCCCGCAAAGGTCGCGGGCGTGCCGCGCGTCGTCATGGTGACCCCTCCGCAGAAGGACGGGTCCCTCTCGGCCTATACGCTCGCCGCCGCCAAGCTCGCCGGCGTGGACGAGGTCTACGCCGTGGGCGGCGCCCAGGCGATCGGCGCGGTGGCCTACGGCACCGAGTCCATCCCCGCCTGCGACAAGATCGTGGGGCCTGGCAACGCCTTCGTCGCCGCGGCCAAGCGCTACGTCTCGGGCGACGTGGGGATCGACATGGTGGCCGGCCCCTCCGAGGTCTGCGTCCTGGCCGATTCCACGGCCGGCCCCGCGGTCGTCGCGGCCGACCTCATGGCCCAGGCCGAGCACGACCCGCTCGCCAGCTGCTATCTCGTGACCTGCGACGCCGAGCTGCCCGACCGCGTCCTCGCCTGCGCCGAGAAGCTCGTTTCGCAGTCGCCGCGCGAGGACATCACGCGCCGGAGCCTCGACAACCGCGGCGTCGTGGTGGTGGCCGACACCCTCGACGCCGCCGTGGAGGCCGTGAACGTGGTGGCGCCCGAGCACCTCGAGCTCCACTGCAAGGACGCGATGGGGCTCCTGGGCAAGATCCGCAACGCCGGCGCCATCTTCGTGGGTGCCTGGAGCTCCGAGCCCCTGGGCGACTACGTCGCGGGCCCCAACCACACGCTGCCGACCGGCGGCACCGCGCGCTTCTCGAACCCGCTCGGCGTCTACGACTTCCAGAAGCGCTCGAGCGTGATCTCCTACACGCCCGAGGGTCTTCTTGCCGACGCGCCGGCGACGCAGGCGATGGCCCAGGCCGAGGGCCTGTGGGCGCACGCGCTCTCGGTGGGGATGCGCCGTCGCCTTGCCGAGCAGGGGCTCGAGGGCTATGAGGACGCCCAGGCCGCCTGCGAGGGCGCCCATCGCGTCGCCTGGCCCGAGGACCTCGCGGCCCCCGGCGTGCCCTACCTGCCCGGATACGCGAGGGAGGGCCGATGACGAGCGAGAAGGCAAGCGGCGCACCGACTTTCGACGCCGCCTCCCGCGCCCGCGCGGCGCTCGCCGGCTTCGAGCCGTACGACCCCGCGTTCACGCCCTGCCGCGTGAACCTGAGCGCGAACGAGAACACCCACGAGCTCCCCGCGCGCGTCGCGGAGGCCATCCGCGCCGCCGCGGCGTCGACGCCGCTCAACCGCTATCCCGACCCCATGGCCAACGACCTGCGCGACCTTCTTGCCGAGCGCCACGGCGTTCGCCGCGAGAACATCTGCGTGGGCAACGGCGGCGACGAGATCCTGTTCAACCTGCTCTTCACCTTTGGCGGGCCCGGCCACGCCCTCGTCACCTGCCCGCCGGACTTCAGCGAGTACGCAAACTTCGCCAAGATGTGCGAGACGCCCCACGTTGAGGCCTGGCGCGACCCCGAGACGTTCGCCGTGGACGCAGACGCCCTGGTAGAGGCCGCGCGCGAAGCCTCGCTCGTCATCCTGACGTCGCCGAACAATCCCACGGGCGACCTGCTCGACCCCGCCGTCGTGCGCCGCCTGCTCGACGAGACGGA
>DJRK01000094.1 GCA_002440065.1 Atopobium sp. UBA6362 | reverse complement strand
CGGGCGACGCCGCGAGCGCGCTTGCGAGCACGACGGCGAACCCGCGCTTGACAGCCCATGTTCTCTGGAGCTTCATGCTAATCCCCCTGATTTTTATGTGGCAGAATTTAAGGCTTAAAAACGTCCAAAAAAAGATTATAGACTTCAATGCGTTGTCCGGGCCGCTTTATCGGTTTCGTGACGGCCGGGTGAGCAGCCGACCCGCCCCCCCTACGCATCCGATCAGCCTGAAAAGGAAGGGTACGACGGTGAAGGTGCGCCGCCCGCTGGTTACAGGGCGCGCGGTTGCCATTTCGTCGAAAGTTTTCGCTGCTATGAAGAGGTTCTCCGACGTCTCCGCCGGATGCGCACTGGGCGGGCTCGTCGATAGCCCCACAGCCATCGCGAGCTACACGATGACCTCGTTGTTCATCTTCCTGCTCTGGATCAAACTTGATAAGCGCGGCAACGTCGTTGCGTCTGTGAGCTCGGCGGTTGTCGTCGTGTCCTGTAAGCTCGCGAACCTCACGAACGTGGCCGTGCCCTTGGCCGCCGTGGTGGGGGCGGCCATGGCGATGCTCGCCTGTGTCAGATCGGGGCAAGACGGCGGCGTGTAGTCCCAAAAGGCCTCTGAGCTGGGACGAAAAGGGGGAATCGAGAGCGTATGAGCATAAACGAGCTTCTCCTCGTATGGACGGGCGCGTTCATCGTCATCCTCGCCCGCAGGGCCGTTTCAATCTTCGCGCCGCGCGGACGGGCCTTGCCCCTGCGCGTCATCGAGGCCCCCGACCTCATCCCGCCGGCTGCCTTCGCCGCGCTCGTGGCAAACGATCTGTTCTCGCCCGCGGCTTCTGCCAGCGGCCTGTGGGCGGGCGCTATGCCCCTGCTTACCGCCGCTGTGGTGTTTCTTGCGGCATGGCGCACGAAGTCCATGCTGCGGTGCTGCGCCTGCGGCGTCGCGGCCTACCTCGCGCTCTCGCTCGTCGACGCCAAGGTGCTCTACAAGTGCGAGAGGTTCGACCTCAAGTCCCGCAGGTTGTTTCGAGATGAGGAGAAGTACTACCTCGCGGACCCCGGTATCTATTTTGCCCGAAATGTCGATGTTCGTCTGAACTATGGGCCGTCGCTGGAGAACGTTCTCTACCTGTACTTTCGTCTCGTGGATACGAGCTGTCCGTCGGTCGCATCGGGAAGCTCGAGTGCGACTTCGTCGCCCGTAGGCGCAACGCCTACGCCTACATCCAGGTCGCGATGACGATTGCCGACAGGGATGTGGAAGAGCGGTAGTACAGACCGTTCGGCTACATTCGGGACGGGTACCCGCGCTACCTGTTTACTCTGGATCCTTTGCTTCAGGAGAGGAACGGCGTTAGGCATCTGAACATGGCGTCGTTCATGAAAGATGGCGACGACCTCATTTGAGCGACGGCAGGTTTTCTTCTCGGCGTACGAACAGCGTGGGCATCAAATGAGGACCATTGGTTTACAGAGAATTGGGACCAGTGTCGCTTGTCGTGGAACAGGGGACTGCCCCCTGTTCCACGCCTACCAGATTCCCGGCACGTGCTGCATGCCCAGGCTCATCAGCGCGATGCCGATCCAGCAGCAAAGGTTGAGCTCGATGGGCTTGCGGCCCTTTCTGATGTTCATGGCGCGGTACAACACGAACGCGATAACCAGGGACGTCGAGATCGTCATCACGATGATTGGCAGCGACTGCGCGCCCTTGGCGAGGATTTCTGTCAGGTTCATGCCAAAGCCAAGCGAGAGCGCCATGGCGGCGGGGTCGGGCCCATGCTCAACCCACTCGCAAGCACGTTGCCTCGCGTCTGCTCCTGCGCATTCTCATGACGTTTCTGCTCATGAGGTGCCGGCCAAGGTGGCGATGGGCGAACGCCGGCGCCATGAAGAGCGTTGCCTTCGTGTCACTCCCGAAGCCATCTGCCAGTACCCGCGACGCCGGGATGTTGTCGCCAACGTTGTAGCCAAAGAGGATCTCGGCGCGAACGTGGCCGTAGGTGCCTCGGACGCAATCGAGCTCGCTCACCCCGCGCCATCCCTGTTCCTCGATTAGGGCTTGAATGCCCGGGTTGGAGAAGTCGGGCATGGGGGCCTCTGCTAGATAGCGTCTCATGCGCGCCTCTCTTACGGGGGCGGAATCGGCGTCTTGCCCCTGCCCGCACCTTCGATGTGGAGCCGCTGGGTTTCTCCGCGTATTCTAGGTGCTGGCAGACACTGTGGCGAGAAGCTCGGCCAGGTCGGCCTTGATCGCTGTGGCCTTATTGTCCAGCTGCAGCGGTACGGATCCGCTCGCGATGTTGACGCTCAGGAGGTGCGCGCGCGGCAGCCTCGCCGTCATGCTCCAGAAGGGGAGCGTGATGATGCCGGGGGTCATCTCGCCAACGCCGAGCTCGAGGAGAAGAAGCCGCTCGTCGTGGTGGGTCTCCACGAACCTCTCGTAGCGCGCGACGCTTTCGCGCCAGTCCTCGCCCTCGAGGAACGTGTCGTCGCGCACCCACGGCACGAGCTGCCAGCCGCAGTGCGGGCAGCGCGGGACGTCCTCGCTGCGCACCTTGAACCCGCGCATTCCCGCGAGCAGGTGCTCGACGTACGGCGCCGCATCGAAGAGCTCGTCGCAACACGGCTGCTTGCACTGCAGATAGCCAAAGCTGCCCTGGTAGTTGCAGATGCGCTCGGTGGGGAAGGTCTTCTCGACCTGGGTGTCCACGTTGGTGCTCAGGACGAAGTAGTCCTTCTCGCCAAGAAGCGCGCGCAGGTCGAGGTAGGGCTGCGCCGCGGGCTCGCGGAGCATGAAGTTGATGTAGCGGGCGTAGTAGGCCCACTGCTGCTCGAGGTTCGGGTAGAGGTGGTAGAAGCCGTCGAAGAGGCTCTTGAAGCCAAAGGCCTCGAGCCAATCGTCCATCCCGGCGCGCGCCATGCCGGCGCGGTTGTAGTGGTTGAACCCCGCCGCGCTCGACATGCCCGAGCCGACGCCCACGAGGATGGCGTCGGCGGCATCGACAAGCGCGCAGAGCTTGCGGGCGTCTTGCTCTAGGGACGGCACCGGGTGACCTCCTCAATGGCAGCGGCCATGTCGCCGTCTACGAGGATACTCTCGCATGCAGCGTCGGGGGCTATGGCCTGGTTGTAGTTGAAGACGATGTAGGTTACGTGCGGGCAGGCATCCGCGACCTGCGCGAGCATGCGCTTGATGATGCCGTTGTAAAGCCCCACACCAAGTTCGAGGACCACGACGTTGCCGTTCCGATGTGCCTGAATGAGGCGCTCGAGCACGTCGAGTTGCGCCAAGACTTGGGCGTCAGGGTGGGCGAGCCGTCGCTCGTCGATGGTTTCGCGTACGCTGCCTTCGGTCTCGAGTACGCGCTTCTCGTCAAAACCGCCGCGAATGAAGCGCCCGTCGATGTTGCAGGTGATGACGAACGTCTCGGCGTGGGATGTGAGGTCGCGGAGCGTTGCCATGAGCGGGCTTGGTTCGTATTCCAGGTATTCCCTTTGGCGAAACCGCTCGACCCATTCCGTGCGCACGCGCGCATCCGGTGCCGAGAGGCCCGCCAGGATACACGGCATGCCGTCACGCTCGGCGAGGTCGCCGTACGCCTCCCGGAAGTGGGCGTCGCCGCGGAAGATGTCAAGCCCCTCTGCCATGTCGAGCCCATTGCTCGCGCCGATGACGATGAGCTCCGCCTCGGCGATCGCCCACCCGATGCGAACCGCCTTCGATGCGTCCACGCGCTATCGCCCCATCTCGGCGCGGACGTCGGAGAGCACGTCCGCGATGTCGGCGCGGATCGCGATGCCCCGGTCCTCGATCGCGCGGGGCAAGAAGCGCGTCTTGTTGTTCACGGCTATGTAGCGTGTCTGCGGAAGCTGCGCCGTGAGCTCCCAGAACGGCTCCTGGATGAACGCCGGCGTGATCCGCCCCACGCCCAGCTCGAGAAAGAGGATCCTCTCGGCCGTGTGCGCCTCGAGCCAGCGGGAGACCTTGGCGTATTGCTCCTCGTAGAGCTCGCCCTGGAGGAAGTTGCCGTAACCGCGCACCCAAGGGAACGCCTCGCCGCCGCAGTGCGGACAGCGCGGCACGAGATCGCTCGGCACCTCGAGCCCGTCGCCCATGGCCTCGATCATACGCGCGACGGGGACCGTCGCGTCCCACACATCGTCGGTGCAGCACCGCGCGCATTGGAAGAAGCGGTGGTCGCCCTGAATCTCGGCCACTTTCTCCCAGGGGTAGAGCTTCACGAACTGCGTGTCCTGGTTGGTGGTGAGAACAAAGAAGTCCTTGTGCCTAAGAATCGCGTCGAGGTCGCGGTAAGGCTTGCGCAGGGGCGCGTTGAGCGTCGTGTCGAGGAACGTGGCCAG
>DJRK01000106.1:2666-4553 GCA_002440065.1 Atopobium sp. UBA6362 | reverse complement strand
ACTTTTGGGGACAGGTTCGGAATTTACTCATTTGAGCATTTTTCGAACCTGTCCCCGTTTTTTGCTATCTGTCATCGCCCTTATAGTTCCATGAGGTTCCGGGGGTAGACTCGGGTTCGTTTTACGCGAGACATAAACGTTGGGAACAAGAATGGCTTACGAGCTCATTGCACTGGACATGGACGGGACGCTTCTCGATTCGCACAAGGAGGTCGCCGCTTCCTCGACGGCGGCCATCAAGGAAGCCGTGGCCGCCGGCAAGCGCGTTATCGTCTGCTCGGGCAGATGCCCGAAGATGGTCTCGAGGTATCGGGAGTTCCTGCCCGGGCTGCGCTATGCGGTGTGCTGCGCGGGCGCCGTGGTCTACGACTTCGAGAAGTCCCGCGCCCTTAGGGAACGCGACATCGAGCCCGGCTTCGTCGCGCGCGCCCTGAACATCTGCGACGCGCAAGGCCCTTACATCCTCGAGGTCACGAGCGGCACCGGCGTCCTTATGGAGGAGCGCGAGATCAAGATGTCGCCGAGCTGCGGGGTGGGGATCTACCAGCCGCTCTACAACGAGACGAGCACGTTCGTCGAGGACGCCCACGAGTGCGCCCGCACCCTCCCCGTCTCCAAGCTCAACATGCACTTCCAGAGCGTCGAGGCGCGCGACAAATCCTTCGAGCTGCTCAAGGGCTATGCCCACAGCATGTTCGTCACGAAGTGCGAGAGGTCGAGCCTCGAGTTCACCGCGGCCGGCGCCGACAAGGGCGCAGGGCTCGACGACCTCTGCGCCCTGCTCGGAATCGACCCCGCGCAAACCATCGCCGTGGGCGACGCCGACAACGATCTCGCGATGATGCGCGTCGCCGGCCTCGCCGTGGCGATGGGCAACGCAAACGAGAACGCCCGTGCCGCGGCGAGCGTCTCGGTCGCGGACAATGACCACGGGGGCGTCGCCGAGGCCATCGAGCGCTTCCTGCTCGCATAGGCCCGCCGCACCGGGGTCCCGGTTCATCTAGAATGGTTGGGCACGCAACCATTCGAAAGGTGACTATGAACCGCTCAATCAACCGCAGGGACTTCCTCGGCCTCTTCGCCTCCGGCGCGATGGTGCTCGCCGCGGGCTGTTCTTCTCAGCAGGGCTCCGGCCAGGGCCCCCAGCAGGCCGCCGACCAGGCCTCCGGCACCGGCTCCATCAAGGGCGCCAAGCTCACGTTCGTGGGCGACGACGCCTTCGCCCCCTACCGCTACCTCGAGCCCCAGTCCGACGGCTCCCAGAAGGTCTGCGGCCTCGATATCGCGGTCGCCGACGAGATGGCCTCGCGCCTGGACTTCATCTACGACTTCGAGCCGCAGGAGTTCGCCGCGACTCTGGCCTCCGTCCAGTCCAGCGACACGTCGTTCACCATGGCGATGAGCTCCAACGCCGAGCGCGAGCAGACCTTCGACTTCACCCGCGGCTACTACCAGCCGCTCGTCGGCGTCCTCACCATGGGCGGCGACCCCGTCGAGCGCATCGAGGACCTCGCCGGCAAGTCGATCGCCTGCACCACGGGCACCGTCCAGAACAAGTTCATCGCCAAGGTCATGCCCGACGCCGACATCCACACCTACGACGGCGGCGACCAGTGCCTCCAGGAGGTCCTCGCCGGCCGCATCGACGCCTACCTGTGCGACGGCGCCGAGGGCCAATCCATGCGCGACGCGAACGAGGGCCTGGTCCTGGGCCTGCTCGACCGCGCCGAGACCAAGGACCACGTGGGCGTCTACCGCCTCATGGCCAAGAAGGGCGCGGGCTTCGTCTCCGCGCTCGACGAGTGCATCGGCCAGATGCTCGAGGACGGCACCATCGACGGCTACATCGAGAAATACGTGGGCGCCGACTTCAAGTGGAACGGCGAC
>DJRK01000106.1:577-2593 GCA_002440065.1 Atopobium sp. UBA6362 | reverse complement strand
CACACGCACACGCACACGCACAAAGAAGACCTTGACCCAGAGGCGCGCAGCATGAAGTTCGACCTGCTAGAACCCTATATCCCGATGTTCACAAGCGGGCTCGCCGTGACGTGCGAGGTCACGGCGGCCGCGCTTCTCATCGCGTTTGCCCTGGGGTTCGCGATCGCCGTGCTCAAGGTCGTGCCGTGCCGGCCGCTCCGGGCCGTGCTCGACTTCTACACGTCGATCTTTCGCGGCGTGCCGCTCATCGTGCTTCTTTTCTTGGCGTACTTCGCGACGCCGCAGCTCACGGGCTACAAAATCTCGATGTTCGCCGCGGGCGTCCTCACGCTGGGCCTCAACGGCTCGGCCACCGTCTCGGAGACGGTCCGCGGCGGCATCGAGGGCGTGGACGCCGGTCAGTACGACGCCGCGCGCTCGATCGGCCTGGGCTACGTGAAGATGATGCGCCTCGTCGTGATCCCGCAGGCGCTCCGCTCCATCGCCCCGTCGCTCGTGAACGAGGTCATCACCGTGCTCAAGAGCTCCTCGCTCGTCGCCACGATCGGCCTCATGGACATGATGCGCGCCGCCCAGAGCGTGCAGGCGCTCACCTACCGCGCCTTCGAGCCGTTCCTCGTGGTCGCCGTCGTCTACTACGCGATCGTGATGGCGCTCTCCGCGGCCGGGGACCTCCTCGAGAGCCGCCTTCGCCGCCCCTAGAATTTCATGGCTTTCAGCAACACAAAAGCCTTGCGGCGACTCTTTGACCTGCAGCTTTCCTTCAGGCATCTAGGTTCCTGAAAGTCCATACTCCTCCTCAACAAGGCGCGCCGACACGAGACGCGCGCATCGAGAGGAGAGCCCCATGAAGAAGATCGACGCAAGCAACCTAATGCGCCGTGCGGGCGTGGCGGCCATCACGGGAACGCTCGTCTTTGCGCAGGTGCCCGTCGCGGCGCTCGCCGAGGGAACGGCCGGGGCGCAAGGCCAAACGACGGCTTCCGGCCAACCTCCCGAGCCGCCGAGCGGTTCTGCGGACGGTACGGGCGGCCAGCCCGGCGGCTCCGCACCCGACGGCGGATCGGCGCCCGGCAACGGCGCGGGCGGCCCCGGGGGCGGCGCGGACACGATGAGCTTCGACTACTCCGGCACCTACTCGGGCACGATCGGCGCGGACGGCGAGTCCGTGAGCGCGCAGGACGAGTCCTTCTCGGCAACGGAGGCCGACGTCAACGCGGCGCTCGCCCAGAACGGCGGGGCGCTTGCCCTCACAGATGTCCAGCTCGAGAAATCCGGCGACGACACCAACGGAGATAATTGCAACTTCTATGGTCTGAACTCGATTCTGCTCTCTGTGGGCGAAGGCTCGACCGCAACGGTCAAGGACTCGACGCTCCAGGCGACGAGCGAAGGCTCCAACGGCATCTTTGCCACGGACGGCGCGAGCGCCCTCGCCAAGAACGTGCAGATAAGCACGACCGCAGGCAACTCGCGCGGTCTCGACGCGACCTACGGCGGCACCATCCTCGCCGGCGACGTGGACATCCGCACGCAGGGCGACCACTCCGGCGGCGTGGCAACGGACCGCGGCGGCGGCACCATCTCGGTTCAGGGCGGCACCATCGCCACCGAGGGTTCCGGCTCGCCGATCATCTACTCGACGGGCGACATCCAGGTGAGCGGCGTCACCGGCACGGCCTCGGGCAGCCAGCTCGTGGGCATGGAGGGGTTGAACACCGTTTCCATCGAAAACTCGACCTTGAGCAGCAGCCAGACCGAGAAGACCGCTTCCGACCCCATCGCCGACGGCGTGATCATCTATCAGTCCACCTCGGGCGACGCCGAGGCGACCACGGGCGAGACCGCGACGTTCCAGGCCGTCGACTCCACGCTGCAGAGCGCCATCTCCTCCGGCGCGATATTCTACCTCACGAACACCTCGGCCGACGTGGCGCTGCAGAACACGACGCTCGACTTTGACTCGAACGCCGCCGACCTGCTGCTCGCCGCCGGCAACGACTCGAACAACTGGGG
>DJRK01000106.1:0-561 GCA_002440065.1 Atopobium sp. UBA6362 | reverse complement strand
AACGGCGCAACGGTGCGCTTCACGGGCATCAACCAGACGCTCAGCGGCGACATCGTGGCCGACACGATCTCGAGCGTCGACCTGCACCTCACGAGCGGCTCCGGTTGGACGGGCGCCGCGAGCATCCAGGAAAACGCTGCCGGGAGCACTTCCGAGTCCCCCATTACGGTGAACGTCGACGGGACCTCGACGTGGGTCGTCACCGACAACTCGACCGTGAGCAACCTGAACGTGGCCGACGGCGCGCAGATCGTCGACGCGCAAGGCCGCACGGTCACGATCGTCGCCGGTGGCCAGACCGTCGTGCAAGGCGATTCCGACCTGACTGTAACCGTGACGGGAAGCTACTCGACCAGTTACGACGGCTCAACCGCTGGTTCCGCGGACGTCACCGGGATCGACCGGACGGCATACGACGAGGCCTTTGGGACCGAGGACGCGAGCGAATCGACATCTTCGACGGCCGCCGACACCGCAAGCGATACCCCTAGCCAGGAGCAGCAGGAAGACCAAGGCTTCTTCGCCGCGATCATCGCCTGGTTCAAGTCCCTTTTCTCGTAA
>DJRK01000123.1 GCA_002440065.1 Atopobium sp. UBA6362 | reverse complement strand
AGCAGGCCGAGCGCGATGTTGTCCGAGCTGGCAAAGACCGCCGTGGCGTCCGTCTTCAGGATGCTCTTGGACGACTCGAAGGCGTCGTCGATGTAATAGGCGCTGTGGAACTCGAGCTCGGGGTCCGGCTCGACGCCGTGCTCGCGAAGAGCCCGCTCGTAGCCGGCCATGCGCTCGCGACCCGTGTTCGATTCTTTGTTTATGAGGCAGGCGACGCGCTCGTGCCCGCGCCCGAGCAGGTAAGAAGTGGCGAGGTAGCCGCCCTGCTCATTGTTGAAGCCCACCTTGTCGCACTCGAGGCCGTCTATAAAACGGTCAACCATCACATACGGCACGGGCAGCTGCTCGAGCGTGGCGGCGAGGCCGCGGTCGGGCCGCAGCTCGTCGGTGACGACGATGAAGAGGCCGTCGATGCCGCGGTTCACGAGCAGGCGGACGAGCTCGGTGTCGTTCGACTTGGAGTCGTCTGAGTTCGTAATGAGCAGCAGGTAGCCGCGCTTGCGGCAGGCGACCTCGAGGTTGCGAGCGAGCGAGCTGAAGAAGCGCGACTCGATGTTCGGCACGATGAGGCCGAGGGTCTGCGAGTGCTGCGTCACGAGGCTGCGCGCGATCTGGTTGGGGATGTAGCGCTTCTTGCGGGCAACTTCCTTGATGCGGGCGCGGCTGGCCTCGGAGATCTTGCACGGGCGGTCGTTGAGGACGAGCGAGACGGCCGTGGGCGAAAGCCCGACCTCGCGGGCGATGTCTTTGAGCGTGACCTTTGCCACGGCGGGGTCCTTTCGTTTGCGCGGGGCGTGCTTCTTGGTAAACGATTTTACTCGACTTGCCGAGGCTAGCGTTGATGCATACCGTTCACGTGTTTTTGAGGCCCTTCGAGGGGTCGGAAACGCGTAAACGGCACGCGTCTGCGGTGGCGCCTCGCTCGTTGCCCGCTGCATCGCAGGCACCGACTGCAGAAGTGCATTCCGCTCGCCGGAAAACGCCGAGAAGTGCATTCATTCGCCAAGAAAAACGCGAGAGGTGCATCAGCGGGAGCATGCACTCCTGCCAGACGCACCTCTCGCACCCTCAATTTGGGGTCCGACCCCAAATTACGCGCGGAAGGCGAAGGTGGTACGGGAACGGAACGGGCGGTCGGGTCCAAAGACGGGCTGCGCGAAGTTGGGGTGGTGGATCGCGTCGGCGAAGAAGTTCGTCTCGAGGCACACGGCGTCGTGGTCGTGGTACGTGACGCCGCCCTTGCCCTGCACGCCCTCGACGTAGTTGGCGGTGTAGACCTGCATGCCGGGCAGATCGGTGTAGACGTCCAGCTCAAGGCCGGTCTTATCGCCCACGAGGGTGGCGACGCGGCGCTGGGCGCCCACGAAGCCGCCCTCCGCCTCGCCCGCCGGCGCGAATACGAAGTTGTGGTCGATGCCGCGCGCGTTCACGATCGAGTGGTCCGTGGAGGACACGACGTCGGCGAGCTTCTTGCCGCCGCGCAGGTCGAGCGGCGTTCCCTCGACCGGCAAGACGACGCCCGTGGGCACGAGGTCGTCGCGCGTCTGCGTGTAGGAATCGGCCGCGACGGTGAGCACGTGGCCCATGGCCGAGCCGCTCGCCTGGCCGTTCAGATTGAAGTAACTGTGGTTCGTTAGGCTCACGAGCGTGGCCGCGTCGGGCGTGCCGTCGTAGGTGACGCGCACCTCCCCCGCCGCCGTGAGCTCGTAGGTCACGTGCATGTCCACGGCGCCGGGGAAGCCCTGGTCGCCGTCGGGGCTCATGAGGTGCAGCTCGATCGCGCCGCCGTCCTCGCCCTGCTCGGCGCGCACGAGGCTCCACGCGCGCTCGCGCCAAGGGTCGTTACCGCTGTGGTTGCAGTTCTCGCCCTCGTTGCGGTCGAGCTCGTAGCGCTTGCCGCCCAGCTCGAACGCCGCGCCGCCGATGCGGTTGACCACGCGGCCCATGAGCGCGCCGAAGTGCGTGTCGTTGTGCGCATAGCCCGTCGCGTCGTCGTACCCCAGCACGACGTCGAGAAGCCCGTCGGCGACCGGCACCCTGATCGCCTGGATGCAGGCGCCGAGGTCGGTCACGGAGAGCTCCATGCCCGCGGCGTTCCTCACCGTATACAGCGAAACCGGCGTCCCGTCCTTCGCGGCGCCAAAAGCGACTCCCTCGACCTTCATAGTCGCAGTCCCTTCTTTGCGAATGATAAAAACTGGGGACAGGTTCGAAAAATGCTCAATTGAGTAAATTTCGAACCTGTCCCCAAAATTACTCAAATGAGTAAAAAACGAACCTGTCCCCAAATGGTGCGGTTAGTGGGCGCCCTGGCCGTAGTAGGCGTTGGGGCCGTGCTTGCGCATGTAGTGCTTGTTCAGCAGGTACTGGGGAGCGGGGCCGCAGTGGGGCGCGAGGATCTCGGTGTCGCGGGCCATCTTGCTGCACTCCTCCAGGACGACGGCGTGGTAGGCGGCCTGCGCGGCGTCCTTGCCCCAGGTGAAGGGGCCGTGGTTGCGCACGAGGACGGCGGGGACGGCGACCGGGTCGATGCCGCGCTCGGCGAAGCCGTCGACGATGACCTTGCCCGTGTTGAGCTCGTAGGCCTCCTCGATCTCCTCCTCGGTCAGGCCGCGCATGCAGGGCACGGGGCCGTAGAA
>DJRK01000040.1:1359-5508 GCA_002440065.1 Atopobium sp. UBA6362 | reverse complement strand
GAGTAGTACTCGAAGTTGCGTCCGGCGAACGGGCTGCGGTGGGTGTTGAACGCCGGGGCGTACCAGCCGTTGTAGCCGGAGGCGAGCGCCTCCTGGCCCACCATCTCGCCCATACGCTCCATGAGCTCGACGTTCCAGGTCTGGGCCATGATGAACTCGGAGCAGTACGCGCAGTTGCCGGTCGGGCCGGTGAGCGAGGTGAAGCCGGCGGGGCCGTCGGGCTCGGCGGTCTCGGGCTTGCCCACGGACTCGATCGCGGCGGTGTTGTAAGCCGCGTCGTTGAGCATGCCCGTCATCTCGTCGACGCTCACCTGGTCGAGGAGCAGGTCCCACTTCTCGTCGTCGTAGTCGAGGCCGCGCATGTCGATGAGCTGCAGCCCGTTGTCCGCGCCCGTGGTGGGCATGGCGGCGCCGGAATCCTCGTGGTCCTTCCAGTTGTACTCGGCGAACTCGATGCCGCAGTCCGCGGAGTCCTTGTCCTCGGCGGGCCTGGGCCAGGTGCCCTCGAAGTCGGCGCGGGAGAGGAGCTGGCCCTTGCAGTTCTTCTCCATGTACTCGGTGAGGTCGGCGAACTGGTTCTCGAGCTTGGTACCCGTGACCTCGTCGGTCTTGTAGTCCTGGGCGCCGAGCGAGAAGGTCGCGGAGTCAATCACGGTGTGCGAGTCGGAGCGCAGGCTCACGGTGTAGTCGCCTGCGTCGAGGACGTAGCAGCCCTTCGAGCTGTCCCACGAGGCCATCTGGCGCACGGGGAACTCGAGCTCGACCTGGGCGGACGCGCCCGGCTCGAGCGACTCGGTCTTCGCGAAGGCGGCGAGGACCACGGCGGGTTTCTCGACGCCGCCCTTGGTGTAGGGCGCGCCGTAGTAGAGCTCGACGACGTCCTTGCCCGCGACGGAGCCCGTGTTCGCAACGGTCACGGTCGCCTTGACGGCGTCGCCCGAGACTTCGCAGGCGTCGAGCGTCTGCGCGAACGTGGTGTAGGAGAGGCCATAGCCAAAGGGGAAGACGACCGCGGAATCGTAGTCGAAGCCGGCGTAGTTGCCCGCCTCGGCCTCGGCGGCCGCAGTCTCGTAGTAGCGATAACCCAGGTAGACGCCCTCTTTGTACTCCACGAAGTACGCGGTGCCGTCGGAGGCGACGTTGTTGTAGTTCTTCGTGTAGTAGTCGGAGACGTCGGTGTAGTGCTTGCCGCCAAAGTTCCCGAACGTCGGGTCGGCCGTGAAGTCGGCGGCCCAGATGTCGGTCGTGCGGCCGGACGGATTGACCTGGCCCGTGAGGAGCTGGCCCACGCCGTTGGCGCCCGTGGCGCCGAGCGAGCCGATGCACAGGATCGCGTCGGCGGCGTACTCGCCCTCCATGAGCGGGCCGGCCTCGATGGGCGTGGAGGCGTTGACGAGCACGACGACTTTGTCGCAGGCGGCCTTGGCGGCGGCGAGCACGGACTTCTCCTCGACGGTGAGCTCGAGCTCGTGCTGGCCCTCGGCGTAGTTGGCCGTCTCGTCGTTGGGGGTGAACTTCTCGGAGACGCCGGAGTTGAGGTCGCCGAGAAGGTCGCGTGAGAGGTCGCCGCCCTCGCCGCCGCGGCCGATCACGACGATGCCCGTGGTGCCCGAGATGCTCGCCTGGACATCGGACGGATAGGCCGACCAGGGAATCTCGCCGATATAGTAGGTCGCCGTGGACGGGCTGTCCATGGTGATGTCGGCCTTGGGGTAGTCGGCGTAGGCGCCCTCGATAAAGCCGTAGGCGGCCTCGTTTATGTTGAGGCCCGCGGCGGCGATGCCGTCGTGGAGGTTCACGCACGCGGAGGCGTCGACGGTGCCGGAGCCGGCGCCGCCGTAAATGGGGTCGGCGGCGTAGCGGCCCAGCAGCGACACCTCGGCGCCGGAGGCCAGGGGCAGGGCGCCGCGGTCGTTCTTGAGCAGGACCGCGCCCTCGCCCAGGATCTCGCCCACGATGTCGTTCGCGACCTCGGTGGCCTTGGCGCGGCCGCGGTACTGCGCGTCGTAGTACGCGGTGTCCCAGTTCTCGGAACCGGCCATGTGCTCGACCGAGGACGGGCGGCCGCCCAGGTAGTGGTCGAGGAACGAGCGGAACATGTTCGTGCCCACGTTGGCCGCGGCGGTCACGCCCACGAGCCCGGCCGAGACCGCGGCGTTGGCCACGAACTTGCGGCGGGGGACCGGCTTCTTGGGCTTGGGACCGGAAGCGGCTTTGGTTTTCTTATCGTCCATGGAAGTTCCCCTCTCGGATGAGCGGACGAGATGGTTCGACGTTTTGATTCAAGCAAGGGGTGCAGGCGGCGCGGGACATTCATCCCAAGCCGCAGGTTTCGCTGCACGTCCTGCACCCTCTTCCGCGGGCGACGGGAGGTGGCGGGGCAAGGCAACGCCCGAAAAAGGGCGGGGTCCCGAAACCGACCATGCCCACCCGTCGACGAACGCGGCAAAAGCCCAGTTGGGCCTCGCGGCTGACAACGGGTGGGCATGGTCGATTTCGGGACCCGCCGGCATCCGCCGCCAAAAACGCCGCAAAAAGCGCCCCGCAGGCCGCGAAGGGAAGAGGAGGGCGACCCGCGGGGCATGGGAGGAAGAGGGATTCGGGGGTTAGTACAGCGCGAAGTCGATGGAGTCGAAGCCGTCGATGCCGAACTCGGTCGGGTCGGCGGTCATCGCGTTGTCGTTCTCGATCGTCATCGTGGCGCTCTTGCCGGACGAGAAGGAGATCTTCACCGTGGTGCCGTCGAGCTCCCAGGTACCCGTATCGGTCAGAAGGTCCTCGTGGTTCTTGCAGGGTTTGGTCTCGCAGGTACCGTCCTCGTTCAGGATCACGTCGAGCATCTGCTCGGAACCGCCCGTGGTGCCATAGACGCTCGTGCCGGTAGTGGCCACCGAGCCGCGCCAGGTGCCGGCGTAGTAGGATGCGTCCTTCTCGGAACTCGAGGAGGAGCCACTGGTCGAGCTTGCGGCGGCCGCGCTCCCAGAGCTAGAAGACGTGCTCGCGGAGGACCCTCCGCACGCAGCGAGCGGGAGGGCGAGGGCGGCTGCCATCGCGACGGCGACGAGTTTCTTGTTCATCATGGGTTTCTCCTTTTGTCGAATACGTCAGCGGAAAGGCCACCGTTTGCAGCCCCGCTTTTCTTGTTAGCCTGCATTTAAGGGGATGCTCGGCCCGATATGGGGCCGACCTCACAGCCCGTCGCTTTTGCCGCACGGCTTGCGGGGTCGGCTTCCCGGCGGTCGGCCGCAAGCAAAAGATCGGGTACTTCCGCAGAAGTACCCGATCTGCAAAGAAGCGCGTGCTTCCCGCCGCCCAACTGGGCTTTTGCGGCTAGTTCGAAGTTTTACCTACTTCCGCAGAAGCAGGGCAACTCCCGCCTCCGCGCGAAGCGAACGCGCTCCCCCGGGCATGAGGCTACTTGGACCACTCGCCGGGCTTGACCTCGGTCTCCGGCTGGGTGAGCGGGGCGGCCTTGTACTGCTTGGTGCGGTCGTCGTCAATCACGCCGCTCCAGTTGAGGCCATAGCCGAACTCGTAGGTATGGCCCTCGGAGTCGGTGTAGCACTCGACGTCGCGCGGCACGTCCTCGAGCGAGGCCTCGACGTCCTCCATGCTCTTGGGCATCTGGCAGGGCAGCAGGGCCGACGGCTCGACCTCGCCCTTGAGGATACGCCCGTAAGCGGGACCGAAGGTGCGGCCGCTGCTGGCCCACGACCACAGGATGGCGTCGGCAGAGGGCTCGATCTCGTGAAAGCACTGGGCGTTGTTCGTGGCCTCGACGATGAGGATGAGCTTGGCGCCCTCGGGCATCGCCGCGCGGGTATCGAGCACGAGGTCGAGGTCGCTCTCGTTGGACGCAGTGATGGACTTGCCCTTGTAGCTGCGGTTCTCCTTCTGACCGTCCACGATGTCGCCGGCAAGCGACGGGTCACGGGCCGTCGTGGCGGTATAGGGGCGGTACTGCAGCGAGATGGGCAGGTACTTCTCGCTCGCCGGGGTATCGGCTGGAGCGGCTCCGAAGAGCGTGCCGTCGCTCGGCTCGCCGGCGCCGGTGTCGGGCGAGGAGATGAGAAGCACGGCGTAGTCGCAGCCGGCGATCTGGTCGGCCGTGGCGCGCACGACGTCGGAGGCCTGGTAGACGGGGTCGCT
>DJRK01000040.1:0-1265 GCA_002440065.1 Atopobium sp. UBA6362 | reverse complement strand
CGTTGGCCACGTCCTCATCGATAGCGAGCTCGAAATGGGCGGTGCCGCCGCCGAGCATGCCACCCGAAACGAACTTCTGCGGGATGTAGCACTTGGGCTTGCCCTTTATGCCGCCCTTCGAAATGACGTTGCCCGCGTTCTTGAGCATGACGATAGACTTGTTGGAGCACTCCTGGCCAAACTCAGCGGCGACCTCGTCGTTCATGACCTTCTTGGCGTACTCGCGGTCGGTATAGGGGTTGTCGAAGAGCTGGACCCGGTTCATGACCGTGAAGATGCGGCGGGCCGAGTCGCGCACGCGCTCCAGCGCCGCGTCCTCGCCGTGATCCTGGGCGTAAAGCTTGTAGCCCTCCTCGCCGATCTCGGGCGCCCAGTCGCCGCCCACCTGGTCGACGGTGGCCTCGAGCAGCTTGTCGAAACGCTCGGCCTCGGTGAGGTCCTTCACGCCGTGGGCGCGGTCGCCGAAGTCCGTCGCGCGCAGGATCTGCCAGTCGGTGGTGATCATGCCGTCCCAGCCGGCGTTGCGAAGAATACCCAGGTTACGGGCGTTGTACGCGCCGCCCCAGATGGGGCCGAGGGACTCGTCGTCGGTGTAGGCGATGCCGTAGTTGGGCATGACGGCCGCCATCTGGCCCGTGACGGAGTCGAGGTGCAGGCCGCCGTCAAGGAACGGGATGAGGTGGGCGTTGAAGTTGTCGCCGGGGAAGACGTCGTACTTGCCCGCATCGTTGTGGTCGTTGCGGCCGCCCTCGACGGCGCCCGCGCCCACGTAGTGCTTGAGCATGACGGCCACGGAATCCTTGCCCCAGCCATCGTCCTTGGTGCAGTCGTCGTCCTCCCAGGTGGACTGCATGCCGCCGCCAAAGGACTTGGCGAGGTCGCGGTTCGCGGCGGGGTCCTCGCAGATCGAGCCGCCCAAGCGGGTCCAGACGATGTTCGTGCCGATGTCGACCTGGGGCCCGAGGTTCACGCGGGCGCCGCCGGCGCGCCAGGCGCGGCCGGTGAAGTGGCCCGACTTCTTCCACAGCTCCGGGTCGAAGCTCGAGACCAGGCAGTGGTTGTCGGGGATGTCATAGAGCTGGTAGGGGTCGGTCGAGTTCATGTACGGGATTCCGTGGGCGTCGTTCTTCTCGCACCACTCCTGGACGGCATTGATCCAGGCCACGGCGGAAGCGTAGTTGTCGGCGTCGGCCGAGGCGCGGGAGACGCCGGCGCGCATACCTTCCTTAAGAGTGGCCACGGAGTCGTCGTCGAGCGGCGCCGCC
>DJRK01000144.1:4292-9294 GCA_002440065.1 Atopobium sp. UBA6362 | reverse complement strand
CATCCTCGACGAGGCCACGAGCAACATCGACACCCGTACGGAATTGCTCGTTCAGCGCGCGTTCGACCGCCTCATAGAAGGCCGCACGAGCTTCGTCGTCGCCCACCGCCTCTCGACCGTGCGCGACGCGGACGCGATCTGCGTCGTCGACCACGGGCGCATCGCCGAGAAGGGCACCCACGAGGAGCTGNNGAGGCGACGTCGAACATCGACGCGGAAAGCGAGGAGTCGATCCTCGCCGTCATTCATGAGCTCGCGCGCGAGAAGACCGTCGTCATGATCTCCCATCGCCTGTCGGCCGTCCGGGACGCCGATCGCATCTACGTCTTCTCGAACGGGGAAGTGGTCGAGCGCGGCACGCACGAGGAGCTGCTCGCCGCCGGCGGGCTTTACCGCGACATCTACGAGTCCCAGTTCGCCCCCGCCGAGTAGGGTCGGCGCGATTCCCGGGGAATCAGCGGTTTCGGCACACGAGGAATCGCCGATTCCCAGGGTCGCCCGCCCAAAAAAAGGACTTGTAGGCGATTTTTTGGGAACCAGCCAAGTATCCATAAATCGGTCGGCTCGCTGACCTGCGTTTCTTTCGCACCAAGAGCCCTCGCTACTCGAGCGTTCTCGGAAAAATCGCCTACAAGTCCCTTTTTCGGGCAGCGAACTGATGTGAGACCCCGCGAATTCCGGTGGGCCCCTTCTCAAGCCGTACCTCAACGTCCTAGAGAGAGACACGCGCCCAGGGACCGCCTGAGATTATGCCGATAGAGAAAAGACGGGCCGCTTCCTTGGAAGCGACCTGTCTCCACGCTAGCTCATCCAGTCCTGGAAGCTGGACGCTACTTGACGTCCTTCTTCGCGGCGGCCTTGCCGGCGGCGATCTTTGCCTCGATGTCCACTTTCGCGCCAGCACCGGAGACCGTGGTCTTCTTGCCGGAATGCGAGGACGCGATCGAGACGGAGCCCGCGCGCTTGGCCCTGGGCTTCACGGTCACGGCGCCGCGCACGGCGACGCCCTTGGTGCCCGAGCCGAACTTGCCCGTCTCGATGTAGCCGTTGATGCCGCCCGTGAAGCGGCCCCATAGACGGTCCCAGCGACGACGGATGCTGACCCCGCTCGTCGAGCGCATGCCCATACACGGAGCGGCGATCAAAACGGGCAGCAGGTACTCGACGGCACGCCAAATGACGAAGCCGGCGGCAAGGTGCTGGCCGAACATGTCCTTGAACAGATAGGCAAAGCCGACCTCGGCGCCGCCCGTGCCGCCCGGGAGCGGGATGGCGTTGATGAGCAGCTCGAGCATGGAGCCGGACGCGAGGCACACGATAAGGTCGGCGGGCTCGCCAAAGGCGCGCAGGACGAAATACGGCAACGCGTACATGCAACCAAGCTGCAGGAGGGTCACCACCATGGTCGCGCACATCTCGCCCACGTTCTTCGAGGCGGACTTGAACGCGGTCGCAAACTCCATGACCTGCGTGTTCACGACCTCGTAGTACTTCTTGTACTTCTCGTCGCGGATCCAGCCGTGACGGTTCGCGAAGCGCAGCGCCCAGTTGCCGATGGCCATGACGGGCCTCGGGAACAGGCACAGGAAGAGGACCGCGCCGACCTGGACCACCTTGAAACCAAAGAGGAAGACGCCGATGAGCGTGACGTCGCCGAACTGCTCATAGAAATAGTTCCCGCAGAACAACAGCATGATGGCCGCGAACACGCCCTCGCCGGCTTCGTAGAGCACGAAGCGCGTGAAGTTGAGCGCGCTCGCCGACCCCACGGAGAGACCCGCGCGCGTAAGGCGATAGATCTGGGCGGGAGGGGCGGCCGCGCCGTTGGGCGTCAGGCGCATAAAGAAGACGCCCGAGGCCTCGACGCTCATCAGGTCGCGCACACCCACGGGCGAATCGGGGTCCGCGATGACCGAGAGCACATAGGCGAGCACGCCGAAGACGTAGTAGAAGAGGAAGCACACGACGCCGGCCACGATCCAGCCCATGTCCACGCCGGCGAGCGACGTCATGAACTCGTCGAACTGCCCGCTAAAGACGAGGTAGAGGACGTAGGCCAAGACCACGAAGGCCAAGAAGACCAGGGACTTGCGCACCTGGCCCATGGATTCCTTGTCGGCCTCGGCGTCCTCGGCGCGCACCTTGGTCGATGCGGCGCCGCTCACCTTGAGGGCGACCTTCTTCTTTGGTTTCTTGATCTCTTCGGCCACGAGGGACCCTCTCTGCCGCGTGCGTTTGTGTTGCGATTTATCTATTCTACCCGTACCGACGCGGCCCTTCCCAAAGAAGGCCGCTCCCACCGAAGCTCCCCCGCGTCTACAGCGTCCCGGGCGTAAAGGATCGAACCGTCGCCTCGATCACGGAGGAGCCCGTCTCGAGCGCACTCAACGGATAGGAGTACTCGATGCCGTTGATGTAGCCCGAGCCCACGAACTCCTTGACGTAGTACTCGCTCGTGGAGTCCTTCCACGAGGCGACGCACCAGTCGCTCTCCTTGGCCTTGTACTCCACGTTGTAGGAGGACAGATAGCTGCTGAGCTCCGAGTCCGAGGTGGCGCCCGTGGTGTTCGCGGCGCCCCAGAGGCGGATCGAGACCTGGGACGAGGGGTCCTCGAAGGTCACGCCGTCGGTCTCGCTGGCAGAAACGAGCTCGTAGCCGGGCCCCATGGTGAACGCAAAGCCGTAATCGGGGTCGCTGTAGACGACCGAATCGGCGTCGGTCGACACATGGGCGCGGGCCTTCTCGAGGGCGGTTTCGGTCTTGGGCGCAGGCGAGGCGGGAGAGGACGAGGATCCCGCGTCATCGGACTTGTCCTCATCCGAGGAGCCCGTGTCCACGGCGGACGACGTCTGCGAAGTATCCGTAGACGCGCTCGGCCGGTTCATCTGCGTGAAGAGGAACACGCCGCCGGCGAGCACGGCGACGGCGGCCACAACGACCGCCACGATGACGGCAGGGTTCGGGCCCTTGGCCTTGGCCTGTCCGGTCGCCCGAGAAGCGGGAATAGGTTGCGCGGGCATGGGCATGGTCGCCGAGGGACGACTGCCGGCGACGCCGGGCTCGCCTGTCTGCGCCGCATCCACCGGGACCGTCCGCTGGTCGGCCCCGCAGTTCGTGCAGAAAGAGGCCCCGTCCTCGAGCTTCTCGCCGCAATTCCAGCAATACATGCGTCCTCCCTATCTCCCGCCGCGAACGGCACTCTACAGACGGGCTATCCGCGATTCGGCCTGTACTTGGCCACAAGGCCGCCGCCCAGGCACTCTCGGCCATCGTAGACCACGGCCGACTGCCCCGGCGCGACCGTGCGAACCGGCTCCGCAAAGAAGACCTTCGCGCCGGTCCCGCCCGCTGAGGGCTCCACGCGCGCCTGCCTGAGCTCGCCGGTATGCCTCGTGCGCACGAGGTACTCGCCCGCCGCGGGCGCCGCGGGCGCGACCCAGCGCGCGTCCTCGAGCGTGAGCTCGCGGGTGAAGAGCGCGGGGCTCATGTGGTCGGACGTCACATAGACGACGTTCTTCTCGGTATCGGTGGCCACGACGTAGCGCGCAGGACCGCCGCCCAGGTCGAGCCCGCGGCGTTGCCCCACGGTATAGAGAAACGCGCCGTCATGGCGCCCCAGCACCCGCCCGGTCTCCCACTCCACGATGTCCCCCGCGCGGCGGTCCAGGGTGTCGAGCAGGAAGGTCCTGATGCCCACCGGGCCCACGAAGCAGATGCCGTCGGAGTCGGGTTTTCTCTCCAGGCCAAGGCCCCGCTCGGCGACCATGCGCCTGACCTCGGCTTTGTTCGCGATATTGCCTATGGGGAAAAGCGTCTTGCGAAAGATGCCCTCCTCCACGCGCCACAAGAAGTACGTCTGGTCCTTATGCTCATCGGCCGCGCGCATGAGGTGCGCCCGACCGCTCGCGTCCTTCTCGACCCAGCCGTAATGGCCCGTGGCGACGAAGTCGGCGCCCGCGGCGAAGGCTTTGTCCGCAAAGGTACCGAACTTGATGGTCTGGTTGCACATGACGTCGGGGTTGGGGGTATAGCCGTGCGCATAGGCGTCCACGAGGTAGTCCACGACGGTCGCCTTGTACTCAGCCTCGCAGTCCCACACCTCCAGGTCGATGCCCAGGCTCACGGCAACGCGCTCGGCATCGGCGAGGTCGTCGGCCCAGGCGCATTTGAAGCCAGGCAGGTCACGCGACCAGTTGCGCATATAAACGGCCGTGACGTCGTGCCCGGCCTCCACGAGCAGGGCGGCGGCGAGCGCGGAGTCCACGCCGCCGGAAAGCCCCGTGTACACGCGAGCCATCAGCGCTCGCCTCCCTTCTCGGCGCTGCCATCCTTGCAAGAAACCCGATCGCCGTCCGCCGCGTATGGCGTCTTCGCGTCCTCCTTGCAAAATGAGACATCTTGGGCCCGATTCATGTCCCATTTTGCATGGGGACTCGCGGGAGTGACGGGAAGAGGGGCGCCGGCGGGGGCGGGAGAAGCAACGGGGACAGCAGCAGCGGCAGGAGAAGCGGCGAGAAGGCCCTCAAGCCCAACGCGGGCCGCCTCGGCGCGCACGGCGCCGGAGATCGCTGCGACGGCGTACTCCACGTCCTCTTCGCTCGTCTGGGCCCCCAGCGTGATCCTCAGGCTTCCCTGCGCCACCTCGTCGGGAACCCCCATGGCCGCCAGGACGTGCGACGAGCGCATGCGGCTCGCGGCGCAGGCCGAGCCCGTGCCCACGCTCACGCCGGCCCGCTCGAGCTCGATCACGAGCCTGCGGGCCTCCAGCCCCGGGAAGCCCACATGAAGAAGGCCCGGCAGCCGCAGCTTCGCCGCCTTGGGCCCCTGGACGACCGCCCACGGGAACTCGGCCGCGAGCTCGCGCTGGAGACGGTCTCGCAGCGACCTCAGCCGCTTCGCCTCGCCGGAGCGGCGCTCGAGCGTGAGCTCCATCGCCTTGGCGAAGCCGATGATGCCCGCGACGTTCTCGGTCCCGGATCGAACGCCGCTCTCCTGCCCGCC
>DJRK01000144.1:1625-4231 GCA_002440065.1 Atopobium sp. UBA6362 | reverse complement strand
AGAAGCCCCACCTGCTTGGGGCCGTGGATCTTCGCCGCGGAGAGCGTGAGCAGGTCGCAGCCGAGCGAGCTCACGTTCACGCTGAGCGCGCCGGCCGCCTGCGAGGCGTCCGTGTGGAGATAGATGGGCCGGCGCTCCCCCGCCTCGAGCCGGCGCGCCCGCTCGGCGACCACGGCCCGCGAGATGTCGCGCACCGGCTGAACCGCGCCGACCTCGCCGTTCGCGAGCTCGATCGAGACGAGCTCCGTCTGGGGCGTGATGGCCGCCGCGACCTCGCGCGCGTCCACGCGGCCGTCGGGGGCCACCCCCACGATGCGGCAGGCCCGCCCCTGGGCGCACGCGAGCACGCTCTCGTGCTCGGCCGCGTCCGTCACGACCTCGCCGTCCACGCAGGCGAAGGCGAGGTTGTTCGCCTCGGTCGCTCCGGCGGTGAAGACGACGTTTCCCGGCCGGGCGCCTATGGCGCGGGCGATCTGCGCGCGGGCGGCCTCGACGTCGGCCCTGACCCCACGGGCAAGCGCGTAGGGGGCGCTCGGGTTGTGGAACTTCTCGGTAAGGTACGGGAGCATCGCCGCGACGACTTCCGGGTCCACCGGGGTCGCAGCCGCGTAGTCCAGGTACACCTCGCGCCGTGCAGCGCCGGCGTCGCCCACGGACACCTGCTGCGCCACGGCCTTCTTGGCCTGATCTCCCGTCACTTGGAATCCCTCTCGTCGCCGATCTTTAGGTTCTCGAACCTGTTCGCGATGAACTCGTCCGTGTAATGCGTGTCGACCCACCGCTCGAAGGCGTTGCTCGCCGCCAGCCCCTCGTCGCGCTCCGTCTTGCGGTTGAAGCACGCGAGCGTCATGCCGATGTCCGCCACGAGGTAGACCGCCACGAGCGTCGCAAAGAGCACCTGGCGGCGCGAGGTCGGCATGCCGATCTGGTAGAGGAGCTTGGGCATGATCGCGCGGAACCACACGAGCCCGAGGACCCCCCAGAAGAAGAGGAACCGCCACGCGACCCACTGGGTGATGTGGTCGGGCAGGTACAGGTAGGTCCACGACTCGGCCTTGAAGAAGACCTCCATGCTCCATCCCGTGACCTGCTCGAGCACCCCGCCCAGCAAGGCGGACGTCAAGAAGACCTGCCAGTTGCGCGCGTTGTGCCTGCGCATCCGGAACGCGAAGACGGTCAGGAGCACCGCACCCGTCCCGTACAGCGGCGAGAAGGGCCCCCAGACAAGGCCCACGCGGTTCTCGGTCAAGCCGGCCGTGACGAGCATCCATATCTCCTCGAGCAAAAGGCCGGCCATGCAGCCGAGGAAGAAGATGATGATCACCTGGTACCAGCCGAGGTGCATGTTGTCCAGGTACTCGTCGATGGCCTCGCGCGACGCCTGCCAGCGCGCAAAGACCTTCCTCACCCCGTGGAGCCCCTGCGTGCGCGCGAGCTCGCGCTCGAGGGCGTCGTCGGACTCCACGAGCGCCTTCACCGCGGGCTCGAGCTCGTCTTCCGAGAGGCTCTGGCCGCGGCCGAGCCACTCGGCGAAATAGACGATCACGCGAACGAAGCCGCGGACCACCGCGATGAGAAAAGCCAGGAGCAGCAAGGTGTAGAGCATGCGCGACCCTCCCTTATTCCAAGTAGCCTCGAGTACCTCGTATGGTACCGCAGGGTTCGGACATAAATAAAAAGGCACCCCGTGGGGTGCCTGAAAGTTCTGGAGGCGAAGCCCGGATTCGAACCGGGGGTGAGGGCTTTGCAGGCCCCTGCCTTACCACTTGGCCACTTCGCCGAACTGAAAGGGCCGGTCTGAGACCGGCCCCGGTGCTCTCATGGAGCGGGCTACGGGGTTCGAACCCGCGACCTCCACCTTGGCAAGGTGGCGCGCTACCAACTGCGCTAAGCCCGCAAGCGCAAGGAATAATATACGGAACGGAGCGATACGATGCAAGCCTGAATTTCAAATTCGTCCAAAAAAGTTTGGGTCGACCCTCTTGAACAGGGCTTCTTTGTAAAAACGAGAAGAACGAGCGACGCGGCGGCAACGCCTGGCCAATCCCGGCGCCCAGCAAGCCCCGACTAAAGACGCACCCCAAGGCCGGAGCGCGCCCGAAACCCTCATAGTAAAAAAGCGGCCGACCTACTGGTCGACCGCTTCTCTAATTCATGGAGCGGGCTACGGGGTTNNCTACCAACTGCGCTAAGCCCGCGTGACGCGAGAAGTAACTATACGGGAGACGCAAACGCTTTGCAAGCACTAATTTGAAAAAATCTCGTGCCAGGCGAAAAAAGCCTCAGCTCGCCTCCGCGCGCACGCCCGGTTTGGGAGCCGAGTAGAGCTTCACGAGCCGCACGACCGTCCCCTCGCCCGTCGATTTGGGCTCGATGGTCACCGAGTCGGCCAAGAGTCGCATGAGGCGGATCCCCCGGCCCCTCTCGGCCGCAGGGTCGGCAGACGACGGCCCGCAGCCCTCTTGCGGCGAGAACCCCTCGCCGCAGTCCGCGACGTCCACGACCACGCGGTCGGCATAGGCCGCCACCGTCACGAGGACGCCGCAGGCGGACGTATGGTCCACGGCGTTGCCCACCGCCTCGCCCGACGCGAGGTTCATGTCGAA
>DJRK01000144.1:337-1588 GCA_002440065.1 Atopobium sp. UBA6362 | reverse complement strand
ACGTCGTTTCGCGTAAAGGGGAGCCCGTCCAGGAGCCGCTCGAGCCTCGTCCTCGCGTCGTCGAGGTGCTTGGCGTCTACCCGGAAGGTCGTGCGCCACCGGGGCAGCTCGCCGGCGGGGAGCTCCGGCACCTCCTCGCTCGCGCCTGCGCGCGAGATGGGCACGAAGTCGAGCATGCGCATGAGGAGCAGCGACTGGTAGACCCTATCGGAGACGTTCGTGAGCGAGAGGAGCCCTCCCACCTCGCGCATGTGCCTGAGCTCCGAGAGGATGAGCCCCAGCCCCGCCGAGTCGGCGTAGGTCGCCTTGGCCATGTTGAGCACGATGCGCCGACAGCCGCCGTCTATGAGCCCGTCCACCCAGCGCTTGACCTGGGGGACGGCCCGCACGTCGAGATCGCCCTCGACGCAGACCTGGGCTATGTTCGCGTTCGCAGCCATAGGACTGGTATGCCCCGCATAAAGGCCGCCTAAACACGCCGAAGGGCGCGAAGATGCCGAGAAGCACCTCCGCGCCCTTCTTTGCAGGCGAGCCTATCGATCGGCGGTCAAGCCGCGCCGCCGCATCGCGGCGCCCGTGTCGCTAGTTGCCGTAGCCGTAGCCTCGGCCGTTGCCGTAGCCGTTTCCGTATCCGTTGCCGGTCCCGTTGTTCTGCTGCTGCTCGAGCCACTGCTGGAACTGCTCGACGAACGAGTTGGAGTCCGAGCCGTTGCCATTGCCGTTGCCGTTCGTGTTGCCGTTCACCGTCCCGTTGTCGTTCACGGTCTGGTCCTGGCTCTGCTGCAGCGCCTCGTCGGAGCCGAGCGTGACGTCGAAGGTCTTCTCGTCGCTTCCGCGCATGACCGTGACCTTGACGGTGTCGCCGATGCTGTGGGAGCGCACGGCGAGGATGACGCCGTCGGCCGAGGAGATCTGCGTGTCGTCGATGGCGGTGATCACGTCGCCCTTCTGGATGCCCGCGGTCGCGGCCGGGCCGCCGTCGGTCACGTCGGCGACGTAGGCGCCCTGGGAGACGCCCAGGCGCTTGGTGAGGGCGGACTGCGCGTTCACGGTCTGCATCGAGAGGCCGATGTAGGCGTGCAGGACCTCGCCGCCCGAGAGGATCTGGTTCGCGATGTTCATCGCGTAGTTGCCGGGGATGGCGAAGCCCACGGACGCCGAGCTCTCGGTGCTGGAGGAGTACAGCGAGGCGATGCCCACGAGCTGGCCCTTGGAGTTCACGAGCGCGCCGCCGGAGTTGCCGGGGTTGAT
>DJRK01000144.1:0-192 GCA_002440065.1 Atopobium sp. UBA6362 | reverse complement strand
TGACCCAGTCGCCCACCTGCAGGTCGTCGGAGTCACCTACCTCCATGGGCGTGACCGCGTCGCCGTTGAGGTCGGCCTTGATGACGGCCAGGTCGCTCGAGGAGTCCGACCCCACGTACTCGGCCGTGTAGCTCTTGCCGTTGATGGTGACCGAGAGCGACTCGGCGCCGTCGATCACGTGGTAGTTCGTGA
>DJRK01000028.1 GCA_002440065.1 Atopobium sp. UBA6362 | reverse complement strand
TTCCCGACCACGCGCTGTTCCTCATGTTCGAGGACGGACGCCGCGACACCGCCCTCTTTGCCCAGAAGATCCTCGAGAAGTACGACTACAAGGCGACCATCCTGAGCTATGCGGACAAGTTCGCCGAGGGCGACCCCAAGTTCCTCTCGGCAAAGGACCTGAAGGAGCTCAAGGACTCCGGGTTCTGGGAGCTCGGCACGAACGGCTACCGCCTGTCCTATATCAACGCCTATGACCGCTACGGCCGCTACCTCGACCAGATGACGAGCGACGAGTTCGTGAGCGTCTCGAGCTGCCTTGGGCGAGACTACAACCATTACCTCATGGACTACCTGCGCGACGAGGACCGGATTCCCGTCGAGTCCGACGAGCAGATGGACGAGCGCGTCTCGAGCGACTACAAGATGATGGAGAGCGTCTACACCGATGAGCTCGGTTATCTGCCCGATCTCTACTGCATCATGCACTCGAACACGGGGCGCTTCGGCAACACGGAGTCCGTGAGCGCCGTGAACGCGCGTAACATCAAGGATTACTTTGCGCTGAACTTCAACCGCGACGGTTATAGCCTGAACACGCGCGATTCCTCCGTCTACGACCTCACGAGGATCCAGCCGCAGGCCAGCTGGAACACGAACCACCTGCTCATGCGCATCAAGGACGACCTCCCGGACGACCAGAAGGACGAGATCTCGTTCTATGAGGGCGACGACTCCTCAAAGTCCGCGCAGTCCGGCGCGTGGGACGTGGGATCGGGGGCGGTCGAGTACAAGAAGAACAGCCTTGTGGTCACGAGCGTTCCGCAGGGCGAGGGTACCGTGCGCCTGAAGGACGCCTCCGCCGCCGACGTCGACGTCTCCGTCGACTTGGAAGGCAACGTGGTCGGTAGCCAGACGGTCTACCTGCGCGCCGACGACGACCTTTCCGAGTACGTGAGCGTCTCGCTCCAGAACAACCACCTCGTGGTGTCGGAGTGCCAAGACGGCCAGAAGTCCGACCTCCATGAGCTTGACCTGCACGACCTCGTGTCCGTATCGGAGCGCACCTCGGTCGAGGAGGACAAGCGCGACACGCTTGCCGCCGAGCTCGCAATGCGCGGGCGCTTCGCCGGCAACGCCGCGGATTCCGCGCTCTTCTACTCCGAGTCCTCCGACGTCAAGTCCCAGGCGGCGACCAGCGTGGCGGACGGCGCCGAGGAGTACGTTCCCGACATCCAGATAAACGCCCAGGGGAGCACGAGGCTCGAGGTCGCCCTTTCCGGCTCCGAGCTGCGCGTCTGCGTGAACGGCGTCGACGTGACCGGTGCCGTTCCCGTCGACGTGACGGCTGAAGGCGGCGTGGTCCTCGGCGCGAGCTGGGGCGGCTGGGGCTACAGCCAGAGAAACGTCGCCGACGACGTCTACGACGGCGTGTTCAAGGACCTCACGGTGACCTCGGGCTCGCGCACGCTCTTCGACAACCGCCTCCATGGGCTCGCCGCCGCCGCAGACGTCGTGGGCGGGGCGTTCAACACCACGCTCAACTGGTTCATCACGAACCTTTAGCCGTTTTCTCGATTTCGCATGAAAGGCAGTAGATGAGGCTCACCCGCAGGCAATTCCTGTCCGCCGTTCCGCTTACCGCGAGCGCGCTTGCCCTCGGCGCGTGCGGGAACCACGGCAAGTCCGACGAGGATTCCGCTCCTCAGGTCGACGCCGCCGCGCTCTCCCGGTCCGAGCTCGAGGCGCTTTCGGGCTCCTCTGCGAGCCTCCTTGCGTGGAGCGCGTACTGGGACTGCGCCGACGACATCGATACCATCAGGTCCTGCCCGGATTCAATCGACGAGCTCTCCGCCTTCGCCGCGTCCTGGGTCGACGGCCAGGTCCAGGTCCCCGATGCCGCGCTCGCTTTTCTTCGCAAGGCCAGGAACGATGACCGCACGGCCCAGAAGCGCGTCTACCTTTCCTTTGTGAACGACGTCGAGTCTTCGGGCTCCTCCACCGAGAAGGACACGGGCGTCCTGTGGGACGTCCTCGGCGACGACGCGTCCCTTGCGGCCCACGTGGACGAACTCGTGGGGCTCGCCACGACGAACAGCTTCGACGGCATCGAGGTCGACTACGAGAAGATCCGCTCCGACTTCGACCTCTGGGACCGGTTCCTGACCTTCGAGCGAGCGCTTCTGGAGCGTTGCGGCCAAGAAGGCCTGGCGCTTCGCGTCGTCTTGGAACCGAGCACCCCGGTGGACCGTTTGACGTTTCCCGGAGGGGCCGAGCACTCCGTCATGTGCTACAACCTGCGCGGCTCGGGGACTGAGCCGGGACCCAAGGCGGACTTTGAGTTCCTCGACGGGCTCAAGCAGAAGTTCGCGTCCGTGCCTGGCCTTCGTTTCGCCTTGGCGAACGGGGGCTACGATTGGTCGGGACCCGCGACGGCGAAGTCGCTGACGCGTGCGACGGCCGAGCTTCTTGCGGCCGGAAACGGCACTGAGCCTTCGCGCGACGGGGCGAGCGGCGCCTTGAGCTTTTCCTACGTCGACTCGGGCACGTCGCATACCGTTTGGTATGCGGACGAGGCGACGCTCGCGTCCTGGGCCGAGCGGCTCCAGGGAGACGACGGCGGGCTGCCCTCGATCGACCTTTGGAGACTGTAAGGTTGGCTTAAGTTAGCCAGGTCCCGTCTAGGGTAGAATCGATAAAGCGTCACATTGCCTTATGAGGTTCCAGGGCCAGGGAATCGACTCTCTGGCCCTTTTTGCCACGAAGGAGTCGAATGTCCGACGATAACCGCGGGTTGCAGGGCCTGACCTCCGAAGAAGTCGCTCAACGGGTCGCCGAGGGACGTGTCAACCGCGACACCGACGTCAAGACAAAGTCCGTCGCGCAGATCTTCGCGTCCCATGCGTTCACCCTCTTCAACGGGGTCAACCTCTGCATGGCCATCCTCATCTTCATGACGGGCCAGTACCGCAACCTGCTGTTCCTCACGATCGTCTTCGCGAACCTCTTCATCGGGGTCTTCCAGGAGATCCGCGCCAAGCGCATGGTCGACAAGCTCGCGATCATGACCCAGAAGGAGGTCACGGTCCTGCGCGACGGCGGCGAGAAGGCCCTGCCCCCCTCCGAGCTCGTGATCGACGACCTCATGAGGCTCTCGCACGGCGACCAGGTCCCCGCCGACTGCGTCGACGTCTCGGGTAACGTCTACGCCGACGAGTCGCTCCTGACGGGCGAGTCGATCCCCGTGGCCAAGGTCCCCGGCGACGCGCTTCTCTCGGGCAGCTTCATCGAGAGCGGCAGCGTCGTCGCCCGCGTGACCAAGGTCGGCAAGGACGGCTACGCCGCAAAGATCAATGCCGAGGCCAAGTACGTCAAGCCCGTGAAGTCCGAGATCCTTATGACGCTCAAGGCGATCATCCGCTGGGGCACCTTCCTGCTCGTCCCCCTGGGCCTTGGGCTCTTCCTGCGCACCGTTTTCCTCGAGGGCACCTCGATCAACGACGCGATCCTGTCCTCCACGAGCGCCGTCCTCGGCATGATTCCTCAGGGCCTCGTGCTCCTCACCAGCTCGGTCCTGGCGATCGCGACGACGCGGTTGGGTCGGCGCGGCGTCCTCGTGCAGCAGGCCTACTGCGTCGAGACCCTCGCGCGCGTGGACACCCTCTGCCTCGACAAGACGGGCACCATCACGTCCGGGGAGATGGAGGTCGCCCATGTGCAGGGGGCAGGGGAGAGTGCGTCACACGACGTCGTTGAGGCCTTCTCGCTCATCTCGCGGGGCAACGGGTCCGACGCGAACGAGACCGCCTGCGCGCTCATGCGCTACGCGCAGGAGAAGGGCATCTATCGCGATGAAGAGGTCGCCCGCGCCGTGCCCTTCAGCTCGGCGCGCAAGTATTCGGGCTGCGTCGACGCCGGCGGCCGCGCCTTCGTGATGGGAGCCGCCCAGTTCGTTCTCGAGGGCGATGCCGTCGCCGATGCGAACGACCTGTGTTTCCAGGCGGGTTTCGAGGACATCGAGCGACGTCTCGTCGTCTGCGAGTGCGACGGGTTCGACGCCGAGAACCGCATCGAGGGCGACGTGAGGCTCTTGGGCGTCGTGGGTATCCGCGACAAAATCCGCGAGTCTGCCCCGCAGACGATGGCCTACTTCCTGGACCAAGGCGTTGAGCTGCGCGTCATTTCCGGCGACGACCCGAGGACCGTCTCGGCCATCGCCCAGATCGCCGGCGTCCCGGACGCCGACCGCTACGTCGACGCCTCGGAGCTCGATACCCCCGAGAAGCTCGATGAGGCCGTCGAGTGGGCCCGCGTCTTCGGCCGCGTGACGCCGCAGCAGAAGCGCGACCTCGTGGACGCCCTGCACCGTCGCGGCCGTACCGTGGCCATGACGGGAGACGGCGTGAACGACGTGCTCGCGCTTCGAGAGGCCGATTGCTCGGTCTCCATGGCTTCCGGCTCCGCCGCGGCCCGCAACGTGTCCGAGATCGTCCTCGCTGACAACGATTTCGCCCACATGCCCGAGGTCGTGGCCGAGGGGCGCCGCTCAATCAACAACCTCCAGCGCTCGGCCTCGCTGTTCTTGGTGAAGACCGTCTTCGCGGCGGTGCTCGCGCTTATCTGCATCGCGATCCCCCCGTACCCGTTCATCCCGATTCAGATGTCGCTCATCTCGACCTCCGTTATCGGCATCCCGTCGTTCGTGCTCGCCCTCGAGCCCAACCACGAGCGGGTGAGGGGCAACTTCCTCGCGAACGTCCTCTCGCGGTCGCTGCCTGCCTCGGCCTCCATCGTCCTGTTCCTCTTTATCGAGCTTTTGCTTGGGCGGGTCCTCGGGCACGACTTCTCAGAGATCTCAACGGTGTGCATGTTCATCACGATCGTGGTCGGCCTTGCGCTCATCTACCGTATCTCGGTGCCGCTCACGACCCTGCGCATGGCGCTTCTCGTCTGCATGGTCGGCCTCGTCGTGCTCGCCTCGACGCTCGGACGAGACTTCTTCCATATCTGCCGGCTCTCGGTCGAGGTGGCCGTCGCGACCGCGATCTTCTCGGTTCTCGCGGTGAAGCTCTTTGAGCGCATGTCGAACGCTTTCGATCGCAGCTACGAGCAGAACGACCTGTTCCTCAAGGTCGTCGCCCGCATCGAGGCCCGCGAGGAGAAGACCGAGGCCAAGCGTAGGTAGGGAATTTCGTGCGCCGGTGTACTTATGCGCTGCGAATCCATGGCTTCAGTACCGTGCATTCCTCGTGTTTGCCTTTCTGCCCGCGATGCCGCATGCCCGACCTTGCCGTAATCTATTCTGCTGAACTGTTCGCTTTGCCGAGTCCTGTGGAGGGCCTTCGACTTGATTTGCCCCAACTGCTCCAGAGAAGTACCCAACGGCTCCTTTGAGTGCCCGTATTGCGGGGAGACGCTCTACGCCACCCAGCGCATCAACCTGAACGAGCTCACGTGGTGCCGTGTCTGCGGCGCCCTCGTGAGGAGCGGCGACACCGCTTGCCCCAAGTGCGGCTCTCCGATTCCCGGCGCCGCCCAGGCCAAGAAGCAGGAAGAGCATAAAGAACCCGAGGTGGACTCCGAGGCAGGGGAGCAGCCCGGGTTCGAGAGCGCGATCCCGCCGACGGGCCCCGATGCCGTGACGGCCTCCTCCGTGAACGACCTGCTGCCCCGCATGAAGCAGTTCGTCGTCGCCGCGGGCGCGGCGATCCTCATCGTGGGCGGCACCGCCCTCGCGATCACGCATCCCTGGAACCCCACCGTGAACGACACCCGCGCGACGACGCCCTACGACACGTCCAACGCCGGCTCGCCCGGCTCCCTCGACTCGCTCTCGGCCCAGGACCGCTCGCAGGACGACGGCTCTTCGGGCGACGAGTCCGATGACCCGGCCTTCGACAACCTGAGCAGAGACTACGGCGAGCTCAAGGAGCTCGCCGACGCCGTCGACGACTGCGAGTCCAAGCTTTCGACCACGGGTCTCACCGGTTCTGCGGACGAGCGCTCGCAGGCCTACGTCGATGCCCAGAACGTCTCCATCCGCGTCTCGAACCTCATATCCGACCTCGAGCAGTGTTCCGACGGCGACGGGCTCTATGCCGACGACATCTCGAACCTGAAGAGCCTCGGCAACTGGCTGCGCAATCGCTGCGACGCGATCACCGCCTGCTGGAAGGCATCTGCCGAGGCTCAGGACCCACAGGCCGAGAAGGACCAGATCCTGCCGGGGAGCCAGTCGAGCTCCTACAAGAGCCTGTTCGACCA
Source organism: Atopobium sp. UBA6362 (assembly GCA_002440065.1). Taxonomy (GTDB): domain Bacteria; phylum Actinomycetota; class Coriobacteriia; order Coriobacteriales; family Atopobiaceae; genus Paratractidigestivibacter. The sequence goes on along the minus strand of DJRK01000028.1, from coordinate 10,908 downwards.
GAACTACGATTCCTGGGCCCCGCAAAAGGCCGAGCGCTGAGGACGCGGCTTCCCACAAGCGCACAGCGTCCCGTTTGGGCTCTACCGATTGTGTGAAATGGTTGGCTTGCTGCTATCATCGAATAGTTGAAGCGTGGGTATTCGACCCCTGTTTATCGAGTAAGGAGTGGCCATGGGTTTCTTTGCGGATCCGCTTTACACCCCTGAGTACCAGGTTGCCGGCGACGAGGTCGCCGTGTTCGACACCTCCAAGGGCGCCATTCGCGTTCGCCTCGACGGCGACGGCGCCCCGATCCACGTCGCGAACTTCTGCGAGCTCGCCGGCTCCGGCTTCTACGACGACCTTAAGTTCCACCGCTACGTCCCCGGCTTCGTCATCCAGGGCGGCTGTCCCAATACCCGCGAGATGAGCCCCGAGCAGGTCGCAGCCGGAGCGCGCGGCCCCGAGGGCCAGCCCGGCACCGGTGGCCCCGGCTACCGCATCCGAGAGGAGTTCAGCACGAACCCGCGCAACTCCCACGTCGACGGCGCCCTCGCCATGGCACGCTCCATGGACCCGAACTCCGCCGGTTCCCAGTTCTATTTCTGTCTTGGCCCGCAGCACTCCCTCGATTCCGGGTATACCGTGTTTGGCCAGACCATCGAGGGCATGGACGTCATCTCCGAGCTCCGCTCCGGCGACGTCATCAACTCGATCAGGATCGAGCACGTCTCCGCGTAGCGGGCGCGCCCGTCTTGTGATTGTTCTTATTGGAGGATCATCTTGAACCAACAGGCATTTGACGCTGGCAAGGCGGCCTATCAGTCGGGCGACTGGATGGGTGCCGTGAACATGCTTTCCCAGGCTAAGGCCGCGGGCGAGGTCAACGGCGAGTCCGACCACCTTCTGGGCAACGCTTACATGAAGCTCGGTCGCTACGACCTTGCGGCCGATGCCTATGCGAGCGCCCTTGCCGACACCGCCTACGGCAAGGTGGGCGCGCTTTCCTGCAACCGCGGCCGCGCCCTTCTGGCCGCAGGGCGCGCCCCCGAGGCCGTCGCCGCGCTCACGAGCGCTGTCCAGGACTCCGCCTACCCCACGCCGTACAAGGCCTACCTCGCGCTCGGCAAGGCATACGAGGCCGCGGGCGACGTCCGCAACGCCGGCATCGCCTACCGCAGCGCCGCGATCGACGAGAACAATCCCGCGCCTGCCGCCGCCTTGTCCGACCTCGGCAGCTGCTTCATGAGGCTCGGGCGCCCCGTCGACGCGGTCGAGGCCTACCGCACCGCGCTCGACTTCACGACGCCGCTCGAGAGCCAGGCGCAGGTCTACTGCGACCTCGGCCTCGCCTATGTCTCGGCGAACCGCATGCCCGAGGCCGTCGACGCCTTCGCGCACGCCACGGGCGACGGCTCCTTTATACTCCCGCCCGAGGCCCAGGCCTCCTATGACGCGGCCCGCAAGGCGCTCGCCGTCACCACAGCCAAGCAGCAGAACGCCTCCTCCGACACCGACGCGTTCCTCGCCGCCGCGGGCTACAACGGCGCCGTCGACCCGCTCGACCCCACCGGCGACTCCGGCGTGCTCATCCCGTCCGCCGAGGACACCGGCTTCTTCTCCGTCACAGAGGAGGAGCTCGTTGAGCAGGACAAGAAGGCCCGCAAGGTCAAGCGCAAGCATAAGCACACGGGCCTCAAGGTCTTCTTCGTGATCCTCGTGCTCCTCATCGCCGTGGGCGGCGGCGTGTTCTTCGCCTACACGCGCGGTTACGGCTGGCCCACCCAGGAGAGCGTGGCCGAGCAGGTCTTTGCCGCCAAGACGAACAACGAGGACATCGCCAAGTACGTCGCGAGCTCGGCTTCCAACCAGCTCCAGACCATGTCCGACACGCTGCCTTCCGGCGCATCCGTCAAGGTCGACGGCGTCGACCGTTCCATGAGCGAGTCCAAGGTCCACGTGGTCGCGACCCTCGCTTCCGGCGGTGAGCAGCAGTACACCCTGAACATGGTCCGCGACGGCATCACGTGGAAGATCACCTCCATTGACGCCACCTATGCGTCCCAGACTAACTAACCCTTTCGGCCCCAGAGCATCCGCGAGACATCTTCGAGCAAGGTAAGTGAATGTCTTTCTTCGATTCGATATTTGGTGAGTACGGCGGCGACCTCGCCATCGACCTCGGCACCGCGAACACGCTTGTCGCGGTGAGGGGCCAGGGCATCGTCATCAACGAGCCCTCCGTCGTCGCCATCGACAAGAGCGAGAGCCGCGTTCTCGCCGTCGGCGCCGACGCCAAGCGAATGATTGGCCGCACCCCCGGCTCCATCATCGCCGAGCGCCCGCTCAAGGACGGCGTCATCGCCGACTTCGACGTGACCGAGGTCATGCTCCGCTACTTCATCGAGAAGGCCCGCGAGCGCCGCTATCCCTGGAGCCCGCGTCCGCGCGTCGTTGTGTGCGTCCCCTCGGGCGTCACCTCCGTCGAGAAGCGCGCCGTCTTCGAGGCCACCATCACCGCCGGTGCGCGACAGGCTTACCTCATCGAAGAGCCGATGGCGGCCGCCATCGGCGCCGACCTGCCTATCGAGGACCCGACGGGCTCCATGGTCGTCGACATCGGCGGCGGCACGACCGAGGTCGCCGTCATCTCGATGGGCGGCATCGTCGTCTCCCAGTCGATCCGCACGGCGGGCGACGAGTTCGATCAGACGATCCTGCAGCACGTCCGCGACGTCGTACAACCTCTCAATTGGCGAGAGGACGGCGGAGGACATCAAGATCAAGGTCGGTTCCGCCGTTCCGCTCAAGGACGAGCTTGATGTCGAGGTCAACGGTCGCGATGTGATTAGCGGTCTTCCCAAGACCGTGCGTATCGAGAGCGAGGAGATCAGACGCGCGCTCGACCGTCCGCTCGACGAGGTCACGAAGGCCGTCAAGGACGCCCTCGACGTGACCCCTCCCGACCTCGCTTCCGACCTCATGTACTACGGCATCCTGCTTACGGGCGGCGGCGGCCTGCTGCGCGGCCTCGACCAGCGACTCCGCGAGGAGACCGGGGTGCCCGTGAACGTGAGCCCGACGGCCCTCGAGAACGTCGTCAACGGCTGCGCGAAGGTGCTCGAGGCAAACGCGCTTTCCGGCGGCTTCGTCCAGAGCACGGGGCAGTAGGCGTGCCCGGCTATTCCTTGGGCCGGAGCGCCTCCGGGCCTTCTTTGGGGAACAATTCGCGCAACAACGGGGGAAAGACGCTCATCATCTGCTGCGTCGCCTCCGTTGCTCTGTTTACGGCCAGCTGTCGCATGGGCTCTTCCGGTCCCCTTGAGGCCGTGAGAGGGGCTTTTACGGTGGTCACCTCTCCCGTGCGCTATCTCGGCGCCACGGTTTCGCTCCCGTTCCAGGGCCTCGGCAACGTGTTCACGAACCTCACGTCCAACCAGGAGACGCTCTCGGACCTCAAGGCCGAGAATGAGCGCCTTCAGGCGAGGAACGCCGAGCTCGAGGAGTCCGAGCAGACCGCCAAGCGCCTCCAGGACCTGCTGAACCTCCAGGATAGCTACAGCCTGCAGTCCACGGGTGCCCGCATCATCGCGGGCTCGACCGATTCGTGGTCGTCGACGGTCACCATCAACCTGGGCAGCAGCTCTGGGCTCACGGTCGGCATGCCCGTCATGGCGTCGAACGGCGTCATCGGCCAGGTCGTGGAGTGCGGCGCCACGTCCTCGACGGTCCGCCTCATCAACGACGAGAACTCGTCCGTCTCGGCCATGGTCCAGTCGACGCGGGCCCAGGGCATGCTCAACGGCTCCGCTTCCGGCCAGGTGACGCTCGACCTCATCGCCACTTCCCAGACGGTCAACGTGGGAGACGTCGTCGTCACGAGCGGCTTAGGCGGGGTGTTCCCCAAGGGCCTGCCCCTCGGCAAGGTCACGAACGTCGAGAACACCCCGGGATCCCTTTATCTGGAGGTCACGGTCGAGCCGTTCGCGAGCACCGAGAACTTCGAGGAGGTCCTTGTCATCACGTCGCTGACCGACGGTCAGCAGGCGAGCGCCGACGACATCGCCTCCGCCGACGCCCAGGAGTCGGGGAGCGCGTCGGCGACCTCGGGTTCCACCGACTCATCGGATTCTTCTGCCGACAATCAGGCTTCAAACAACGACGCGAGCGAAGAAGATTAGGAGGCCCCATGCAGATCGCCGACAAAAGCCGCGACACGAAGGGGCTTCTCATCGTTGCCCTTATTTGCGGGGTGCTTCAGCTCGCCCTGGCCCCCAATATCGCGCTCGGAAACGGGCGGTCGAACTTCGCGCTCGTCTTCGCCGCCGTCATCGCGCTTTCTCGCGGCGGCTCGCAAGGCGTCGTGGCGGGCTTTTGCGCGGGGCTCTTCTTCGACCTGTCCACGACAGGGCCCATCGGCCTCATGGCCGGCATCCTGACCATGGCCTCACACATCCTGGGTTCCGAGCAGCGCAACCGCATGGCCGGCGACTTTGCCGCGAGCGTCGTATCCTTCTCGGCGGCGAGCCTTGCGTGCTCGGTCGTCTACAGCCTCGCGATGCTGCTCGTGGGCCAGTCGAGCTCGATCCTGGACGCGCTCTTCCTTCGCGCGGTCCCCACTGCGTTCCTCACGATCGTCGCGTTCCTCCCGTTCGCGTACTACTTCTCCCGCGTGAAGGCGGGCGGCTCCGGGCTTTCCGGCGGCCACTTCTCGCGTAGGGGCCTGTAGGGGAGGAGCATGGATACTTCTCTGGTTATCGTGGCCGTCTGCGTCGTCCTCGCGGTGGTCCTCATCGTGCTCTTTATCGTGTTCGGGCGCTCCGAGGCGAATTACACCTTTGATATCGGCGGCGGCGCTCCGAGGGCCGCCGGCGGCTCAGACAACTCATCCGAGTCGACCTTCTCCAGCCGTCTCGCGGGGTTCGGCGTCGCCATCGGCGCGGTCTTCGCCGCCCTCGTGGCGCGCCTGTGGTCCATGCAGCTCATCTCGAGCGACGAGTACGTCCAGGAGGCCGAGTCCAACCGTACCCGTACCGTTACCTCCGCAGCTCCCCGCGGCCGCATCCTCGACCGCAACGGTGTCGAGATCGTGACGAACCGCTCGAGCCTCACGGTCGTCGCCGAGTCCGATGTGGCGGACGACGAGATCGAGATGCAGCTCCTCGGCAACCTCATCGGCATGCCGCGCCAGGCCGTGTACCGCAAGGTCATCGACACCTCGGAAGGCGCCCAGAGCGTGCGCACGGTCTCGACCGACGTCTCGCGCCGCGTCGTCGCCTATCTTGGCGAGCACCCGGCGGCTTTCTCGGGGGTTTCCGTCCAGCAGCGCTCGACGCGCGCCTACCCGCAGGGTTCCCTCGCTGCCCACGTCGTGGGCTACACCGGTACCGTGACCTCCGAGCAGCTCGAGGCCTCTTCCACCGACGACAGCGCCGTTCAGTACAAGTCCGGCGACGTCGTGGGCCAGGCGGGTGTCGAGGCGATGTACGAGAGCGTCCTTCAGGGCATCCGCGGGGAGCAGACGGTCTACGTCGACTCCAACGGCAAGGTCCTCGACACCTCGACGAAGATCGACCCCCAGTCGGGCAGCGACGTCGTCCTCACCATCGATTCCGACATCCAGCGCGCGGCGGAGACCTCCCTCGAGGAGATGCTCGCCGACACGAAGAAGCGCGGCTACGACGCCGTGGGCGGCTCGGTCGTCTGCCTCGACTGCACGAACGGCGAGGTCCTCGCCATGGCGAGCGCCCCCACGTTCTCGCCCGCCATCTTCGTCGGCGGCATCGCGACGTCGGACTGGGACTCCCTTACGAGCGAGGGCTCCAACTACCCGCTGATGAACCGGGCCATCTCGGGTCAGTACCCGTCTGCTTCCACGATCAAACCCTTCACCACCTTCGCCGCGCTCGACGACGGCATCGCCACCACGGGTTCGGGCTATTACTGCTCCGGTTGGTGGACGGGCTTCGGCGAGGCGTACGGCATGCACTGCCACAAGAAGGAAGGCCACGGCAGCATCGACCTCCAGGGCGGCATCACGTATTCCTGCGACGTCGTCTTCTACGAGATCGGCAAGGGCTTCTACAACTCCTCGAACAAGGAGGGCATGCAGGAGACGTTTCGTGAGTACGGTTTGGGCTCAGCCACGGGCATCGACCTGCCGAGCGAGGCCTCGGGCCGCGTCCCGGACGCCGCCTGGAAGTGGGATTACTTCTCGAACCTACCCGACGCCGACCGCCAGTGGCAGCCCGGCGACTACTGCAACATCGCGATCGGCCAGGGCGACCTTCTCGTCACGAACCTGCAGATCGCCCAGGCCTATTGCAGCATCGCCAACAAGGGCCCGGTTTACAAGCCGCACGTGCTCAAGAGCGTGAAGAGCGGGCTCGGCGGCGGCTCGGTCATCGACTACAACGTGAGCGAGGTCCGCAACATCGATGAGGACCAGTCCTATCGCGATCTCGTGGACGCCGGCCTCAGGGGCATGATCTACGAGGAGAGCACGAGCCAGACCGAGCACTGGACGAACCTCACGGTCGAGGTGCACGGCAAGACGGGGACGGGCGAGCAGGCCGCGGCGAACCGCAACATCTGCTGGTTCGTCTGCTACGCGCCCGCCGACGACCCTAAGTACGTGGTCTGTGCAAACGTCGACGGCGGCGACTGGGGCGGCACGACCGCCATGCTCGTCGCGCGCGACGTCTTGGGTCAGATCTACGGTGAGCCGGACACGTCGAGCGCGTCCATCGAGTCGAGCGATTAGGAGGGGATTGCATGGCATCAGAGATGACGGGGCCGGGTACCGGGGGCGGGATCCTCTCCGGCCTTGCCGATAAGGTCGCTGGCAAGGGGCAGGGACAGGCCTCCGTCGGCGGCAAGACGGGCCCGCTTTCCAACCTCTACCTCTCGCAGCTTATCCCCGCGGCGCTTCTCGTGATCGTGGGCGTGGTCACCATCTGGTCCGCCTCCCTCACGATCTCCGAGGCGCGCTTCCCGAGCCACCTCGTGGGCATCGCTCTCGGCTGCGTGTGCGCGTTCGGCATGTGGCGCTACGACTACCGCGCGCTCGCGAACATGACGACGGCCCTTCTCGTCATCGATTGCTTTCTCATGATCGCGCCGCACATCCCGGGCTTCAGCTATTCCGCGAAGGGCATGGAGGGCTGGGTCCAGATCCCCCTGATCAGGTTCAGGTTCCAACCCTCGGAACCGGCCAAGCTCGTGACGATTTTCTTGATGGCGGGGGCCTGCGCCCAGTACAACGGCAAGATCGAGACGTTCTCCGACTACGCGAAGCTCTGCGGGACCCTCCTTCTGCCCCTCGGCCTGCTCGTCGTGACCGACCTCGGCACGGGGCTCGTGGTCCTCTTCGCCGGCGCGGCCATCATCATCTGCTCAGGTGCGCCCAGCAAATGGGTCGTCCCCACGATCGCGCTCATCGTCGTCGCGGTCGCGGGCGTCATCTGGTCCTCGCTGACCGACGGCATGCCCCATATCCTCAAGGACTACCAGCTCAAGCGCCTGCTCGTCTTCATCGACGAGTCGCTCGACCCCTCGGGCTCGGGCTACAACCTCCGGCAGGCGAAGATCGCGGTCGGCTCGGGCGGGCTCCTCGGCAAGGGCATCGGCAATGCCTCGCAGGCCGGCAGCGGTTTTCTCCCAGAGGCCCACACCGACTTCGTCTTCGCGCTCTTCGCCGAGCAGTTCGGCTTCGTGGGCGCGATCGTCCTGCTCGCCCTCTTCGCGTGGATGATCTTTGCCACGCTGCTTTTGGCCATGAAGATCGAGAACCCCTTCTCCAAGCTCGTCCTCGTGGGGTGCTGCGCCATGTGGACCTTTCAGGTCCTCGAGAACATCGGCATGTGCATAGGCATCATGCCGATCACGGGCATCCCGCTTCCGTTCATCAGCTTCGGTTCGTCCTCGATGGTCGTTCAGCTGACGGCCGTGGGGATGGTCCAGTCGGTTTGGCGTCACCGCCAAAAGGTCGCTTAGCCTCTCTCGAAAGGGGGCGCCTCATGTGCGCTCGTGCAAAATCCGGTGCTTCCTCTCAGGCGGGCACATCCTCCGCAAAGAAGGGTAAGCGCTCCAAGGTCGGTTTTAGCGACCTGCTCGATGTTCTCCTCGCAGGCAAGGAGTCGTCCTCTCGCATGGACGGGGCCGTGCGCCTGCGCGTTCATGTGGGTGCGGGGCTCGAGCGCCCCATGGTCGAGGCCGTGCGCGACGCCCTCGTGGCCGAGCGGCCGGGCGGGATCGTGGAGGTGCTCGGGATTGAGGCGCCTTCCGCCGCATCCGACGCCCCAGACGCCGTCCTCCTTTGTGCGGGCGCGGACGAGCCCGGGGCTGCGGCGCTCTCGCGCTGGTACGTGGAGTCCGGCGTCCCTTGCGCCTTTCTTGTTGAGTCCTCGGTCGATTCCTCACCTGACGACGGGCCCGATACCGTCGCCGCTTCCGACCCCGCGGCCGTGCCTGCCAAGCTGGGCGCTTGGCTCGCCGGCGTCGTGAGGAACCCCGTCGCGCTGGCTGCGAACTTCCCTTGCTGCCGCCCCGCGGTCGTTTCTGCCCTGATCGCACCGGTGGCCCTCGAGAACGCGCTCGTGGGGGCGATTCCCCTCATCCCCGGCTCTGATTTCCCCATCATGTGCGTGAGCCAGGCCAAGCTCGTGCTCGATATCGCCGCCGCATACGGCGAGGGCGCGGGCGTTTCTCGTGCGCTCGAGATGGCGGGCGTCGTGGGTGCCGGTCTCGTTTATCGCGGGATTGCCCGCGGGGCGTCGGGCGTCCTTCCCGGGTTCGGCTGGGTGTCGAAATCCGGCGTCGGATTTCTCGGCACGGTCGCCACGGCCCGGCTTGCCCAGGCGCGCTTCGAAGGCGCGGATTCGCTCAAGGACCTGGTCGACGAGCTTCGCCGGAGCTTCGCGGGTAGCGGAGAACGACCTGCCCCGATCGCCCCGCTTATGCCGCGGCTTTCCTCGCCTGCATGCTCAGGCGATGTCGACGCCTTTGACCCCGCTGCCGATTCCGCCTGTTACATCGCGATCGGCTGATCGCCCCTATTCCGCGTGGCGCGTCTTTCGCATGCGCGCCGCCCCCTATTCCGTGACCCCAAAAGGAGCCTTACGTGAAGGCAAAGCGAGAAAACCTCTTCCACTTGATCGAGCCCCTGCTCGCCCATGTCGAGTATCCCTCCCGCTATCTCGACCACGAGTGGGGCGCGTGCGAGGAGCAGGACGGCCCCTTTCACCTGTGCCTCGTTTACGCAGACGTCTACGAGGTGGGGCAGCCCAACCTGGGCCTGTCCATCCTCTACAACACCGTGAACGCCCAGGAGGGCATGAGCTGCGAGCGCGCCTACCTGCCCTGGACCGACCTCTCCGCCCTGATGCGCAAGCGCGGCGTCCCGCTGATCTCCCTCGAGGGCTCGGCCCCTCTGGCTTCCTTCGACGCGGTGGGCTTCACGCTTGCCCACGAGCTCGTCGCCACGAACATCCTCGAGACCTTGGACCTCGCCGGCATCGCGCTCACCTCCGCCGAGCGCGACGAGGATGACCCCGTAATCCTCGCGGGGGGCCCTTCCGTCTGGAACTGCGAGCCCATCTCGCCCGTCTTCGACGCGGTGCTTCTGGGCGACGGCGAGGTGTCGATCGTCCGCGTGTGCTCCCTCATCAGGGATATGAGGAAGGAGGGCGCTTCCCGCGCCGACATACTCCTCGGCCTCTCGCGCCTGCCCGGTGTCTACGTGCCGTCGCTGTACGACGTCGTGAAGGACGAGACGTCGACGCGTTGGGGCTACGCCGTTCCCAAGCCGGGTAACGGCGCCCCGGAGGTCGTGGTCAAGGACGCGATTCCCGATCTCGCCGCGACAGACCCGATCCCACAGAAGATCGTCCCTTACATGGGGATCGTTCAAGACCGTCTCTCGCTTGAGGTGCTGCGGGGGTGCGCCCGCGGTTGCCGTTTCTGCCAGGCGGGCATGACGTACCGCCCGGTCCGCGAGCGTCCCGCCGAGCAGGTCGTCGAGGCGGGGGAGCGCGGCCTTTTGGCGAGCGGGCACGACGAGGTCTCGCTCACGTCGCTCTCGACGACCGACCACTCGCAGTGCGCCCAGATGCTCAACTCCATGCACGCCGACCTCTCGAACCGCGGCATCCGCGTCTCGATCCCGTCGCAGCGCCTCGACTCCTTCGGCGTCGAGATGGCGGCGGCGGTCGGCGGCGGCAAGAAGGGCGGCCTCACCTTCGCCCCCGAGGCCGGCAGCCAGCGCCTTCGCGACGTCATCAACAAAAACGTTACCGAGGAGGACCTCGAGCGCGCCGCCCGCAACGCCTTTGAACAGGGTTGGCGCCGTTGCAAGCTGTATTTCATGATGGGCCTTCCGACCGAGACCGACGAGGACGTCGTCGGGATCGTCCGTGCCGCGGAGCGCGTGCTCGAGATCGGCCGCGAGGTCGTGGGCCGCGGCGTGAAGAGCGGCGTCACCGTGTCCATCTCGGTCGCGGTCTTCGTCCCCAAGAGCTACACCGCCTTCCAGTGGGCCGGCCAGCTCGCCCCAGAGGAGGTCAGGCGGCGCCAGCAGCTCCTTCTTCACTCGTGCAAAGACCGCGGGGTGCGCATCTCATACCATGATTCCTCGACCTCGCTCGTGGAAGGCGCCCTCTCCAAGATGGGCCGCGACGGATTCCGACTCATCCTCGAGGCCTGGCGGCGCGGGTGCCGCTTCGACGCATGGACGAGCGAGTTCTCCTACGACCGCTGGAGCGAGGCCGCCGAGGCCTGCGGTTACGACCTCGAGGACATCGCCTGCGAGGAGTTCCCCGTCGACGCGCGACTTCCCTGGGACCATACGTCGCCCGGTGTCTCCAAGGGTTTCCTGCAGAGGGAGTGGCGGCGCGCCGCCCAAGGCGTCACGACGCCCGACTGCACCCGTA